>CAKTTL010000038.1 GCA_934615235.1 uncultured Clostridia bacterium
AATTTTCACCCTCAAGCAGATTGATTTTCAAACCAATTATATTTTATTTTGCGGCAGATGTCAAATCGGGGAAGCCGCAAGTTTCGCTGAGGATAAAGACGGCGCAGAGCGCCGCTGGAAAAACATCCGATATGCAACAATAATTTAAGAAAGAGGCCGGATTGATTTATGCCCGGCCGCGTGATAAAATAAAAACGGATTTTTCAGACTGCCGCGAGGCAGTTTTTCAAAGCACATGGGTTAAACAAATCTAACTTATGCGCTGCGCCGAGGGTGTAACTGAAAAGGCAGATACACCCTGAGAAAGGGAGGAGAGAGCGTGTCATTTTTTGAAAACACCCGCAAGCCGGCCGGGCTGGGCGGGAAGCTGATGGTTCGGATGATGAATCTTGGCCACCGCGGCCTTGCGGACTGGGGCTTTCGGTTTCTGCCCGCTTCTCCAAACGCGGAGCTGCTGGACTGCGGATGCGGCGGCGGGGCGAATCTGCGAAAGCTGTTGAGGAAATGCCCGGAAGGCCGCGTCTGCGGCGTTGATTATTCCGAGATCAGCGTGCAGAAATCCCGGAAGCTGAACCGGAAGGCGATCGAAGCCGGCTTGTGCGAAGTGCTGCAGGCGAGCGTGACGGCGCTACCCTTTGAAAGCGCGCGGTTCGACCGGGTTACGGCGTTTGAAACGGTCTATTTCTGGCCGGAACTGAAGCGGAGCTTCCGCGAGATTTTCCGCGTGCTGAAACCGGGCGGCATGTTCCTGATCTGCAACGAATGCGGCGGCGATCACGCCGGAGACGAGAAATGGACGAGGAAAATCGACGGCATGACGATCTATAAGGACGTTCAGCTGAAGGCCGCGCTGGAGCAGGCCGGTTTTCGCGCCGTTCAGACGCACAGGAGCGAACGGGGCTGGCTCTGCGTTACGGCGCGCAGGAGCGGATGACTTTTCGGGGGTGGAAGCGATGAAATACTTTGAATTCGGCAGGGAAAACCGCGAATTGATGGTGATGCTGCATGGGGGCGGCGTGAGCTATCGCGGCGAGCTCCCCGCGGCGGAGGAAATGGCGAAAGTCTATCACGTGGTGCTGGTAGCTTACGACGGCTTCAACCCCGACGAGCCGGAAACGGAGTTCAAATCGCCCATGGATGAGGCCAGACGGCTGGGCGATTACATAACGGAGCGTTACGGCGGAAAGATCGATATTCTCTACGGCATTTCCTACGGCTGCCGGGTGCTGATGGAGGTCCTGCGCGACGAACGGCTGACGATCACCACTACGATTGCCGACGGCATGGGCCTTCGGGATTATCCGAACATCCGGAGCCGATGGGGGAAGGAAGTTTACTGTTTCTTCTTCACGGGGCTGTTTTATGCCATTATGGGGCGTCCGGGGCCGAGAAGAAAAAAGTTTCTTGCAAAAATTGCCGGGCGCGAATTGCAGGAAGCCGAGCGGATTCTTTATGGCAAGGCCACGTGGAAAAGCTGGAAGAACCAGGATTATTTCCTGATCGGGAAGAAAACGGATTATTCGCTTTTCGGAAAAACGCATATGTATCTCTGGTACGGTATCAAAGGGAGCGTAGACAAAAAGCTGTCCGCAAACCTGCGGGCGCTGAAACAGAAGGGCTATCCCTTCGAGGAAAAGATTTTCACCGATCTTGGGCACGGCGGGCTGGCGGGAGAGCATCCGCAGCAGTTTTCGCAGGAAGTACAGACGGCGCACAGGCGTTTGCCGGCAGGAGGTGCGGACGATGCAATTTGAGACGATTGGAAAAAGAAGCGATTCCGCCGTACTGTTCTTTCATGCAATGGGCGTGAACGGCGCGAGCAGCGAGCCGGTGGCCCGGCACCTGCAGGAAAGGTATTACTGCGTTCTGCCCACGTCCACGGTTTACTGCGCCGGGCAGAAATATGCCGGCAAGGCGGACGAAGTGCGGCAGGTGGAGGAATTTCTGCGGGCGCAGGGGGTAAAGCGCCTTGCGCTGATCGTAGCCTCCTCGATCGGGGCCGATCTGGCCATGGCGTTTCTGACGCGGACGAGCCTGCCGGTGGAGCATGCGTTCTTCGACGGCGGCCAGTTTGCGCAGATCGGCAGGGCGGCTCGCCGCATGATGACGCCGTTCCTCTATCTCGCCATCAAGAGCCTGTACTGGTCGAAGGGCAAAACGCTCAGGAAGATCATGTGGTGCGACGACGAAGCCATCAGGCCGTATTTCATCGCCGCGGGCCGGGCGCTGCGCTACGGCAATCTGCGCCGTCAGCTTGGGGACAGCCTGGAGGAGAAGCCTTTCCCGACGCT
Organism: uncultured Clostridia bacterium; assembly: GCA_934615235.1. Lineage (GTDB taxonomy): Bacteria > Bacillota > Clostridia > Christensenellales > Aristaeellaceae > Aphodomonas. Next base: position 2,292 of record CAKTTL010000038.1, read on the forward strand.
GCCCGAGCAGATGCAGAGGCGCGCATATTTCGAATTCGGCAGCGCCGAGGAGCACATCAGATATCGTCCGGCGGTGATGCAGGCTTACCCGCACGGGAATTTCCCGGTCTTCAAGGGGTATAACCACATGCAGTATCAGATTCGCGACCCGGAAGGGTTCGCGCGGATGCTGACGGAGATTATGGAGCAGAACCGAATGCCCGAGCTGCCGTTCTGCGAGAAAGCGGGGAAAACCGCATGAGAAAAAACTATCTGATTTCCGCGTTTGAACAAACGCTGGAGGAGCGCTTTCCGGCGCAGGCGGAGGTTTTACGCGCCGCGCTTGAAGCGCGTCTGGAGCGGCTGCGCGCGGAAAACGCCGGCGCGTCCCCGGAAAAACTGCGGCATCTGGAAGGCCAGATTCTGCCGGGAATCGCGGCCTATGAAACGCTGCAGGCCGTCATGCCGCGGGAGGAAGCGCTGCGTACCGTTCACGGCTATGTGGAAAAGCGCGCATGGAAGCTCAAGCGCGTCTTTGTGAAGCTGATGCGCATTCCCGGGCTTTATCGAAAAGTGCCGGGCGTCTTTTCCAGACAGACGCCGAAGCTGTTCGGCGAGACGGCGGGCTTCGCCGCGCGGGAAATTCAGACGGACGGCGGCGTATGGCGCGTCGACATGATCCGGTGCCCTTATCACGATGAATGCGTAAGGTGCGGCTGTCCGGAGCTGTGCCCCTGCTTTTGCGACAGCGACGATATTTAGGGTGTATCTGAAAAATTCCCTGAGGCTCCATCACGGCGTCTTTTTCGCCATTTCTGCGTCGGAAAACCTCGATTTAGCCCCGCTAAACCTTCGGTTTCCCTTCTTGAACTGACGAAAAATCCGCTCGTGCTGTCGCCTCTTCCTTTTTCAGATACACCCTACGACGGGCTGCATCCGAAGCTTGTCTGGCACAGAACGAAAACGCTGGGCCGCGGCGGCGACTGCTGCGATTTCTGCCTGAAGCTCGCCGGAAAATAGCGGCCGGGCAGCGCAGAAAACGGAGGGGCGAAGCGATATGAAAGTTAATACGCTGGAGGAAAGCGTCGTATCCGATATCGGCCGCGCTTTCGGCGAGTATGATTACGGCGGCGAGCACGGGCTGATCGAAGCGTTTCCCGGCCGGGACGCGGCGGCCGCTTTTATCTGCGGCTATGTGCGCATGGCGCTGCAAAGCGGCATGCTCTATACCGTGGGCGAAAATGGGGAAGCGTTTATCGCCTATAAGCGGCCCGGCGAAAAAATAAAGCGGAAGGCTTTTCTGCCGCTGGCCGGAGCGCTGCTGGGGGCTATGAAGTTCGGAGAGCTGATCCGGTTCGCGCGGATTATGGCGAAGGGCGGCGCGGGGCTGGATAAGCGGCTCGACAGGCAGAAGAAGCCGTATCTCTTTGTCGGTCTGGTATGCGTGCGGCAGCCGTATCAGGGGCGGGGATACATGCGCAGGGTTATGAATCTGGCCTTTACCGAGGGCAACCGGCTTGGCGTGCCGGTAATCCTCGAGACCGACGCAAAATCCAAATGCGATAAATATCTGCATCTGGGCATGGAGCTTGCCGGAACGCGCAGTTTCGGCGAGGCTGGAAAGCTCTATGAGCTGATTAAATACCCGGATGAAGCGCGCGGCGGTTCGGCGCGGTCGGAAAAGGCAATCTGAGGAGGGCGGCCGATCGGCTTCAAGCGGCGGAGGACCGGCGCGGCGGACGAAATCCTTTCGCGCTTTCGCGGGAAAAACGACAGGGGAGCGCTGCCCGGGCTGACGCGCCGGGAGCTGAACTTTACGCCGAAGGAAATCGACGGCTGCGCCGTCCTGCATATCACGCGCAAAACGTTTGCAGGCAAAGGAATCGGACAGGGCGGACGTCGCTGCGTCGGGGCGCGAGAATATGCTCCGCTGCCTGCGCGCGTGAAAATAACCAGGGGAGGGAAAAACCATGCTGTTTTCGGAAAAGCTTAAATCTTTCAAAACCGCGCATCCGTGCGAATTTCTGACCGTGGAGGGCGCGCGCTTTCGCTATATGCTCTGCGGCAGGGAAAATGGCGAAACGCTCGTGCTGCTCAACGGCGGAATGAACACGCTGGAGATGTGGATGGATTACGTGGACGCGCTCGCCGAGGACGCCCGCGTGCTGCTCTTCGACTATCCGCAGCAGCTGAAAACCAATCAGGAACTTGTGACCGGCATGCATGCTTTTTTTGAAAAGCTTGGCATTCGCAGACCGGTTTTCATCGGCGCGAGCGACGGCGGCATGGTTTCGCAGATTTACGTGCAGAAATATCCCGGCGAAGCCGGCGGACTGATTCTGATCTCCACCGGTGGAATGGACGAAAACACGCTGAAAAGCCTGAAGCGAAAGTACCGCCTTGCGCCGGTTATGCTGTGGTATATGAAGCGCTGCAATTATGAGAAGCTCAAGCCGAAGCTCATCAGGGCCGGCATGAGCCATATCCGAAACGAAAGCAGCGAGGAAATCGCCTACGCGCAGGATATGTTCGAGACGATTTTCAAGGATTATAAGCAGGAAAAGGACGTGCATATTTCCGGCCTGCTGGCCGATTTGATGAACCAGAAACCCGTGACGGCAGCGGATTTCGAGGCGCTCAAGGGGCGAATCCTGCTGATTCTGCCCGATCAGGACTTTTTCTCCGGCAAGATGCAGGAGGATCTCATTCGCCTGATGCATGAGCCGGAAATCGCCTATGTTTCGGGCGGACACCTGTCGACGGTGCTGAAGGCGGAAGCGTATATCCGGATCATCCGCGAATATTTAGGGCGTATCTGAAAAAGAAAGAGGCGACAGCGCGGGCGGATTTTTGAACGGGCCGAGGGGTATTATTCCGCGTTCATGAAGGACATGCCCGATCTGGGCAAAAACATGATGGTGCAGAACATGCTCGACTGGTTTACAATCCTCGCATTCTATGAGGCGAGCGATCGCCGGCTGGATGGGGAGACGCTGCTGACCGTCAAGCGCAGAGCGCTGGAGAAACTGGAATTTCTGGGCAGAATCGTGGACGGCAATAAAAGCGAATGGCTCTACCGGCTGTTTGAAAAGACCTATGTGAAGTTCAACAGAATGCAGAAGGCGCACCAGGCGCGCGGAGAATGGCTGTACAGCTGGAAGGTGGAAATAAACCCCGAGCACCGCACGGAGAGGTTCTGCTTTCATCTCGTCGGCTGCCCGATCGCCCGGCACGCCAAAGCGCACGGCGATGACGAGCTGCTGCCCTATCTGTGCAGAACGGATCATTTCCTGGCGGAGATTCTGCACGCCCGGTTTATCCGGACGCAGACCGAGGCGCTGGGAGGAGACTGCTGCGATTACTGGTGCGTCGGCGATCAAAGCCCCGCGCTGGAACCATACCGGAATCTCAGGCAGATTTGACGGCGCGGAAAAACGCGCGGAGCGCGCCCGAAAGGGCCGAAGCATTTCAAACAGGTACAGAAAAAGCGTCCCCGGAACAATCGTTTCCGGGGACGCGGCTTTTATGATGGAACGATAAGTCCCGTCATCCCGCGATGCGCCAGCCTTCGGCCTTTTCGCGGATTTCAATAAAGCGCCGGTAGACGCCGTTGTGCCGCATCAGCTCGTCGTGCGTGCCGCGCTCGGCGATGCGGCCGTCGTCTACGACCAGAATCTGATCGGCGTTCTGGATGGTGGCGAGCCGGTGGGCGATGGTGAGGATCGTCTTGCCGCGGGTCAGTTCGGACAGAGCGGACTGAATCAGGTGCTCGTTTTCCGGGTCGATGCTGGCGGTGGCCTCGTCGAGAATGATGATCGGCGCGTCCTTGAGCATTGCGCGGGCAATTGAGATGCGCTGCCTTTCGCCGCCGGAAAGCGTGCCGCCGCCTTCGCCGACAACCGTATCATAGCCGTTGGGCAGCGCCATGATGAAATCGTGGCAGCGCGCCTTCTTCGCCGCGGCGATCATCTCTTCTTCCGTCGCGTCCGGCCTGCCAAAGCAGATATTCGCGCGGATGGTGTCGTTGAACAGGTATACGTTCTGGAAGACCATCGAGATGTTGGAAAGCAGGCTGTCGCACGTCAGCTCCCGCAGATTATGGCCGCCTACGCAAACGCTTCCCTCCTGCGGGTCGTAGAACCGGGCCAGCAGGCTGCAGATGGTGGTTTTGCCGCTGCCGGAGGGGCCGACGATGGCGGTGGACGTTTTTTCCGGGATGGCGAAGGATACGTCCCTGAGCACCGGACGGGAATCGTAGCCGAAAGTTACGTGACGGAATTCGATATCGAAGCGGTCGAGCGGAATATCCCTGCCGTCCGCGTCGATCAGATGCTCGCCGCGCAGCGCGTCCAGCTGATCCATGGCGTCGTTGATGACGCTGAGGGTATGCGCGCTGTCGCTGATGGGCTCGAGGCTTGCGAAGATGCTGAAGGAGAAGAAGATGAACATCAGCGCGATGGAGAAATCCATCCGCCCGTTCAGACACATCAGGCTCGCGGCCAGCGCCAGCCCCACGCTGCCGCATTTGAGCGCCAGCAGATGCAGCGCGTTGGCGGGCAGATAGCCCCATTCGATTTTCAGGTGAATCCGGCGGCTGTCCGCGACGGCTTTCCGGACGGAATCCATCGAAGCTCCGCTCTTTCCGAAGGACTTGACGACCGCAAGGCCGCGGGCGTATTCCAGAATCGCGCCGGTCATGTCCCGGTTGGCGGCCGCTTCCACGGGCGCGTTCTGCGCGCTGTAATGAGAAATTGCCAGCAGGCACAGGAAGGACAGCGCGGCCGCGGCCAGTGCGATCAGCGCCGTTACCGGGCTGAACAGGGCGAGACTGACGAAGATCACCAGAAAGTTCAGGTATCCGCCGACAAAGTTGTCAATCATGCGGACGCCCATGTTTTCGAGCGTGCCTAGGCCGGTCGTGATGGAATTGAGAATATTGCCGGTGGACATCTGCTGGAAGTAGCCCAGCGAAACGCGCTTGAGCGCGTCGCCTACGGCCAGCCGGTCGCGCGCCGTCAGCTCGTAGCTGATGGATTCCTGATAACGCGCGCGCAGATAATCGAAGAAGAAGCGAAGCAGCACCAGCACGACCTGAATCACGATGCATTTCCAGATCCAGCTGGTATCGAACGCCGCGCCGGTTTTCTGCGAATCGATGAGCAGGCCGATCGTGTAGGCGGCTACCATCAGCGGCATGGCCGCGAAAATATGCGAAAAGAACGAAAACGCAAACCCGGCGTACAGCCGTCCCTTAAATTTGCCGCACCAGTCGATGATGCGCCGGACCGTTTTGAACATGCCTTACGCCTCCTTTGCCGCGGATGAAACCGCCCAGTTTTTCGCGCCGATGTGCGCCTGCCACATGTCCCTGTAGAGCGGACAGGTATCGAGCAGCTGCGCCTGCGTGCCCTCGGCCGCGATGGCTCCGTCCTCGAGCACGACGATGTTGTCCGCGTTTTTGATCGTGGAAAGGCGATGCGCGATGACCAGCAGCGTCTTGTCCCGGGTGAGCGCGGCGATGCTCTGCTGGATTTTGTCTTCGTTTTCGGGGTCGGTGAACGCGGTCGCTTCGTCCAGAATGACGATAGGCGCGTTTTTGAGCATCATGCGGGCGATGGCGATGCGCTGCTTTTCGCCGCCGGACAGGCGTTTGCCCGCTTCGCCTGCGGGCGTGTCGTATCCCTGCGGCAGCTTTTGAATGAACTCTTCGCACTGCGCCGCGCGGGCGGCGGCTTTTACTTCTTCGTCCGTCGCGCCGGGATTGCCCAGACGGATGTTTTCCAGCAGCGAGCAGCGGAAGAGGAAGTTATCCTGCGTGACGAAGCTGACATACTCCGAAAGCTGGCTCAGCGGCATATCCTTCACGTTTACGCCGCCGATTTCGACGCTGCCGCCGCTGACGTCCCAGAAGCGCGCGATCAGCTTGGCTACGGTAGATTTGCCGCCGCCGGAAGGACCGACCAGCGCGGTGAAGCTGCCCTGCGGGAGGGAGAGGTTTACGCCGTGCAGCACCTCATCTTCCACCTTGCCGGTATACGAGAAGCGGACGTTTTTCAGCTCCACCCCGGTCGAATGAACCGCTGCGCGCGCTTTCGGTTCGGGCAGCTCGGGCATTTCAAGAAATTCCTGCAGCCCCTTTACGGTGAACTCCACCTGCCGCATGTTTTCGGAGAATACCTCCAGTTTGGCCAGCGAGCCGACCATGGAGATGGAAAGCATTACGGCCAGCGCCGCAAGCGGCGCCGTAATCATCCCGCGGCTGGCCAGAGAAAGCGCGACGGGCAGCGTGCCGATCAGCGTGGAGGGGAAGAGCGCGAAGCTGAGCTTCATGGTAAAATACGTGGAAGACAGCCACTTGACCACGAACGTGCGGAAGTCCGTGATCGCCCTGGCGTATTTTTCATACGACACGCCCGCGCGGCCGAACGCCTTGATGACCTCGATGCCCTCGATATATTCGACGATCGTGCTGTTCATGTAGGCGTTGGAGCGATCATAGGTCTGGAAATTCTTTCCGCTGATGACCATCGTCAGCATCATGCAGACCATCGACAGCGGAAACGTTACCAGCGAGGCGAGCGCCAGCCGCCAGTCGATGCATAAAAGCGCGGCGATGCTCACGAGCGGCAGCACGACGTGCCCCGCGCCCTCGGGGATCATATGCGCCAGCGGCGGTTCGAGGTTTTCAATTTTGTCCACCATCATGCTCTTGATTTCACCGATGGTGTGGTTTTCCACGTCGCCAAGCGGCGCGTGCAGGAAACGATCCGCCAGGCGAAGCCGCAGCCCTTCCAGCACGTGATACGCCATGTTGTGGGAAACGCCGGTGGACAGCGTGGACGCGGCGATCTTGACGGCGTAGGCCGCGAGCGCCCACAGGCACCAGCCGGTGATTTCCGCCGCGCCGGCCGTGCCCGCCGCAAACAGACAGATGATCCGGTACATGCAGTAAAACGGCGCAAGTCCCGCCGTGACGCTGACCACCGATAAAATGACCGACAACAGCATTTTCTTTTTTTCGCCTTCGGCATAGGCGAAAAGCGACTGGATCCAGCTTTTCTTCCGCGTTTTCATTCTTTGCCTCCTCTTTCCATGCGGTATTCCGAGGGCGTCATGCCCATCGTCCGGCGAAACGCGGCCGCGAATTTGCTGGCGCTGTCATAGCCCACGCAGCAGCCGACGTCGGCGATGCTCTTTGTCCTGTCGCACGTGAGCATTTCCGCCGCGCGATTCATGCGGCAGGTTGTCACCCACGCGCCGATGGACGAGCCTGTGACCGCCTGAAAGCATTTTTTCATGCTGGTCAGCGGGAAGCTGAACTGCCGGGCCAGCGCCTCCTGCGGAATATCCTGCGCGAGATGTTCGGCCAGAAAATACTGAACCGCCCGCACTTTTTCTACCTGCGTGCGGTAAAAATAGGCGCGCGCCGTCTCGTTCCGCGGCGGCTCCATGGCCTGCAGATACAGCAGCAGATCCAGAATTTTCGTGCGGAAATACGGCAGCCGTATCGTCTGCGGAACCTGATACATTTCGCCGAAGATATGCTCCATCATCGAAACGTCGTGGATCACCCATGGATACGCGCTCGGCGCAAACTTGCGGACGATCAGATCCACATCGATCGCAAACGCCTGCAGTTCGGTCTGAAACGCTTTTCGCGCCGCCGCCAGTTCAATGCCAACGGTCAGTCCGTGATAGTGTCCCGTCGGGAAAATGAACCGTCCCGTGTGATGCAGCCGGCGGTCCAGCTTCATATCTCCGGCGTGCATGTACGCCACGGCGTTTTCCGCCGCCGCGTATTCGAGCCGCCCTTCGCGGCAATGGTCGATCGCCAGCAGATCCGCTGCGGGGACGAAGCTGGAATCGAAATATTCCATATGAAAATCATTATAATTGAGCGCTACGCCCGGAAAGACCATGTAGCAGGTCATTGTGCCGTCGCCGGATTCGTTGCGAAACTGCCAGACGGCGCATTCGGCGCTCTGCGCCAGTAAAAGCGCGCCGGGCGGAGGCGTGATCGTAGGGCCGGCCGTATGCGTTCACCTCCTCAAAACGGTTAATTGCGTTTAACTTGAAGACATTCTACATGATTTCGCCCCTTCTGTCTATCCCGATTGGACGCGGACGCTCCGAATCGCCGGCAAAATTTCACGGCGGGCGGGTGCGGAGATTTCAGGAAAAATAAAAAGCGCTCCGAAAAATCGGAGCGCAGGAAGAAGCGGATGCCGCCGTTTGGCAGGAGAGAATTACAGTTCCTCTACGGTTGTTCTGAATTCGCGGTATACGTTTTCATAATCCGCGTTATACGACGCGGGGCAGATATAGCGCAGCTGATACAGCTTCCTGTTTCGCGGCACGACGAGGATTCTTCCGCGCGTGCGGAGCGTTCCGCCGTTTTCATCCACCGGCATGTCGATCCAGTAGGTGACGTACGAGCCCGCTTCGCCGAGCATTCTGTTTTCCGCCTTGGAGGAAACTTCCAGCTGCGGATAGCTCGAGCGAATCTGGCTGATGACGCTGTCCAACTCCGCCGTTGCGTCGCTGAGCGTCTGCAGGCTGGAATAGGTGTTGACGACGATCGTCAGCGAGCTGGCGAAGCCGTCGTGCGCCTCCGAGTCCGGTTCGGTAAAAACGAGCGCGTTGCTGCTGCCTTCTATGCTTGAAGCCGTCCAGCTTGCGGGCACGTTGAACTGAATGCCCAGCTGCTGAGAAACGTACTGCACGAAGTTAAACGTCAGCGGCGGACGCGTCGGCTCGTCGATGGGGTGAATCAGCAGCGGCGTCGCGCCGTCGGACGGCATTTCAACCGCAATATCGAACGTGCGCGGCGTGATTGTCGGCTCGGGAGTCCAGGGAACCTCCGTCGGGATGGGGGGCGCCGTTTCCGGCGGCTCGGTCGGTTCGGCGGGCTGTTTTTGCGCGGCGCAGCCGCCGAGCAAAGCGGCCGCCAGCATCAGGGGGAGAATTCGTTTCAGCGTTGCGTTCATCCGGCGCTCCTTTCCACCGCGCGGAGGCGGAACGCACGGTTCACTCCGGCGGCAATCGCAAGACCCAAAACGACGGACGCCAGAACGTCGCTGGGAAAATGGACAAACAGATACAGGCGCGAAAGCGCGATCAGCGAGGCCAGCGCAATGGCGGCGAAACAAACCGCCGGTCTGCCCGCGCAAGGCAAGACGCGCCGATTACCGAGGCGAGCGTGTGCCCGGAGGGAAAGGAATAGTCCGTCGGCAGGGGAATGAGCAGCGGCACATCGGGACGCAGCCAGCAGGGGCGCGAACGCGCCACCAGATTTTTCAGCGCAAGGTTTCCAATCAGCGCGCCGCATCCCAGCGCGCACAGCATTGCAATGCCCTGACGGCGGTATTTTCTCGTGGTGATCAGAAAAAGCGCCGCCAGAATCCAGATAAACCCGCCGTCGCCAAGATGGGTCAGCGCCGGCATAATCGCGTCGAGAAGTTCGCAGGAAAGCGCCGCGCGGATCCAGTCGAGCACGGCCCAGTCCAGGCTTTGAATGATCGTCGGCATGTTCATCCTCCGGTTAGGGTGTATCTGAAAAATTCCCTGAGGCGCCATCACGGCGTCTTTTCCGCCATTTCCGCGTCGGAAAGCTTGGGGCAATCCCGCACAATATCGTGCAAAGGCTGACGGACGCCTTTACGCCGTCTGCTGCTTGCAGCTTTCTTGACGTACCACCGGTACGCCTTCGAAATCTGCAATTCGCATCCGACGCAAATCCATCTCGTCATCCTTCACGCGAATTATGCGGTATTGCCCCCGATTTAGCACCACTAAACCTTCGATTTCCCTCCTTGAACTGACGAAAAAACTGCTCGTGCTGTCGCCTCTTCCTTTTTCAGATACACCCTAAGTGTGCTTTGTTTTGCCCTGAAGGAGAAGAATTACGCCGTCGTCGTTGTGGACGACGGGAGCGGAGAGCGGTATTCGCAGATTTTTCAGACGGTGCGGCCGTGCGCGAAGGTGATTTTGTACACGCCCAACCGCAGCAAGGGCGCGGCGCTGAAGGCGGGGCTGGAGTATGTTCAGCATGTCGCGGCCCCCGGCGACGTCGTCGTGACCGCCGATGCGGACGGCCAGCATCGCCCCGAGGATATCGAGAAGACCGTGCGCGCCGCGCAGGCGGAACCGTCCGCGCTGACGCTGGGCAGCCGCGCGTTTACGGGAAAGGTGCCGCTCAAGAGCCGCGTCGGCAACGGGATTACGCGCATGGTTTTCAGCGCGATTGCGCGCCGCAGGGTTCGCGATACGCAGACCGGCCTGCGCGCGTTTTCCTGCGCGATGATTCCGTTTATGCTGGGCGTTCACGGCGAACGGTACGAATACGAGATGAACGTGCTCCTTGCCTGCGCGCGGCGGAATATTCCCATTCGCGAAGTGGAAATTGAAACGGTCTATATCGACGGAAACGCGTCGTCGCATTTTCATCCGGTTCGCGACGCATGGCGGATTTATCGCGAGATTTTCGCCTTCGCCGCGTCGTCCTTCGCGGGCTTTCTGACGGATTACGGCCTGTTCAGCCTGCTTTCGGCGCTGCTGGGGAGCGCGCTGCTGCCGCTGTGCAACGTGCTGGCGCGCATCGTCAGCGCAAGCGTGAACTACGCGCTCAACCGCCGGTATGTTTTCCGTGATAAAAACAGCGTGATGCAGTCCGCACCGCGCTACGCGCTGCTCGCCGGTGCGATTCTCTGCGCGAATACGCTGATTCTGATGCTGCTCGCGGACGTTCTGCATCTGAACCGCTACGCCGCGAAGCTGGCGACCGAGGCGCTGCTGTTCCTCGTCAGCTGGATGGTGCAGAAATACGCGGTCTTTGCGGGAAAGCCGCAGACCCGCTGAAGGAACGAAGCGGCCAACGCACAAAAAGGTGCGTACTTTACGCCGGGGCGATTCAGTGCTATTGTATGTCCGGAAGGCGGGTGCGGCAGGCCGAAAAAGCGGCGCTTGCGCCGCGCAGAACGGACGAAGAAGAGGACGAGGCATGAATCAGGAGGAACGGCGGAGGTATCTGATTCGGGCGCTTCTGGATGAAGACCCGCGCTATCGCGACTGGGGCGTTCCGGAAGACCCGGACGAACAGCGCCGGCTTTTGCGCGGGCTGATGAATATCCGCCTGCCTGCGCCCTGCAGCGCGCGGTTTTTGCAGACGCAGGACGAATACCTCAGGCAGGCGCTTGCGGAGCGGGGCGTGACGGACGCTGAAACGCTTGTCCCTGTGCGGCCGGGGCTCTGCCTGTGGCAGGGCGATATTACCACGCTGCGCTGCGACGCGATCGTCAACGCCGCCAACTCCGGCATGACCGGCTGTTACGCGCCCAATCACGGCTGCATCGATAACGCGATTCACACGTATGCGGGCGTGCAGCTGCGGCTGGCCTGCGCGGAAATAATGGAAAGGCAGGGGCGGCCCGAGCCGGCCGGACGGGCGAAAATTATGCCCGCGTTCAACCTGCCCTGCCGCTGGGTGCTGCATACCGTCGGGCCGGTCGTCGCCGGGCGCGCGAGCGCGCGGGATTGCGCGCTGCTGGCGGACTGCTATCGCGCCTGTCTGACGCTGGCGGCGGAGCATGAACTGCAGAGCGTGGCGTTCTGCTGCATTTCGACGGGCGAATTCCATTTTCCAAACGAACGGGCGGCGGAAATCGCGGTCGAGACGGTGCAGACGTTCCTCCGGCAGCCGACGAGCGTAAAAAAGGTGATTTTCAATGTTTTCAAGGATATCGACAGAAAAATCTATGAACGGCTGCTCCGGGCAGATTGAGCGGCTGGCCAGGGCGCTCGGCGAGGTCGACGCGGTCGTTGTCGGCGCGGGCGCCGGATTGTCCACATCGGCCGGGTTCGTTTATTCCGGCGCGCGCTTCAGCGCGAATTTTGCCGATTTCGAAGCGAAATATGGCTTCCATGACATGTATACCGGCGGCTTTTATCCGTTCCCGTCCCGCGAGGAGTTCTGGGCGTACTGGAGCCGGTATATTCTGCTCAACCGCTATCAGGACGCGCCCAGACCCGTATACGCGGAGCTTCTCCGGCTGCTGGCGGGAAAGGATTATTTCGTTCTCACCACCAACGTCGATCACTGTTTTCAGAAGGCGGGCTTCGATAAAAAGCGCCTGTTCTACACGCAGGGCGATTACGGACTCTTTCAGTGCTCCGAGCCCTGCTGCCGGGAAACGTGGGATAATGAGGCGATCGTACGGGAGATGGCTGCGCGGCAGAAGGAGATGCGCGTGCCGGCCGAGCTGCTGCCCGTCTGCCCGCGGTGCGGCAGGCCGCTGACGATGAACCTGCGCTCGGACGATAAATTCGTCGAAGACGCGGGGTGGCACGCCGCGGCGGAGCGATATGAGAACTTCCTCCGGACGCGCCGAAGGGGCAGGGTGCTTTTCCTCGAGCTGGGCGTGGGGTACAACACGCCGGGAATTATCAAATATCCCTTCTGGCAGATGACGGCCGCGAACCCGGACGCCGTTTATGCCTGCGTCAATCAGGGCGAGGCCTTCTGCCCGCGGGATATCGATTCGCAGGCGATCTGCATCGATGGGGACATCGGCGAAAGCATACGGGCCGCCGGCGGGTTTTCAAGCCAGGCGAATTGATTTCGGCGCGCTTGCGCGCGGCAAAAAACCCTCGACGCATTTCTTGACAAAGGAACGCATTGTGATAAAATAAGAAACGGTAAGGGATGCCCTTACCGTTCTTTTCTACGAACGGTTAGCTGAAACTAACTTTGCTGAAACGCAGGGAGGAATGAATGTGAACGGCGTTTGGTGGGCGGCGCTGGCCGTTGGCGCGGCAGCGGCGCTGCCGAAGGAACGAAAACACAATCTGATGAAGCTTCCCTCTTTCCGCGGCACGGCGGAGGTGCGCTCCAGCCTGCCGGGGCGGATGCGGCTTTATATGCCGGCGGTTTCCGGGGCACGCGAACAGGCGGAGCAGATGAAGGCGCAGCTGGTGGGCACCGGCGTAATCAGCCGCGTTGAAATCGAGCCGCGCACGGGTTCCGTGCTGATTTGCTACGACGAGTCCCAGGTGCAGGCGCCGGTCGTGATGGGCGCGGCGATGAAGCTGATGGGGCTGGACGGGAAGATGAACCCGGCGGCCTCCGGCAAGGTGCGCGAGGGGCTGCATACGCTGCTGGACGCCGTGAATACGGGCGTGCTGGACGCGACAGCCGGTCTGCTCGACGCAAAAACGCTCGCCGCCGCTGCGCTGACCGTTGCGGCGCTGCGCAGCAAGGCGCAGAAGGGCTGGGCCGTTCCCGGCGCGATGACGCTTCTGTGGTGGGCGTCGAGACTGTTTGGAGTGCAGGGCGATGAATAAAATCGAGGAAGGCTTTTTGCGGCTGTGCCTTCGGCCGCGCGTGACGTGCGACCTGCCGGGCCGGCTGCGGCTGTGCTTCGAGAAATATCGCCTGCTGCCCGAAGCGGCGGCGCCGTATCTGCATTATATTCGCGATGTGCTGGAACTGCTGCCCGGCGTTTTGCAGGCGGAAATCAACCCGCGCATCGGCACGGCGCTGATCCGCTACGACGTGGCGGCGACGGACGCCCGCACGATTCTTGACTGGGTGGATACCGTCGTGGATGAAGGGATCCGCGTGTTCAGGGAAGGCGTCTGGAAAAACAAAGGGGAAACGGAGTTGGAAGAAATCGCGCGCAGGCGCCTGATTCTTCGGCTGCCGCAGCAAAAAGAAGGGAAAGTATGATTCGCAAGGAAAATCAGGACGACCTGATGAAAGGCCGCGTGATGCATAATCTGCCCGGCCGGCTGCGTCTGGCGGCGGCGGGGCTGAAATATCTGCAGGAAGAAAGCGGCGAAATCGCCGCGGAACTGGCGGGGATTCACGGCGTGCGCCGCGCACGGGTTACGCCGTGCACGGGCGGCGTGCTGCTGGAATATGACGAAGACGTGCTGGACGCGCTCGAGCTTGCCGAGCAGACCGATCTGGTGCTGGCGCGGCACGCCATGGCCGCGATGCGTGCGCAGCATGCGGAAACCGGCGACGAGCCGGCCGAAACCCCGATGACGACCGCGCGGCTTGTCAAGCGGCTGGCCGTGAACGCCGGCGCGCTGGCGCTGGGCAATACGCTCTTTACCGCTCCGCTGATGGGCGGCGCGCTGGCGAACTTTACTTCGCTGGAAGCGCTGGCCAGCCTCGGCCTGTCCGCGCCGATGGCGAAAAGCGCGTGGGAGGGCCTGCGGCGCGATATGCGCCCCAACGCGGATTTCCTGACGGTGACTTCCATCGTCGCGAGCCTGATGCTGGGCAACGCGCACTCGGCGCTGATGATTCTGGCGCTGTCCGATCTGGCGGAGCTGATGACCTCATACACCATCGAGCGCACGCGCTCGTCGATTAAGAAAATGCTTTCGGCCGACGAAGGCGAGGCCTGGAAGGTAATGCCGGACGGAAAGCTGGAGCGCCGTCCCATCAACCAGATCAGCGCGGGAGACACCGTGGCGGTGCATACGGGCGAGAAAATTTCGGTCGACGGCAAGGTGGTTTCCGGCGCGGCCGTGGTGGATCAAAGCTCGATCACGGGCGAATTTGTGCCCGTGGAAAAGCGCGAGGGCGACGAGGTTTTCGCCGGAACCGTCGTCAAAAACGGCAACATTCACGTGCAGGCCGCCAAGGTCGGCGATCAGACGGTCATCTCCCGCATCGTGGGCATGGTCGAGGCGAGCGAGCTGAAAAAAGCGCCCATCCAGCGCTATGCGGATAAATTCTCCAACTATCTGGTGCCGCTGAACTTCCTGCTGTGCCTGTCTGTGTGGCTGGTGACGAAAAACGCGCAGAAGGCGCTGAAGATGCTGGTGATCGATTATTCCTGCGGCATCAAGCTGTCGACGGCGACGGCGTTCTCCGCGGCGATCAACACGGCCGTCCGTCAGGGCGTGCTCATCAAGGGCGGCACGTTCATCGAGCAGATGAGCGGCGCGAACACCGTGCTGCTGGATAAGACCGGCACGATCACCGAAGGCAAGCCGCGAATCGTTTCCATGGCCGTGCTCAAGGACGGTATGACGCAAAAGGATGTGCTCTCCTACGCCATGGCGGCGGAGGAAACGAGCACGCATCCGCTGGCCGGGGCCATCATGCGCTACGGCAGGCAGATCGGCGTGGAACCGTTCGCGCATGGCGACGTGGTGACGGAGGTTTCCCGCGGCAGCAAAACGCAGGCGGCTGGAAAGACTGTGCGCGTGGGCAACCTGGATTATATGAAGGAAAACGGCGTAAACGCCGTCTCTCCGCTGCCGGGCGATACCGGCGCGATTCCGAATTACGTTGGCGTGGACGATGAAATCGTCGCCGTGCTGTACGCGATGGACAGCCCGCGCGAGAACGTCCGCCGCGCGATCAACGCGCTGCGCTACGATGGCGTGGGCGATATCGAGCTGCTGACGGGCGATATGGAATCGCAGGCGAAAACGGTGGCCGAGCAGGTCGGCGCGGACGGATACCGCGCGCAGCTGCTGCCGGAGCAGAAGGCGGAAGCGGTTCTGAAGCTGCAGGTGCAGGGCAACGGCGTGGTCATGGTCGGCGACGGCATCAACGACGCGCCGGCGCTGGCCTATGCGGACGTGGGCATCTCCATGGGCAGCAAGTCGACGGACATCGCCATGGAAACCAGCGACGTGATCATCAACCGCGACGACCCGATGATGATTCCCGAGCTGCGCCGCCTCGCGCGCGCGACGATGCGCATCGTGCATCAGAACTTCGCGCTGGTGATCGCCATCAACTCGGTCGGCCTGATTCTGGGCGCGGCGAGCGGTATTTCCGTGATGATGAGCGCGCTTTTGCATAACTCGTCCACGATTCTCGTCGTGGCCAATTCCCTGCGGCTGATGTTTATGAAGCCCAGGGACGGGAGGGCATAATGCACGGAGAACAGGGAGCGGTTCATCTCGAGGTGCTGTCCGCGATTCGCGGGCGCATTCGCATGCAGCTGGAAAAGCCGATTCGCTCGGAGCTGCCTTTTATGAAAATTCCCGGCGTAAACACCTGCCGGTATAACCCGCGCATCCGCACGCTGCTGTGCGAATACGATCCCGAAGCGATCGACGAGGAAAAGCTGATCGTGCGGCTTGGAGCCGCTTACGCGGCGCAGACGGACGCGAGCCTTCTGCATGTCAAGCGCTCTGAGGAAAAGGGCTTTTCCATGGCGCCCAGCAGCTATCTGGCGCTTTTGTGCATCGGCATCGACGGCGCGCTGTCGGCCGCCGGTTTGCCGCTGACGGCGATCACCCGCTGGCTGTCGACGGGCGCGACGCTGGCCGCGGTGGTGGAGCATGGCTATCAGGAGCTGCACGTGCGCGGCAGCTTCGACCCGGAGGTCATGTCCGTCGTTTATCTTATCAATTCCGTCGGCAAGCCCGGCGCAGTTCGCGCCAGCCTGCTGGCGTGGATTATCACCTTTGGCCGCCATCTGGTTCCGCGCGCGCCGCGCGAAACGCCGTATCTGATCCGGCGCGCAGGCGACCGGCTGACCCTCACGCCCATGGCGGGCGGCGAGAGCGAGCTGGCGTTTGCGGGCAGCATGTTCAGACAGGGCATGGAAATGATGGCGCATAAGGCGTAACACCAAGGGGCAACACGAAAAAGGGAGGATGAAAATCATGTTGGGCAACAACCAGTTGGTCAAGGGCATTTTGATCGGCGTTGGCGCGAGCATCGTCGGCTTCTGCGCCTATAAGCACAATGAAGGCAAGGTGGACGATTTTCTGCGCCGCCACGGCGTGAAGGTGAAATCTCCCGCTGCGGGCTTTGAAACCATGTCCGTCGAGGATCTGATGCGCACCAAGGAAACCATCGAAGACCTGATCGCCGAAAAGGAAATGCAGGATCAGAGCGTCACGGTGGAAGCGGCTGCGGCGGAGGAATAATCGCACACGCTTTATTGAAAGGCTGCCGAAAGGCGGCTTTTCATAGAACCTGCGGTTAGAGTATTCTAACAGAAAACAGCTCATTGTAAAGCGCCCGCGGGGCGCAGGGGAGAGGCAGAAAATGTCCAGAAAGGCAACCGAGTTCCAGAAAAAGGAAATGAGCAAAATGTACCGCGGCAAAGAGATTTTCAAGCCGCTCAACACGGGCTGGATCGATGAGAACGTGGCCTGCGTGCGCGAATGGGTGGCGAATATCTTCTTTTACCGCAAGGGCGGGACGACGATCATGATCGACGCGGGATACAACTACGACCGGCTGGAGGAAAAGATGCGCTGGCTGGGCGTCGATCCTGCGGAGATTCGCCATATTCTCATCACCCATCAGGACACGGACCATGTGGGCGCGGTGGAAGCCGACAGCCCCGGGCTGTTCCGAAACGCGACGCTGTACGTAGGCGAGGTGGAGAACCGCTATCTGACCGGCGCTGTGCGCCGAAAGGTGATCTACCGCCTCTACAAGCTGCCGCAGGTGACGATCAACAATAAAAAGGTGCTGCTGCGGGACGGGCAGGTTTTCGAAATCGACGGCATCCGGATCGAGTGCTTCCTCGTGCCCGGCCATACATGGGGGCATATGGTTTATCTCATTGACGATCGTTATCTCTTTACCGGCGATACGATCTGGCTCGGGGCGGACGGCGGATACAGCTTCATTTCCGCGCTGGCGGAGGATAACAAACTGGCGGTGAAATCGCTGGCGGAGCTGGAGCGGAAGCTGCAGATGCGCGGCCTGCGCCCGCTGTTTATCACCGGGCACACCGGCTGGACGGACGATTTTGCGTTCGCCTTCGCGCACAAGGACAGGCTTTGCTCGCCTTTCCGCAAGCGCGTTCACGATCCGAGCGCGCCCTACGACGCCTATGACGAGGCGGACGACACCGAGCAGGCGGCGAAAGCGGGCTTCCTCCCGCCCGTTCGCACGGACTGCGGCGGAGGAAACGTATGAAGGACAGCGAGCTGCAATTCGACCGCACGTGTCATGTGCTCTATACAAAGTCCTGTAAAAAGCAGATTCAGGCGAAAATCGCGCTGCATTACCCGCCCGAGCGGCGGGAGGCGGTCTGGACGCGCGTTCAGCGGCAGTACGTCGATTTTCTCTCCGACTGGCGCACCGATCTGGGCGGGAAGAAGAACTTCCATAACGGGCGCGGCGGCAACTACGATTGTATCGCGCTGATGGCCTATTACGTCGTCTGCCGGGACGCGACGAGCCTTGCGGAAATCGAGGAGATGGAAGGAGCGCTGTTCTTGCCCGCGTTCCGAAAGCTGCGGTTTGTAAACTGCAACAGGCCGGTTTTCAAAAAGCTGCTGTACCGCGCGTTCTGCAACGCGAAAAAGCAGTGCGACAAATGGGGCGATTTCCAGATGAACCTTGCGACGTACGAAAAGGATAAGCCGATCTATTACGAGTTTACCGCGTGCCCGACGGCGGAGTTTGCGAAAAAGCATGGCCTGCTGGAGGTTATGCCCGCGCTGTGCAACCCGGATTTTGCAGGGATGGAGCTGATCCATGCGCGCCTTGTGCGCAGGACGACATGCGCAAACGGCTGCAGATGCGATTACACCATCTGCGGCGATTGCGACGAATATCTCAACGCCCACCCGGAATACCGGGACGAGGCGGGCTATCGGAGGAACAGATGAAATACCCGATCGAGAAAAACACCGTACAGGAAACGCTGGTGATTCCGCTCTACGGGCGGAAGATGTGCACGGAGCAATACCCGAACCTGTACCGCGACGAGAGCGCCGTCCGGCTGATCGAGAAGGTCGATTATGATTTTGACGCGCTGGCGCGCCGGTCGAAGAGCGCGATGCACCGCTTCGGTTTCCTGGAGGTCGCCATGCGGCAGAACGACCTCGCCTGGGAGGTGCGCGATTATCTCGGGACGCACCCGAACGCGGCGGTGGTCAACCTTGGCTGCGGGCTGGACGATACCGGCCGCGCCTGCGATAACGGCAGCTGCCGGATTTACAACCTTGATTTTCCCGACGTGATCGCCGTCCGGGAGCAGTTGCTCCCCGCCGGCGAGCGGGAGGAAAACATTCCCTGCGACCTGAACGATACGGCGTGGTTTTCAAAGATCGACGCGTCGGGCGGCGCGGTGTTCTTTGCTGCGGGCGTGTTTTATTATTTCCTGACGGAGCAGGTGAAGACGCTTGTGCGCGCGATGGCGGAGGCGTTTCCCGGCGGCCGGCTGGTTTTCGACGCGGCGGGCAAAAAGGCCGTCCGGCTGATGCTGAAAACGTGGATTAAGAGCGCGAAAATCCAGGATGTGGGCGCGTATTTCGCGGTCGCGGACGCGCGGCGCGAGCTTTCGCCGTGGTCGGCACGGATGAACGTGTCCAGCCGTGGGTATATGCTCGGCTATCAGGATCTGCGCGATCCGTCGGTGAGCGGGTTCTTCCGCTTCCTGGCGCGCGTAGGGGACGGGATGATGAAGATGCGGATCGTGCGGCTGGATTTTAAGAGCGTGAAGTGAAAACCACGCGCAATTGCGGAATGGAGGGGAAGACGATGAAATATGCGGGGATGCCGATGGGAATGTGGACGCTGTTCGCGGGTTCGTTCCGCGCGCAGCTGACGGCGACGTTCGGCTATGAACCGGCAGCGGCGCGGAAGATTGCAAAGGCGGCGAAGCCGCGATATAAACAGATCATCGCCGAACTGCCGGAGTTTGAACCGGCCGACCGGTTCAAGATGAATATCGTAAACTGTGCGATGCTGGGCGCGTTCGTGCTTTCCATGCCCGAGCGTCCGGACGTCGAGCGGCTGACGAGTTATTACGCCGCGGCGATGATGACCGGGCCGATGCGCTGGTTCTGCCGCAAGAGCGGGAAGAGCAAGTTCACCCCGAAGGATATTGCGGCCATGAAGGCGACGGCGGCGCTGAAGGCCGCCGACCGAAATCCCTACTCGTGGAACATGGACTTTTTCGAGTATCCCGACGGAAGCGGGTATGAGGCGCGGTTTACCCGCTGCGGAATCTGCACGCTGATGCGCAGGCTCGGACTTTACGATCTTACGCCGGCAATGTGCCGGCTGGATTACACGATGAGCGAAGCCGGCGGCGCGACGAACTTCGTGCGGAAATATACGCTCGCCTCCGGCGGGCCGTACTGCGATTGCGGGTATAAGAGGAAATAAAGGAAAAACAAAAGCGGATTTGACGCTCGAAAGGGCGACAAATCCGCTTCTGTGCAATAAAGTGGCTTTCTTGGAGGTGGGGTCTGGGGGC
>CAKTTL010000039.1 GCA_934615235.1 uncultured Clostridia bacterium
GGGCAGGTTTGAATCGGCAAGCAGCTTTTTGGCTTCGTTGATGCGGATCTTGATCAGGTACTGATGCGGCGAGGTGCCGGTGGCCTGGCGGAAGGAGCGGATGAAATAGTATTTCGACAGGCAGCACAGTTCGCTGAGCGTTTCGATGGAAAGATCTTCATAATATCGCTCGCGGATGCAGCGCACGGCGGGAACCAACGCGTCGGACGAACCGTTGACCGGGAACTCCGGCAGCTCGCGCGCCTCCATCAGCATGTTGAGCATAGAGGCGATCAGCACGAAGGCACGCGAATTGGACAGAACGTCGTTGCGTAGCTGCTGGCTGAGAATCGTTTCAAACGCGCGGTCGAAAAACGCGGTGTCGACGGACTGCAGGACGTGCAGCGAGCCGAGCAGGTAGGGCGCGTAATTCTTCACGCCGCTGCCGGCGAAGTGGATATAATCGTAAACCCACGGCTCTGCGGAAAGCGTGCGGTAATCATGCAGCTCCATACAGTCGATGACGACGATACTGCCCTTTGTCAGCGTGGCGCTTACGCCCTTGTAGGTGATGGACGCCGTGCCGGAACGCGTATAAATCAGCTGGCAGTCGCTGCGCTCCGAGCGCGTGGTAAAGAAGGGGATCGGCGCTTCAACGTGACCTGCGGAAATGAGGTGGAATGGAAATTCCATCGCCATCACGTTGAGGGATACCATATACCCGCGGTTGACGCATTCGCAGTTATCGCTTTTGAGCAGCATATTGCCTCCGTGAAAAGAGCAATTTTTCTGATATATACGGCAATTCGCAAGATTGAAATGCTCTGGACGATACATTATACTAAGTACAAATCGTAAAAGCAAGAACAAATTTTTGTCTGGTTAACCGGTAAAAAGCAAAAATAAAGGGGAAATGTATTATGCGTTCTCAGATTAAACGCGCAGAGCGCAAGCGCACTTTTTTGCAGAGCATTGCGCGCGAAGCGCGTAGAAATTGGGGGCTGTATCTGCTCGTTTCCATTCCGCTTCTTTATTTGATTCTATTCAAATACTGGCCGATGTACGGCGTGCAGATCGCCTTCCGCAACTATTCGCCGGCGAGAACGATTTCGGGCAGCCCGTGGGTCGGCCTGAAATACTTCAAAAAATTCATGGGCAATTATCAGTTCAAGCGCATTCTGGTCAACACCATCGCGATCAGCCTCTATTCGCTTGCAACGTTTCCGCTGCCCATTGTGCTGGCCGTACTGCTCAATTATGTGACGCGCACGCGTTTCAAAAAGGCGGTGCAGATGGTTTCCTATATGCCGCATTTTATTTCCACGGTCGTTATGGTCGGCATCATTTTGCAGTTCCTCGATGTGCGCAGCGGCCTGCTCAATATGGTGCTCGCGCTCTTTGGCAAAGATCCGGTCAATTTCATGGCGAAGCCGGAATATTTCCGTACGATTTATGTTTTCAGTGGCGTTTGGCAGTCGTTGGGGTATAACTCGATTATCTATATCGCCGCGCTTGCGGGCGTTTCGCCCGAACTGCACGAAGCCGCTATTGTCGATGGCGCGAACATTATCAGGCGCATCTGGCACATCGACCTGCCCGGCATTCTGCCGACGATATCGATTCTGCTGATCATGCAGTGCGGCAGCATTCTTTCCGTCGGCTATGAGAAAATTTTCCTCATGCAAAACAGCCTGAACCTCGCCGTTTCCGAGATTATTTCCACGTACGTCTATAAACAGGGCATTGCGTCCCAGATCCCGCAGTATTCCTACGCGACGGCGATCGGCCTGTTCGTTTCCGCCGTCAATGTTATCATGCTGCTGATCGTCAACACCACGACCAACAAGCTCAGCGGCAGCTCGCTGTTCTAAGCGCGTGGAGGGAGCAAGAAATGAAACAGGATTTTTCCCGCAGGGCCATCCGCTATACGGCGAGCGATAAAATCTTTCTGGCGATTGATTATCTGGTGCTCGCGTGTTTTCTGGTGATAATCGCTTATCCGCTGCTTTTCGTGGTTTCCGCGTCCTTTTCGGCCGGCGCGACGACCATGTCGCTTTCGCTGATCCCAAAGCGGTTTTCGCTGGCGGGCTATGAGGCCGTGTTCCAGTATGCGGACATCTGGAGCGGCTATGCAAACTCGCTTCTCTACATGGTGCTGGGCACCGTCGTTTCCCTTGCAATGACCGTGCTGATGGCCTATCCGCTTTCGCGGACGGATTTCAAGGCCGGCGGGTTCATCATGGTGCTGTGCATGATTACGATGTACTTCTCCGGCGGCCTGATCCCGACGTACCTGGTCGTGCGCAAGCTGGGCCTGATCAACAGCCGCTGGGCGGTGATTCTGCCGGGCGCGATGAGCGTGTATAACATGATCGTCACACGCACTTATTTCAAAACGTCCATCCCCGGCGAGCTTTTCGAATCCGGTCAGCTGGACGGCTGCGGCAATATCCGCTATCTGTGGGCGATCGTGCTGCCGCTTTCCGGCCCGATTCTCGCCGTCGTCGGCCTGTTCTACGCTGTGGGATATTGGAACGCCTATTTTGACGCGATGATTTATCTTTCCGGCAAGCGGGAAATGTATCCGCTCTCGCTGATCTTGCGCGAGATTCTCATCCTCAACAATACGAGCATCGACCAGCTGGATATCAATACGCTGCTCGCTCTTGAGGAACGCCGCAACGTGATGAAATACGCGGTTATCGTCGTCTCGAGCCTGCCGGTGATGATTCTCTACCCCTTCGTGCAGCGCTATTTCGTCAAGGGCGTAATGATCGGCGCAGTAAAGGGCTGAAAACGCTGTTTAAGACGCAAGCCTAGGGTGCGTCTGAAAAACCTTGAAACTCCATCTCGGCGTCTTTTCCGCCATTTTTGCGGCGGAAAGCCGTTCGAGCTGTCGCCTCTTTCTTTTTCAGATACCCCCTTGGAAATAAAATGGGAGGAAAAACCATGCTTAAAAAAGTTGCTCTGTTGCTCGTTCTCGTAATGCTGTTCGCGCAGCCCGCCATGGCGCTCACCGTGTCGGAAGAGAACACGTTCCCGCTCGCCGATGAAAAGGTGGAGATTTCCATCTGGGCCGCCAAGGTGGACGAACGCGATTATGAAAACTGCCTGATGACCCGATGGCTTGAAGAAACCATGAACATCGACATCAAATGGGATTTCTACTCCTCCTCCGAGGACGGAAACACCAAGCTGAACCTCATGCTCGCCAACGGCGAGTACCCGGATATCCTTATGGGCATCTGGTTCAACCCCACGCAGGTTGCCATGTGCGTCGAGGCCGGCGCGGTCATCCCGCTCAACGACCTGATTGCCAGCCAGGGCTACAACTACCGCAAAGCCCTTGAAGAAAACCCGGACTTCGAAAAGATGCTGACCGCCAACGACGGCAACATCTACACCTTCATGTACACCGACGCCGGCGTGCATAAGGCCAGCGAGTACAAGATGTGGTATCGTCCGGACTGGCTTGCAAACCTCGGTCTGGAAGTCCCGACCACGACGCAGGAATTTAAGGATTATCTCATTGCCATCCGCGATAACGACGCCAACGGAAATGGCGACGCGACGGACGAAATCCCGCTGATCGGCTTCTACAACGGCCGCAAATCCGATCCGATCTGCTTCCTGATGAACCCCTTCGAGCTGTATACCGATAACTATTATTACATCACGGATGAAGGCCAGATTCACTTCAGCGCCATCACCGACGGCTGGCGCGAGGGCCTCAAGTATATCGCCGACCTGTATGCTGAAGGGCTGATCGACGAGTCGACCTACGTGCAGGATCAGACCCAGTTCCAGGCGTTGCTCAACAAGCCGACCGCCGATGCGATCGTGGGCAACTTCCCCTTCTGGTTCCAGGGCGGTCTGATCGATACCACCGTGCTGAACTGGACCGACTATGAACCCCTCGCCCCGCTGGAAGGCCCGACCGGCCTGCGTCAGAGCGCTGCGCGCTTCGGCGGCAACTTCAACCTCGTCGGCATGATCTCCTCGCAGTGCGAGCATCCGGAAATTGCCTTTAAGCTGCTGGATTACTTCGTTGGCGAAGAAGGCGTTACCTTCGGCCACTACGGCATCGAAGGCGAAACCTACGAATGGGTCGACGAGCCGTCCTTCTACGGCGATGAGCGCTCGATCAAACGTCTCGTTTCCGAAACGGAAGTGCTGTGGAATCCCGGCTCCTTCCCGCGCTATGACCGTGCGGAAATCCGCTATGCCACGACGATGAACGAGGACTCGATTCTGATCGACAACACCTACGTCCTTGTGCACGCCGCGCAGACCTACGAGCCCTATTACGTCAACCATCATATCCCGGATATCGTCTGGTGCGAAGATGAAGACGTGACGCTGGCCGTCAGCGAGTACGCGACGCTGATCAACGATTACATCAAGACCATGGACACGCAGTTTATCATGGGCGCGCTCGATATCAACGACGACGCAGCCTGGCAGGCGTATCTGGACGAGCTGAACGCGATGGGTCTGGAAGACTATATCGCGCAGCTGGAAACCTATTACGGCCTGAAATGAAACCATCTGCGAACAAAGAAGGATGCAGGGCAAAACGCCTTGCATCCTTTTTTGTGTGCGCGGTTTGTTTTTTATGGCCGCAGGGCGGCCGGACGTCATTCCCGTCACGCTCTGCGACAGGGCGATAAAACAAAAATCCGAACTTCGAAGAAGCTCGGATTTTTGCTCTGAGATGGAGCATAGGGGAGTCGAACCCCTGACCTCCACAATGCCATTGTGGCGCGCTACCAACTGTGCTAATGCCCCATGTCCTGACGACGTGGTATATAATACATCATATCCGGGAAAATGTCAATCCCTTTTTTGAAAAAAGTCCATTTATTTTTCCGTTTTTTTCTCCGCGTCTTCGCTGCGGCGCTTGAGGATCGGCTCGAGCGGCTTTCGAAGCGCCTGCGCCTCCTCCGGGTCGGCGATCATTGCGACCTTGCATGCCAGCAGCAGAAGCGGTCCGGCCAGCATGCCCATAACGCCCATCGCGCGCAGCCCGGCGTACATCGCCGCCATGGTTGAAAGCGGATGCAGCCCCAGCTGGCGGCCGATCAGCTTCGGCTCCATCAGCTGGCAGGTAACGGCGGTGACGGCGTATAGCGCCGCGAAGCCGATTCCATGCGCAGGGTTGCCCGTAATGAAGCCGTACGCCGCGCCGGGCAGAAGAAAAAGCCCCGCGCCGATGACGGGCAGCGCGTCGAGTACGGCGACAATTGCGGCGAACGCGACGGCGTATTCCAGCCGCAGCAGCGAAAACCCGAGCGTCAGCTCGATGAAGATGATGAACATCAGCATGATCGTCGCGCGTACCTGACACAGCAGGCATTTGCCGATGCCCGCGCGCACCTGCGCGGAGCGCTCCAGCGCCTTTGCGGGCAGAAAACGGCGGACGCCGGCCAGAATGCGCTCTCTGTCCACGCAGAAATAGAACGCGCCCAGCAGCGTCAGTACGGCGAAAAGCAGCGCGTTTGGAAGCGCCGTCGCCGTTTTCAGTGCACCCATCGCCGCGACGGAGGCAAGGTTTGCCGCGCGGGCGGCCAGCTGCGCGCCGAGCCCTGTGAGCATTTCGACAAGCTGCGCTTCCAGACGCGTATTGGGCAGCTTCAGTCCGAAGGGGAAGGTCTCAATCCAGTCCGTCGCCGTTTGCGTAAAGGATTCGATCAGCTCCGGCAGCGCTGCGACGAGCGCTTTGCCTTCCTCGATCAGCCGCAGCGCGATGAGCAGCACGACGAGCGTCAGCAGCGCCGCGGCAAGCACAAGCGCCACGCCCGCCGCAGCCGCGCGGCTGCCCTTGCGCCCGCCGAAGAGCTTCGTCAGCGCGCGCACCGGCTTTTCCACGCACGCGGCGATCAGCGCGGCCACGGCGAAGGGGGCGACGAAAGGAAAGAGCTTTGCGCACACGAAAAAAACGGCGCACAGCGCCGCAACCCATAAAGCGCGGCGCGGAAGGTCGTTCCAGTCCCGGTTGAAGGCTTTTGCCCAAAGAAAAAAGCGGCTCATGCCGCTTATTCTTCTCGGATTAACGCGATATATACGACGCCCTGGTCGTGAGAACGCGCGTCGATGCGAACGGGAAAATCGAATTCGTTGCGGAAAATGAAATCCAGAGCGTCCGCGCCGACGGCCGCGTCGGTGCCGTGGGGGAGATAGGTGGCTCCGCTTGCGCCGTGCGAACGGCGATAGACGATATCGATACCGCGGCCGGAGAGCGGCATGAGCACGTTATAGAGCGTCGAGGAGACCTGGCAGGTGCCGCCGCCATAGCTGGGCGCGGTGCCGCCGTCGTAGAAGGACATGGCCTTCTTATAGCCCTTCGCCGGGCCGTACGGGCCGGCAATCTCGTTGAACGAGAAGCGTTCGCCCGGCTCTACAACGCGGCAGATGTACTCGCACCCGAGGCGGATATTCACCAGGCGGCCGGGCACCAGCTCGCCCTTGAGCGGGTAAAACGAGCAATAAGCCGAAAGGATATCGCCCGCCTGCGCATCCTCGACAGGGAGAATCGGTTCGATGGACGCGACGCGCTTATCCATTTTCAGATACGCATACGTGCGCCAGTACATCACCTTGCCCCAGCCGTTTTCAATGCTCAACAGCGCCAGGCGCTCGCCCTCGGGGATGACGACCAGCGCCTGCGCGTCGTCGTCCGGCGCTTCGCGCAGCACGCACGAGGAGCCGATATCGGCGACGTATTCGTTTTTCACCCAGCCGAAGGGCTGCATTGTCTTATCGATGGGAACCTGGTCGGTCACCGTATGGCGGATGATCCAGCCGGTTACGTCGCCCTTGACGACCTGCAGCCATTCCGGCTCCCAGGAGACGATCAGCACCCGCGCGCCCGCGGCGTAATAGCCGACGGCTTCCGCGTCGCGCGAGGGCTCCGCGCGGATGGTGATGGCGCAGGTGGCCGTGGCGCGATAGAGCGGGACGGGCGTTTCGGTTTCTTCGGCGGGCGCGCTCAGCGCGCAAAGCATAAACACAAGCAGCAGAATTGCCGCCAGACAGCGTTTCATTTCCTTCATTGCAGCAGCGCCTGCGCGGCCTTTTCCAGCGTGGCGTTCAGTTCCAGCGCGGCTTCGCTCGAAGCGGCGCGCGTGTTGACGTACAGCTTGATTTTCGGCTCCGTGCCCGATGGACGGACGCAGACCCAGTTTTTGCCTTCCAGCTCGTAATACAGCACGTCCGAAACGGGCAGGCCCATCTGCGAGACGACGCCCTGCGCGTCCGTGCGCAGGCCGGTCTTATAATCGCGCACGGCCAGCACGGGCAGCCCCGCAATGGCTTTGGGCGCGCAGGCGCGCATATCCTGCATGATCTGCTTCATTTTCGCTACGCCGTCCTTGCCGGGCAGCACGACGGAGGAGACATGCTCTACCGAATGGCCGTATTTTTCAAAGACGCGCTGCAGCTCGTCCCACAGCGTGCGCCCCTGCGTGCGCAGATACAGCGCAAGCTCCGTCACCAGCAGCGATGCGTTTACCGCGTCCTTATCGCGCACGAACGTGGAGGAGAGGAAGCCGTAGCTTTCCTCGAAGCCGAAGAGGAACGTATGCTCGCCCGTTTCTTCGAAATGCTGAATCTGCTCGGCGATGAACTTGAACCCGGTCAGCACGTCGATCATCGCAACGCCGTAGCTTTCGGCGATGGAGCGCGCCAGCTCCGTCGAAACGATCGATTTAACGGCCGCGCCGTTTTTCGGCAGCCTGCCCATTTCGCTCAGGCTCTCGCAGATGTAATTGAGCAGCAGGCAGCCGATCTGGTTGCCGGTCAAAAGTGCGAAGGAGCCGTCCGGTTTGCGCGTGGCAACGCCCAGCCGGTCGCAGTCAGGGTCGGTGGCGAAGCAGCAGTCCGCTCCTTCGCGGTTGGCTAGCTCGATGGCCATGGCGAAGGTATCGGCGTTTTCCGGATTGGGCACCTTGACGGTCGGGAAATTGCCGTCCGGCGCTTCCTGCTCGCGGACGACGAGCAGATTGGTGACGCCCATTTCCTTCAGCACGCGGCGCACGGGCAGGTTGCCCGAGCCGTGCAGCGGGGTATAGACGATTTTTAGCTCGCTCCCGTGCTTGCGCAGAAGCTCCGGCCGGATGGCCAGCGTCTTCACCTGCGCGATATACGCGTCGTCCACGGCGGCGGGAACATACTCCAGCAGGCCGGAGGCGAGCGCCGCCTGCTCGTCCATCGGTTCGCAATCGGCGTAATCGTGCGCGCGGATCATCGCGAGCACCTCGTCGGCGCGCTCGGGCGGCAGCTGCGCGCCGTCCTCCCAGTAGACCTTATAGCCGTTATACTGCGGCGGATTGTGGCTGGCGGTGATGACGACGCCCGCGACGGCCTTCATGTGCCGCACGGAGAAGGAGAGCACCGGCACGGGCCGCAGCGACGGGAAAAGCCACGCCTTTACGCCGTTTTTCGCCAGCACCAGCGCGGTTTCCTTCGCAAATTCGGCGCTCATGCGCCGCGAATCATATGCGATGACCACGCCGCGCGCCGCGGCTCCCGGCAGGCGGTTGATATAATCCGCAAGCCCGCGCGTTGCCTTGCGCACGGTGTAAACGTTCATGCGGTTTTCGCCCGCGCCCAGCACGCCGCGCATGCCCGCCGTGCCGAAGGAAAGGCCCGTGTAGAAGCGGTCTTCGATTTCCTTCTCGTCGCCCGCGATTGCGGTCAGTTCCGCGATGGTCTTTTTATCGTTCGCAAATTCTTTCAGCCATTTTTCGTATGCTTCGCGATAATTCATCCAAATCGCCCTCCTTGCTTTTTACGCGGATATTGTACCACGAATTACCGGTAGGATTCAATGGAATCGAGCAGTTCATATTCGCGAATATCGCGGATGGAGCTGTATGGGTAGCGGGTGAGCACGACGCCGTTGCGCCAGTACAGCGGCAGGAACGGACTGTCCTCGGCGAACTGATCGGTAATCGCGCCCCAGTCGGATCGGAATTTATTCTTCATCAGCGTCAGCAGCCAGTTAGGGTTCTGCTTGCGCTCTTCTTCGGTAACGCCGTCGATGGCCGGGGCGCGGCGCAGCGCCTTGAGAAGCGAACTCATCGTATCCGAGCGATAGCGGGCATAGTTCCCATAGCCGTTGGAAAGCAGGCAGAAGGTGGGGTCGGGCGTGAAATCGAAGTTATACGCGCAGAGGAAAAGATCGTAGTCGCCGCTTTTGAGCTTGGCCGTGCCGTTTTCATAGCTGTAAGCGGAAACGGTGGTTTTGACGCCGACGGCGGCGAGCATCGTCTGGATTTCCAGCGCGGCTTCCTTGCGCAGGGCGTTGCCGGCTTCGTTATAGTAGTTCAGGCGCAGGGTAAGCGTCTGCTTGCCGTTTTCGGTGGTTTTGCAGCGATACCCCTTATCGTCGTATTGATCCCACCCCAGCTCGTCCAGCAGCGCGTTCGCGCGGTCGGGGTCATAGCCGTATTTGTAGCCGTCGGAGAGCGCGCCGATATCCTTGTAAAGCCACGTGCCCGATTTCTGGATGGTATCCGTCTGCGTGACGATGCCCTGATAGACGCTGGTAATCAGCCGCGTTTTGTTGATGGCGCTCATGATGGCGCGGCGCATTTTCAAATCGCGCGTCTTCGAGCCGCTGCTGTTGTTGAGCATAAGGCATTCGAGCTGGCGCGTGCTGTAGTCGTAGGAGTTGATGCGGTTGGATACCACGCCGCGATAGCGAATGGCCGAGGGCGAACGGGTCATGAGAATGTCGATTTCTTCGTTTTCAAACGCCTGCAGCGCTTCGTCGTCGGTTTTGTAGCAGAGCGCGTCGATGGAGGAGATATACGGCGTCTGCCCCCACCAGTTCTGGTTGCCCACGAGCGCCAGCGTTTCGCCGGGCGTGTAATAATCGATCCGGTAAGGGCCGGTGCCGGGCGGGTTTTCGTCATAGGCGCTCTGCGCCTGTAAAATGGGGAACATCATCGCGTACAGAACGCCGTAATACGGGCGGTCGGTGTAAACGTTGAGGGTGTAATCGTCCGTCGCTTCCCAGCTTTTGATTACGCCCGAAACGTTATCGTTGCCGACGAGCAGCCAGTAAAGCCCTTTTTTGTTGTCGGCGCTGCTGTTGCCCGCCAGCTGTTTGATGACGTCCATTGTGGCCTTTACGTCGTAGGCGGTCAGCCTGCGGCCGTCGTGGAAGAAGACGTTGTCGCGGATATGGAAAACCCACGTCTTGCCGCCGTCCTGCACCTCCCAGGATTCGGCCAGCTCGGCCACGGGCTGCTGATTATCGTCGAGCTTGACGAGGCTTTCATAGACCAGCCCGAGGACGGAAACCAGATCGCGGTTCGTCGCCGTGAGCGGATGGAGCAGCTCGTTTTCGGGCATGACCATGCCCACGCGCATATACGCGGGCACCGCGGAAACCGACGATGCCTGGCCGCACAGGGGCAGCAGGAGCGAAAGGAGGAGCAGAAATACGCTAGCGCGCTTTTTCGCTCCAGTATCGTTTCTGATAAATCGCATGCGCTTTCACCACCCGTTCTACATATTGTTTCGTATCCGCAAAGGGGATTTTATCGACCGGCAGCGTATGCCCGTCGGGGGAGATGGAGCGATCCTCGAGCCAGCGGGCGACGCGGTTCTGCCCGGCGTGATAGCCCGCCGCCATTTTGACCATATCGCCGCCGAAAAGGCGCGAGAGATAGCCCAGATACCAGCAGCCGTAGCGGAGATTTGTGTTCGCGTCGAAGAGCCGGTCGGGCGTGTAATCCGCCGCCTCGCCAAACTTGCCGGCCAGCCATTCACCCGTTTCCGGCATGATCTGCATCAGGCCCCGCGCGCCGATACGCGAAACGGCGGAGG
This sequence comes from uncultured Clostridia bacterium, assembly GCA_934615235.1. Classification (GTDB taxonomy): domain Bacteria; phylum Bacillota; class Clostridia; order Christensenellales; family Aristaeellaceae; genus Aphodomonas. Next base: position 10,816 of record CAKTTL010000039.1, read on the forward strand.
GGTTAAAGCGGCTTTCGTTATAAATCATCGAAGCCACGAGCGCCGGATCGAGCGACTGCTCGGCGGAATAGCGCTCGATGAGATCGCGGTATTCCAGCTTGTAGCGCGCGCCTTCAAGCAGATCCGCGCCATAGAGCGCGCCGACGCCTGCGAGCGCAAGCAGCAAAACCCATAAAATAAACCGCCGGAAAACGCGCCGTTTTCTGCGCGATGCGCGGCGGGGGCGTGAAACCGTCATCTGTCCGCCCTTTCCCGCGCCTGCGCATAGAGCGCGGCGACGCGTTTCTGCGTTTCTTCCACAGGGCCGGAGGCATCGATCACCGCGTCCGCCCGGCGGCGTTTTTCGTCCATCGGCATCTGCGCGGCGATGCGGGCGAGCGCCTGCTCGCGCGTGGCGCGGTCGCGGGCGATCACGCGGGCGATCTGCTCCTCCTGCGGTACGGAGACGACCCAGGTTTCGCCGCACAGCGCGTCCATGCCGCATTCGAACAGCAGCGGCACGTCCAGCACGCACACGGGCGCTCCCGACGCGCGCGATTTGCGCAGAAATTCATCCAGCGCCGCGTTTACGCGCGGATGGACGATCGCGTTCAGATCGGCGAGCGCGGCCGGGTCGTGAAAGACAACCGCCGCGATTTTTTTGCGGTCGAGCGTGCCGAAGCGCGCGCGCACGTCGTCCGCCGCCGCGCCGCCCTCGTTTGTCAGCGCGCGGGAAACCGCGTCCGCATCGAAGATGGGCGCGCCCAGCGCGCGCAGCGTCGCCGCCGCCGTTGTTTTGCCGCAGGCGATTCCGCCTGTGAGACCGATTACCAGCATTGCCTTTTTGCCTCTCATGTGGAAATAAACGAATGAAGCGCCAGTTTTCTTGCTTTATTTCGCGTCGAACCAGCTCTCGGCGCAGTGCGCGTCGGCGCGGAGCGGCACTTTCAGCGCCGTCACGTTTTCCATGCAGTCTGTCAAAAGCGCCTGCGCGCGCCCGGCTTCTTCCGGCGGACATTCGACGATCAGTTCGTCGTGTACCTGCAGAATCAGCCGCGAGCGCATTTTTTCGGCGCGAAGCGCCTCGAAAACCCGCACCATCGCCAGTTTGATGATGTCCGCCGCCGCGCCCTGCACGGGGGTGTTCATTGCCGCGCGTTCGCCGAAGGAGCGGACGTTGTAGTTTGAGCTTTGCAGTTCCGGCAGCGGCCTGCGGCGGCCGAACATCGTCTGCGCGTAGCCCAGCGCCTTGCCGTCGGCCACGGCGGAATCCATGAACCGTTTTACGCCCGGATAGCGCGCAAAATACCGCTCGATAAACTCCGCGGCCTCCTTGCGGCTCACGCCGATATTGCGCGCCAGCCCGAAATCGCTGATGCCGTAGACGATGCCGAAATTGACGGCCTTCGAGGCGGAGCGCATCTGCGGCGTGACATCTTCGAGCGGCACGCCGTAAACTTCCGCGGCCGTGCGGGCGTGAATATCCTGTCCCTTGACGAATGCGTCGATCATGTTCTCGTCGCCCGAAAGGTGCGCGAGGATACGCAGCTCGATCTGCGAATAGTCCGCGTCCACCAGCAGCCAGCCGGGACGCGCGATGAACGCGCGGCGGATGCGCCGCCCTTCCTCCGTGCGCACGGGAATATTCTGCAGGTTCGGTTCGTTCGAGGAGAGCCGCCCCGTCACCGTCGCCGTCTGATCGAACAGCGAACGCACGCGGCCGTCGCGGTCGATTTTTTCGGTCAGGCCTACGATATACGTCGCGTTCAGCTTCGTTACGCGGCGGTATTCCAGCAGCTTTTCAATGGCCGGGTGCTGGCCGCGCAGACCCTCGAGCGTGTCCGCGTCGGTCGACCAGCCGCGGCTCGTCTTGCGCCCGGAGGGCAGCTTGAGCCGCTCGAAGAGCACCTCGCCCAGCTGCTTGGTGCTGTTAATATTGAAAGGAACGCCGCCCGTTTCGGCGATGATTTCCTCGCGCAGGCGCGTTTCCGCAGCCGTCAGCTCCACGCCCATCTCCTCAAGAAACCTGCGATCGACCATGAAGCCCTCGCGCTCCATCGAAAGCAGCACGCCCATCAGCGGCAGTTCCATCTCGCGGTAGAGCGCCGTCATGCCCTCGGCCTCAAGCGCGGCGTTATGCTCGTCGCACAGCCGCCACAGATCCGCCGCGCTGCCGTCAAATTTGCGCTCCTTCGCGCTTTTGAGGGGATCGAGCAGCCAGTCGGAAAGCAGCGCGTCGTCGCGCACGCAGGCGGGGTCGAAAGAGAAGCCCTTTGCATCCAGCGCGCGCAAAAACGCCTTCGCGCCCCAAAGGCGCAGGCAGCCTTTCTTTTGGAACAGCGGCGCAAGCGCCGCGTAAACGTCCGCTTCGTCTAGCCCGGGGGAGAGCAGATCGCCCGTCAGCGTCACGCATGCGCAGCCCTTGCGGCAGGCGAGCGTAATGCTCTCGCCCGCGCAGAGCGCGCATTCGTCCACGCCGTCCATCCAGGCGGCGATTTCTTCGATTGCAGTAAGCTGCGCTTCTTCGCCGAAATCGATCTGCGGCGCGGGGGCGGGCGCTTCGGTGGGGGCGGTTTCCCGCCGGGCGGCGGCGACGGCTTCCAGCCGCCCTTCCAGCGAGCGGAACGCGAGAGATTCGAACGCGTCCTTCGCGCCGGAAAGATCGCCCAGGCGGCAGTCGTCGAGGGTCACTTCCAGCGGCGCTTCGCGGCTGATCGTCGCCAGCCATTTCGATTTTTCGGCGCTTTCGCGCCCGGCTTCGAGCTTTTCGCGCAGCTTGCCTTTCTGCTCGGACGCGTGCGCGAGCACGCTCTCGACGCTGCCGTATTCGTCCAGCAGCTTCAGCGCCGTCTTTTCGCCTACGCCCGGCACGCCGGGGATGTTATCGGACGCGTCGCCCATAAGGCCCTTCAGGTCGGGCACCTGCGCGGGGGTAACGCCGTATTGCGCGCGCACGGTTTCCGGGTCGAACTCGACCGTATCGCTGATGCCGCGGCGCGTATAGAGCACGTGCGTCGTTTCGGTGACCAGCTGCAGCGAGTCGCGGTCGCCGGTGACGATCATGGCGGGCATGCCCGCTTCTTCGCATTTGCGCGCGAGCGTGCCGAGAATATCGTCCGCCTCGAAGGACGGCACTTCGATGATCGTAACCTTCATCGCGCGCAGAAGCTCCTTCACGCGCGGAAACTGCGGGCGCAGCGTTTCGTCCGTGGGCTTGCGGGTGCCCTTGTACGCTTCATACGCCAGATGGCGGAACGTGGGGCCGTGCATATCGAAGGCCACGGCGAGATGGCTCGGCTCGTAATCCTTGAGCACCTTGAGAAGCATGCCGGTAAAGCCGTAGATGGCGTTCGTCGGGTTGCCCCTGCCGTCGTCCAGCTCGGCGATGGCATGGAAAGCGCGGTGCATCAGGCTGTTGCCGTCGATGGCAACGAACAGTCGGTTCATAGAAAGGCCCCCTTTCACATCTGATTATTGTAACACAGGAGAGCGGGTTTGACAAACGCAGAGAAGGCGCTGCGCGCCGGGATAAAAAAACTCCCCGCGGAAAACCGCGGAGAGAGATTTGGTTTCAGCGTTCAGCCGACCACGGGCTTCGCTTCTTCGCCTTCCGGCGCGGGCAGCGTCACGGGCTCGGAGGCTTCGACAGGCTGCGCGCCGGTCACGGCCAGAGAGGTCGTCGCGGCGGCGTACGCTTCGCCGTCCCAGTTGAGCACGGTGAGCACACGGCCCAGCACGTCGGCATGATACAGGCCGCACACGTCCTGCACGGCGACGAGCTCATACACGCCGTCGTTGTCGATATCGACGGGGTAGAGGCTGCCCAGCGAGTAAACTTCGCCTTCCGTGGCGGTCTTGAGCGTGCCGTCCTCGTTGTACAGGCCGGAGAGGTAATCCGCCTCGCGGCCGGACAGGCTGACGAGGTAGCGGACGCCGGTGGCGACGTTCGTCACGGCGACGAGCTCGTTATCCTGATAAACGACGGTGTAGGCGTTTTCAGCGTTGAAGCTTTCGGTGTCAAAGATCGGGGCGTAAGCGCCGTCCTTGAAGGTGAAAACGCTGTAGTAGCTGTAGCCGCCGCTGCCGCCGGAAGCGGTGGAGACAAAGACGTCGTTCTTCTCTTCGCCCGTCAGCGCGCCGATCCAGAGCTGCGGGGCATAGCCGGCGTTCTCGGCCAGCGCCACGTCGGTCGTTTCGCCGGTCGCGCCGTCCTTGACGGTCATATGCAGGTTCTCCCAGTAAACGGTTTCGGAAACGGGCGTGCCGAGGATCGTCACAACGTCCTCAACGCCGTCGCCGTTTACGTCCACGGTGCGTTCCGCAACGGCCTGTTCCGTGGTTTCAACCACGGGAGCGGTAACCTTGCCGTCCGCCAGCGCGGCGGCACAGGCGAACGTCAGCGCCGCGCAAAGAAGCAGAGAAATCACTTTTTTCATGTTTACTTCCTCCTGTTTTGTAACCTTTATAGGCTGCATTCATTCAACGAAAGAGGCGGCGAAAATATTGCATGGAGAAAAAATTTTCCGGAAAAATCTGGGCGCGGCGCGCCCTGCGTAAAAAAAACGTAAAATTATTGCGCTCGGAAGGATTTTTTGCCATACCGGTTGAATATGGAGCGCGCAGAAAAGAAAAGGAGTGATTTTTACGGACGTTCTGTTTGGCAACATCCTGCAGGTTACATGGCAGCAGGTTGTCATGTGGTGCATCGGCGGGCTGCTGATTTATCTGGCTATTGCCAAGGAGATGGAACCTTCGCTGCTTTTGCCGATGGGATTCGGCGCGATTCTGGTGAACCTGCCTCTCTCCGGCGCGATTACGCAGGGGGCGGAGCAGGGCGTTATCACCATCCTTTATAACGCGACGATTTCCAACGAGCTGCTGCCGCTGCTGCTGTTCATCGGCATCGGCGCGATGATCGACTTCGGCCCGCTGCTGACGAACCCGAAGCTGATGTTTTTCGGCGCGTTCGCGCAGTTCGGCATCTTCTTCACGCTCTGCCTTGCGCGGCTGATCGGCTTTGATCTGCGCGACGCGGCGTCCATCGCCATTATCGGCGCGGCCGACGGCCCGACCTCGATTTTTGTTGCCGAATATTTCAAATCGCATTATATCGGCGCGATTGTCGTTGCCGCCTACAGCTATATGGCGCTTGTGCCGATTGTGCAGCCGCCCGTTATCCGCGCAGTGACGACCAAACAGGAGCGCATGATCCGCATGGAGTATAACCAGCGCGAAATCCCGAAATACGTGCGTATCATCTTCCCGATCGCCGTGACCGTCATCGCGGGGCTCGTCGCGCCGCGGTCGGTTGCGCTTGTCGGTTTCCTGATGTTCGGCAATCTCCTGCGCGAGTGCGGCGTGCTCAATTCGCTCTCCGACACGGCGCAGAACGTCCTTGCAAACCTGATTACGATTCTTCTCGGCCTTGTCGTTGCAAACGGCATGGTGGCCGATAAGTTCCTCGCGCCGGAAACGCTGATCATTCTCGCGCTCGGCCTTGTCGCGTTTGTGATGGATACCGTGGGCGGCGTGATGTTTGCCAAGCTGATTAACCTTTTCTCCAAGAAGAAAGTGAACCCGATGATCGGCGCGTGCGGCATTTCCGCGTTCCCCATGTCCTCGCGCGTGATCCATAAAATGGCGATTGCGGAAGATCCGTATAACTTCCTGCTGATGCACGCCGCGGGCACGAACGTCGCCGGTCAGATTGCGTCCGTTATCGCGGGCGGCCTGGTGATCAAGCTTATCGAAAACCTGCTGTAAAAAGGGGAGGGAGAAAGATGAAATTCCACTTTGATATTTCCACGCTTGCCGAAACCCTGCCCGTCATGCTCTGGGGCCTGGGAGGCATTGTGCTGGTGATGGGCGTGATTTACGCCGTGCTCCTGCTGCTGTATAAAATCAGCCAGAAGAAAGATTAAATAATTCAATCCTTTAGGGTGTATCTGAAAAATTCCCTGAGACTCCATCACGGCGTCTTTTCCGCCATTTCGGCGTCGGAAAATCTCGATTTAGCCCCCGCTAAACCTTCGATTTCCCTCCTTGAACTGACGAAAAATCCGCTCGAGCTGTCGCCTCTTCCTTTTTCAGATACACCCTGGGGAACCCCAAAGCGGCTTTCCTTTGGAAGGGGGGCTGGGGGAAACCTTTCCTTTCACCAGAAAGGAAAGGTTTCCCCCAGCTTTTTTATATAATCGTCTCTATCTCCTCGTCACCTTCGCGCCCAGCTGCGTCAGCGTATCCTCAAGGCGGACATAGCCGCGGTCGATGTGCCCGGCGGGGTCTTCGACGCGCGTAACGCCGTCGGCGGCGAGTCCGGCGAGGAGAAGCGCCGCGCCGCTGCGCAGGTCGGGGCAGCGAACCTCCGCGCCCTGCAGGCGGTAGCCGCCCTCGATGACCGCGACCCGGTCCTCGACACGGATGGACGCGCCCATGCGCGTCAATTCCGGCACATGCATGAAACGGTTTTCGAAAATGGTTTCAAGGAAAACTGACGTGCCCGGTGTGACGCAGGCGACGACCATCATCGGCGCCTGCATGTCGGTGGGGAAGCCGGGGTAACTTAACGTACGGATTTCCATGGGCCATTTGGCCTTACCGCGTACGCGCAGGCCGCCCGGGAACTCTGAAACCGACGTGCCCGCTTCCTGCAGTTTGAAAAGCACGGCGCGCATCTGATCGGGGCGCGTGCCGCGCAAAAGAACGCTCCCGCCCGCCGCGGCGACGGCGCAGCAGAGCGTGCCCGCTTCGATGCGATCCGGGATCGGCTGGTGCGTCGCGCCGTGCAGCGCGTAAACGCCGCGGACGGTGATCGTCCCTGTGCCCGCGCCCTGAATCTGCGCACCCATCGCCGTCAGGCATTGCGCGAGATCGACGACCTCCGGCTCCTTCGCCGCGTTTTCGATGCGCGTAACGCCTTCGGCCAGTGTCGCCGCCATCATGATGTTTTCCGTCGCGCCGACGCTGGGCAGATCCAGATAGACGACCGCGCCGCGAAGCGTGCCGCGCAGTTCGATGAACCCCTGCCGCGTGGTGATCTGCGCGCCCAGCGCGCTCATGCCCTTCAGATGAAGGTCGATCGGCCGCTGCCCGATGGCGCAGCCACCCGGCATCGTGATGCGCGCATAGCCCAGACGCGCCAGCATCGGCCCCATGATGAGCGCCGAGGCGCGCGTCCAGCGCATGAGCCCCGCCGTATCCGGAGGCGAAAGCGCGGGCGCGGACATGACTATCGCCGCGCCTTCGCGCCGGACGCTCGCGCCGCACGCTTCGATCAGCTCGCACATCGCGCGCACGTCCGTCAGATCCGGCATGTCCGGTACGACCAGCTCGTCCGCCGTCAGCAGGGCGGCCGCGATTACCGGAAGCGCCGCGTTCTTCGCCGGGTGTATCGTCGCTTCGCCCATCAGCGGCGCGCCGGATTCCACTTCAAAAACCGCCATGTTTTTCCCTCCTGTCCCGCTCCTTGCGCAAACAGTTTTTCCGCCCGGCGGGCGAATATGACCGGGAAACAAAGGCGCGTTTTCCAAGAAAAAATTTTTTCTTGGGGGGAGAAACCTTCTTTCAGGAGAAAGAAGGTTTCTCCCCCCAAAGCCCCCTTTTTCGAAGAAAGCCGCTTTTTCCCGCGCGCATCCGCCCCGCCCTCCGCGGGGCGGATGCGCGAAACGGCTTTCTCGGGGGAGCGCGAGGGGGCGCTCTTTCTCCTGAAAGAGCGCCCCCTCGCCGTATCCTTCGTATTCTCTTTTATCTCTCTTCCCTGAAATACGCCAGGCCAAGGCTTGCCGGAGGCTGATCCTCGGGGCGCTTGCGGAAGGAGGTGATGACCAGAACGACAATCGTAACCACGTAAGGCACCATCTTGAAGAACTCCTGCGCCGCGCCGGCGATCGGAATGCGCGTGTAAAGCACGTACAGGCCGCCGAAGAGGATGGAGCCCCAGATCGCGCGCATCGGCTTCCAGAGCGCGAAAATGACCAGCGCGATGGCCAGCCAGCCGCGGTCGCCGAAAGCGTCGTTCTGCCAGGTGCCGCCCATGTATTCCATGACGAAATACAGGCCGCCCAGTCCCGCGATGGCCGCGCCGACGCAGATGGAGATGTACTTGTAGCGGCTGACGTTGATGTTGTTGGCGTCCGCCGTGGCCGGGCTTTCACCGACGGCGCGCAGGTTCAGACCGGCGCGCGTGCGCGCCAGAAAATATCCCGCCGCAACGGCGACGGCCAGCGCGAAATAGGTCAGGAAGCCGTAGCTGAAGAACATGGTGCAGATCGTGTTCAGGAAGGGGCTGCTCGTAACCGCTTCGCTCGAGGCAAAGGCGAAGGTCGATTTGAACGCCTTGCCGGTGAGGTAAACGGTGATCTGGCCGGTTTTACCCGTCAGCTTCATGATGGAACCGCCGAGGAAGTTGCCAAGACCTACGCCGAACGTCGTCAGCGCGAGGCCGGTTACGTTCTGGTTGGCGCGGAAAGTGATGGTCAGCACCGCGTAGATGAGGCCGCCCAGCGTGGCCAGCAGCAGCGCGCAGAGGATTGCGATGACCATTGCGACGAACGGAACGGGGGAAGCCGCGGAGCTTTCATACAGGAACGAGCCGACGAGGCCGCCGATTGCGCCCATGTACATGATGCCCGCAATGCCCAGATTCAAATTGCCGCTTTTTTCCGTCAGGATTTCGCCGACGGCGCCGTAGAGCAGCGGAATGCCCTGCATCACGGCCGCGCGGAAGAACGCAGCGGTAAAAAAGCTTTGCAGAACCGTAATGAGAAACTGCATCTTATAACGCCTCCTTCCTGCCGCCGCGGAAGATGAGGCGGTAGTTGATGAAGAACTCGCTGCCGAGGATAAAGAAGAGGATAATGCCGGTGATGATGTCCGAGAAGGCCTTGTTCAGCCCGCAGCTGGTCGCCACGCCCTTCGCGCCGTAATCCATGAAAACGAGGAAGAACGAGATGAGAATCATCACAAACGGATTGAACTTGGAAAGCCAGGCCACAATGATGGCCGTAAATCCGCGGCCGCCGGAGGTTGTGGTGGAAATGGTGTGGCTGGAGCCGGAGACGAGGATGAATCCGGCCAGGCCGCACAGCGCGCCCGAGAGCGCCATCGTGCGGATGATGACGCGCTTGACGTTGATGCCGGCATAGCGCGCGGTGTTGCCGCTTTCGCCCACGACGGTCAGCTCATAGCCGTGCTTGGTGTATTTCATGTAAATGAAAATGAGCACGACGAGCGCGAGGACGATCATAACGTCGATGATGTAATTCTTCGTGCCGAAGATGTTGGAAAGCCAGCTGGTCGTCATATGGCCGGCCTTGGTGGCCTTGTTGATCACGCCGATGGAGCCGGAGCCCTGCTTGGCCTCCCAGAGGATGGAGAAGGCGGAGATGATCTGCATGGCGATGTAGTTCATCATCAGCGTGAAAAGCGTTTCGTTCGTGTTCCAGAAAGCCTTGAACACAGCGGGCAGCAGACCCCAGATCATGCCCGCGACGAGGCTGGCCGCGACCATGCAGGTGTAGAGCATCCACGGGCTCATCACGTCGCCAAACTGGCGCATGATGAACGCCGTCGCCAGGCCGCCGACGAGAATCTGCCCCTCGCCGCCGACATTCCAGAACCGCATGCGAAAAGCGGGCGCGAGCGCCAGCGCGACGCACAGGAGAATCATCGTATCGCGCACGGTCGTCCAGATGGAGATGGCGCGGTTTTTCCACGCGAGATCCGGCGTGCCGAACGTCGTCTGGAACATCGTCGCGAAAACTTCCAGCGGGTTCAGGCCGGTAAACAGCACGATCGTCAGCGAGCAGACGGCCAGCGCCAGCAGCACCGCCACCGCGTAAACGACGGCGCGCCGCCAGGCGGGCATGTTGTCCCGCTTGACCATGCGAACGAAGGGTTCGCGCACCTGTTCGTGTTTCTTCATTTGTTACGCCCCCCTTTTATGCTGCATCATCAGCAGGCCGAGTTCTTCCTTGGTCGCGCTGCGCGCGTCCACAATGCCCGTCACCTGGCCGCCCGCGAGCACCATGATCCGGTCGCACAGCGCCAGCAGCACGTCCAGATCCTCGCCGACGAAAACGACCGCGCTGCCGCGCTTTTTCTCGTCGCCCAGGAGGTTATAGATGGTGTAGCTGGTGTTGATGTCCAGGCCGCGCACGGCGTAAGCGGTCATCAGCACGGCGGGAGAATTCGAAATTTCGCGGCCGACGAGCACCTTCTGCACGTTGCCGCCGGAGAGACGGCGCACAGGCGTGTTGATGTTGGGCGTTACTACGTCGAGCTGCCTGACGATATCCTCGGAAAGCTTGCGCGGCTTTTTGCCCTCGGTGAAGATGGAATTGCCGTCGCGGTAGGAGCGGACCATCATATTGCCCGTCATGCCCATCGCGCCGACAAGCCCCATGCCCAGCCGGTCTTCCGGCACGAACGAGAGGGCGACGCCCATATCGCGGATGGCCTTCGGGCTGCGGCCGACAAGCTCTTCCTTTTTGCCTGTTTTCGGATCGATGAACGTGATCGACCCGCCGACGGGAACGTCCAGCCCGGCGATGGCTTCCAGCAGCGATTTCTGGCCCGAGCCCGCAATGCCTGCGATGCCGAAGATTTCGCCGCTGCAAACGTCGAAGGAAACGCCGTCGAGCGTCTTCGCGCCGTATTTGTCCACGCAGCGCAGATCTTTCACGAGAAGGCGCGGCGTGGGATTGACCGGATCGATGCGGTCGATATCGAGATCGACCTTGCGGCCGACCATCATGTCGGTCAGCGATTTTTCCGTCGCTTCGACCGTGTCGACCGAGCCGATATATTCGCCCTTGCGCAGCACGGCCACGCGATCGGACAGCTCGAGCACTTCGTTGAGCTTGTGCGTGATGATGATGATCGCCTTGCCGTCGGCACGCATGTTGCGCAGCACGTCGAAGAGACGCTCGGTTTCCTGTGGGGTGAGGACGGCCGTCGGCTCGTCCAAAATAAGAATGTCCGCGCCGCGATAGAGCTGCTTGATGATCTCCACCGTCTGCTTTTCGGAAACGGACATGTTATATACTTTTTCATCCGGGTCGATCTTGAAACCGTATTTATCGCACAGCGCGCGAATCTTTTTCGACGCTTCCGCGAGGTTCAGCCGGCCCTTCCCCTTCATGCCCAGAACGATATTCTCCGTCGCCGTGAAAATATCGACGAGCTTGAAATGCTGGTGAATCATTCCGATGCCGTGTTCGAACGCGTCGCGCGGGCTGCGGATGGCCACCTCTTCGCCGTTGATCATGATTTCGCCTTCGTCGGGGTAGTAAATGCCGGAAAGCATGTTCATCAGCGTCGTCTTGCCGCTGCCGTTTTCGCCCAAAAGCGAAAGAATTTCGCCCTTGCGCACCTGCAGGGAGACGTGATGATTTGCGGCAACGCTGCCGAAGTATTTCGATATGTTCCTTAATTCAATCGCGTTCTGGGACATTGCGCGCCTCCGTTGTTAAAGTAGATGCCTGCGGTGTATCTGAAAAATTCCCCGAGACTCCATCACGGCGGCTTTTCCGCCATTTCCGCGTCGGAAAACCTCGATTTAGCCCCGCTAAACCTTCGATTTCCCTCCTTGAACTGACGAAAAATCCGCTCGTGCTGTCGCCTCTTCCT
>CAKTTL010000040.1 GCA_934615235.1 uncultured Clostridia bacterium
TACGATTACAGCTATCGCTTCCTCACCGGCAAGATCGACATCGAAGGCTGGATCGCCGAGCATTGCGCCAACATCGAGCAGTATCTGCCCACCGCCATGGAAACCTCCGGCGTGAGCATGAACGACCTCGAAAACCCGCAGAACGCGCCTTCCGGTCAGTAAATTCAAACCCTTTCGGGGGCTGCCTGCCTTGACGGGCAGCCCCTTTTCCATCCCGGCGCGATCGCTGTTTTCGGCGCGCTTCGCGCGGCCAAACCTGATGCCCCCTTTCACATTTTCAGGAAAGGAGCGTTTCCTTTGCAAAAACGCAGAATCCTCCTTCTGACGCTGACGGTGCTGCTGCTTGCGGCGACGCTGGCAAGCGCGCTGCTGGCGGACAGACTGGAGCGCAAAAGCCAGATTCTCAAAGAATCGGATATCAAAACCGGGCTGCAAAACAATACCGTCGCCTTCGACGAGAGCAGAAACCTCGTCTTCATGGGCGCCTATGTCAACCGGGTGACCGCCTTTCGCAACGCAACACCCGTATGGACCTTCAATACCAACGGCACGGTCGTCCGTCTGATCGTGCGCCCGGAGCTTGGAAAGATCTGGGCTGGCTGTGTGGATAATCATGTTTACATGATTGACATAGAAACCGGCGCGCTGCTGGGAGACATCAACGTGCAGCGCCGCATCTATGATATCGACGTGACGCGCGACGGCTCGAAGGTGCTCATCTCTGCCGGCGTGAACACCGCCAAGCATAACCTCATGCTCTATACGGCCGAGGGCGAACAGCTGTACAACCAGCAGTTCCGCACGCAGATCAAAGGCTGCGCCTTCACCGCGGACGAGACGGGCATCGCGCTGGTCAACAGCCGCGGCGAATTGCAGCGGCTCGACCTGGAAGGAAACGTCCTCGCCGCCGCGAAGGTCAGCTACGAGCAGATCGCGATGGAGCCGATCCAGACCGCGCAGGGCGCGGCGTATCTCTCCCTCGGCACGGACGGTACCTGCACCGTCTTTGACGACGAAATGAACGTGCTCGTTTCCCAGCGGCCGAATATCGTCGCGGGCGACGTCCCGACGGCCGTCGGCGCAAGCGGAGACGGCTCGCTGATCTTCGTCGGCACGAAGGAGCGCTACCTGTACGCGATGGACCTGTCCGGGCGGCAGATTTTCTCCGCGCGGCTCGGCAACACGCCCAGCTGCATGGCGCCTCTGGGCGATACGGTTTACATCACCGGCCTGGGCGATTTTCTCTACACGCTCAACGCTTCCGCGCTCGTCCACGACGCGTCTCTGGGCGATACGGCGGCGCTGCTGCGCCGGCTCACGCCCGTGTTCGCTGCGCTGACCGCGTTCCTGCTGCTTTTGTGCGTTCCCGCCTCCAACCGGCTGCTGCGGCGCATCGCGCGTGCGCTCGTCAAGCACCGCGCGGCGTATCTGCTGCTGCTCCCCACGTTTGTGCTGCTGATCCTGTTCAACTACCTGCCCACGGGCATGGCCTTCGTCCGCGCGTTCACCGACTGGTCGAAGACGAACTTCCAGCGCGCGCAGATCAGCTTCGTGGGGCTTGATAACTTCCGCATGATGTTCACGGAAGATTACTTCCTGCGCGGGCTGAAAAACCTTGCCATTCTCATCGGCACAAGCTTTGTGAAAGTCCTCACCGTGCCGCTCATCCTCGCCTGGATGGTCAGCATGATGCGCTCGGACCGCAAGAAGTATATCTACCGCTTCCTGCTCGTACTCCCGATCGTGGTGCCGGGCGTCGTCTCCGCGCTTTTGTGGCAGCAGATTTACGATCCGCAAATCGGCCTGCTCAACCAGCTTCTCAAAAAGCTCGGCCTGGAGACATGGCAGCACGTCTGGCTCGGCAACGAGAAAACCGCGCTCTGGGCGATTATCTTCATGGGTTTCCCGTTCGTCAACGCCATGGCGTTCCTCGTCTATTACGGCGGCTTCACCAGCATCGACGCGTCGATTTTCGAATCCGCCTACATTGACGGCGCAAAGCGCGGCCGCATCCTGCGCAGCATCCAGCTGCCGCTCGTCGGCCCGCAGGTGAAGCTGATGCTCACGCTCACCTTCATCGGCGGCGTACAGGATTTCTATCCCATCTATCTGCTGACCGGCGGCGGCCCGGGCACGAGCACCTATGTCCCCAGCCTGGAAATTTACCTCAACGCCACCACCTTCGGCCGTTACGGCTACGCATGCGCGCTGGGAATCCTGATGTTCCTGTTTATTATGGTGGGCACGCTCGTCAACATGAACCTGCAAAAGGCGAACGAGGGCGCGGGAAAGAGAGGTGCGAAGCGTTGAAACTGAACACAAAGAAAATGCAGGATCTTCGGTTTGAAATCGGGATCACGCTGGCCACAACGATTCTCCTGCTGCTGGCGTTCATCCCCATCTTTACGATGCTGCTGCTCTCAATGAAATCGAACGTACAGATTTACGGCGATTTCTTCTCGCTCCCCAACCCGATCGAATGGAGCAACTACTCCGTCGCCGTCGGCAAGCTGATTCCGAACATGATCAACACGCTGCTCGTCGTGGCCATCGCGACGGCGTGCACGATGGTGCTGTCGGTTCTGAGCGGCTACGTGTTCTCCCGCCTGAATTTTCCGGGGAAGAATTTTCTGTATATGTGCGTGCTCGCGCTGATGATGGTGCCGGGAATCCTTACGCTGATTCCGCAATACTCGCTCATCCAGAGCTACCGGCTGTACAACACCTGGGGCGCGCTGATTCTCCCCTGGGTGGCGGGCGGACAGGTTTTCGGCGTCATCCTGTGCCATAACTACATGCAGGGGCTGCCGGGCGAGCTGTTCGAATCGGCGCGGCTGGACGGCTGCGGCGAGGTGCGCGCGCTGTTCTATGTGGCCATCCCGCTTTCCAAGCCGATCATCGCGACAATCGTCGTCATGAAGATGATCGACTTCTACAACGATTTCATCTGGCCGCTGCTTGTCATCGAGACCAACTCCAAGCAGGTCATCTCCGTCGCCATCCGCGTTTTCCAGGCCAGCACCACGGGCGGCAACGTCTACATCGGCACGATGGTCGCCGGCTTCGTCGTGGCGACGATTCCGCTTTTCCTGCTTTTCCTTTTCACCTCGCGCCTTTATATGGAGGGCTTGACGGCCGGCGCGGTGAAAGGCTAAGATACGGGCAACGTTTTTTTCGGCGCAACGCGCCGCAAATCAATTTGCAAATCCATGCAACGGAACAAGGAGAATGTCTATGTTGATTCGTTCTTTGCGCGCCAACCATCTGGAAAACCCGCTGGGCTTCAAAATGGACGCCCCGCTGCTGACCTGGACGCTCGAAGGTTCCGCCGGCGACGCGCCGAAGACGGCGCGCGTGCAGGTTGCCCTCTCCCCCGCGTTTGACGCGCCGCTCGTGGATACCGGCGCGCGCGAGGATCTTTCTCCCCTCGGCTTCACGCCTGAAATGACGCTCGCCCCGCGCACGCGCTACTACTGGCGCGTGGAAGCGACGAGCGAAAAGGGCGAAACCGCCGTCAGCGAGACCGCGTGGTTCGAAACTGCCAAGCAGGACGAGCCCTGGCAGGCGGAATGGATCGAAGCGCCGTTTGACAGGCAGATTCACCCCCTCTTCGCCAAACCCTTTACGCTCCGGGAAGCGCCCGTCCGCGCGCGTGCATACGTAACCGGCCTTGGCGTATACGAATTGACGGTGAACGGCGAACGCGCATCCGACGAGGTGCTCGCGCCGTTTTATAACGATTACGACAATTGGATCCAGTATCAGACTTACGATATCACTTCCCTGCTGCGCGCGGGCGAAAACCGCTTCGACGCGATGCTCGGCAACGGCTGGTACAAGGGCCGTTTCGGCTGGATGGAAAACATGTGCGAGCTGTTCGGCGATCGCATGAAGCTGCTGGCTGAAATCCGCTGCGAATTTGCCGACGGCAGCGAGCTGGTCCTCGGCACGGACAGCACGTGGCTGTGCCACGCCTCCCCCGTTGTCGAAAGCAGCATTTACGACGGCGAAGTCTACGACGCGCGGCTGGAGCTCGCCCCCGGCTCGCTGGAAGGCTTCGTAAACGCAAAGGCGTCTGAAACGCCGGCCGGCGCGCTGACCGCCCGTCTCTCACCGCCCGTGCGCATCTGCGAGCGGAAAAAGCCCGCCCGGCTGCTGCATACGCCCGCAGGCGAAAGTGTAATCGATTTCGGCCAGGTTATGACCGGCTGGGTCGAGTTCGACTGCGATCTGCCCGAGGGCGCGAAGGTCTATCTGCAATTCGGCGAGCTGCTGCAGCACGACAACTTCTATCGCGACAACCTGCGCACCGCCAAAGAGGAATTCACCTTCATTTCGGCGGGCAGGCCCGCGCACGTGCGGCCGCACTTCACCTTCTACGGTTTCCGGTTTATGAAGGTGGAAGGAATGGACGCGGATCCCGACAGATTCACCGCCTGCGTCATCCACTCTGATCTGCCCGTCATCGGCAAAATCGAAACCGCCAACGCGAAGGTAAACCGCCTGATTCAGAACGCGTTCTGGAGCCAGATCGGCAACTTCCTCGATGTGCCGACCGACTGTCCGCAGCGCGACGAGCGTATGGGCTGGACGGGCGACGCGCACGTCTTCGCGCCGACCGCGTCCTTTACGATGTACACGCCCGCGTTCTATGAGAAATATCTGCACGATATGCTGCTCGAGCAGCGCCGGCTGGACGGCTCCGTGCCGCACGTCGTGCCGGATGTGCTCGATGTTATCGCGCGCATCCTCCACGAACCGCAGACCGGCTTCGGTTCCTGCGCCTGGGGCGACGCGGCCGTCGGCATTCCGTGGACGGTCTATAACTTCTTCGGCGATAAGGCGCTCCTGCGCCGTCAGTTTGAAAATATGCGTCTGTGGGTGGACTGGATCAAAAAGCAGGACGACGAGCATTGCGGCGCGAAGCGCCTCTGGAACTGCGGCTTCCATTACGCCGACTGGCTGGCGCTGGACAACCCCGTGCAGGGCTCCAGCTTCGGCGGAACCGACCCGTATTACGTCGCCTCGGCGTTCTATTACTCCTCCGCCGACATTGTCGCGCAGGCCGCGCAGGCGCTGGGGCTTGAAGCGGAGCACGCCTATTACGCCAACCTCGCGCAGGAGGTAAAGACCGCCTTCCGCAGAGAGTTTTTCACCGAAACCGGCCGCATCGCCGAGCCGACGCAGACGGCCATGCTGCTCGCCCTGTCGACGGGCCTCGTACCGGAAGAGCACCGCGAACGCATCCGCCGCGACCTGAAGGAAAAGATCAGGGCGCGCGGCTGGCACATGGATACCGGTTTCGTCGGCACGTATTACCTCTGCCGCACGCTGACCGAAAACGGCATGGCCGACGTGGCCTACACGCTGCTGCTCAACGAGGACTTCCCAAGCTGGCTGTACGAGGTCAACATGGGCGCGACGACCATCTGGGAGCGCTGGAACAGCGTGCTGCCCAACGGCCTCGTCTCCGACACCGGCATGAACAGCATGAACCACTATGCCTACGGCTCCGTCGTCGAATGGATGTACCGCTGCATGTGCGGCCTGAACCCGGCCGCCCCCGGCTTCACCAGAGCCACCATCACGCCGCACAGCGACGCACGGCTGGGCTGGGCGCGCTGCGAGTATGATTCCGCATCGGGCCGCTACGCGGCAGGCTGGAAGCTCACCGACACCGGCGTGGAATACGAAGTTTCCGTACCGTTCGGCTGCGAAGCGGAATTCATTCCGGAAGACGCGGCGCAAACGCTGTTCGTCAACGGCGAAGCCGCCCGGCTCGAAAACGGCAAACTGCCGCTGAAGGCGGGAACGTATAAAATCGAAGCGCGGAAATAAAGCCGAAACACGTATATGCCGCCCGCGAAACGCGGGCGGCATTTTGTTTTATCCTCCGGAGAAATGTCAATGCCCTTTCTTTTTTTCAACAGCCTTGACAGCCTGCAGAAAAACGCTCATAGTATAGGGTAACATCGTCAGGCTGCACAACCGGCAAATCGTCCCAAGATCTGTAAGCGTCTTTATTGCAGGCAAAAGGCCCTTCGAGAAAGGAGCGGCAAATGACGGACTATTCCGAACGCAATGCGTTTATTGAAGCGTTATACGATCGTTGGTATGACTATATTTGTCAGCAATGCTACCGGTTCGTAAATTACGAGCCCATCCGTTCGCTCCTCGTTGAAGATTGTGTTCAGGAGGCTTTCATAAAAGCCGCAAGGCATTATGCCCAGTTACAATCGCACCCAAATGCCGTCGGATGGATCATCAAAACGAGCGAAAACCAGATTTTGAATGAAACGAGGAAACTGCGCGTACGCAGGAAGACCCTTTCTTTGGATAGCGGCTCCGCCGCCCTGCCTACATCGCCGGAGAACGAAATTGAAACCTGGCTTTCAAAGCAGAATACGGCTGATATCATCGTTGCCGTTTGCGAGCTGCTTTCCGACAGAGAATCAAATGTTTTCGACGAGTTTTTCGTCAAAGAACATTCTCTGAAAGCTACGGCTGAAACGTTGAACCTGTCCAGCTCAGCCGTTGCATCCACAATTCATCGAATCAGAGGAAAACTCAAAAAAATTTTTTTATAGCGAATAATTTGCCGTTCGTCAGGAACATATATATATGGGAGGTGTAAGAAATGGATAGCATTCTCGGTACGGACCGAAAAAAAATTGAGGCTATCAAGGAAACGATTCGGAACAAAAAAATGACCGCTGACGAAATCAGCAGCTATTTGTCGCAAGTAATTCAGACAGAGATGAAGAAACCGCTGGCTGAAATGGATGAGGCGCTTGTCAAAGAATGCGAAGATATTCTCTGGCAGCTGAATTCCAACACGGATTATGTCAGCCACGCCAGCGAAAGCAGGAAAGAGGTGATGGATAAACTATCCGGTAACCAGCAGCATAAGTTTTTCTCGAACAGGATTGCTGTTGTCGTTTGCGCAGCGCTTGTTCTCATTTGCCTCGTTGGATTGATTGACGCGGCCTTTCATTTTGAATGGCTGACCGGCAGTTCTACGAAAGACGAGCAGCAATACGTAATCAACGGCGTTACGGTCGATCCAAAGCTTGTCGTCAACGGCAATGCTGAGGACAGTAATAATACCTATGCAAGGCTTGATACTTCTAATATGGATGAGGTAACGGCGCTGCTCGGATATACACCGGATACCCCCACCTGGATGCCGGATGGATTGAATCTCGATCATTATGTTGCTGTTTTATTTCCGAGCCAAAAAATTTTTGCTGCATGGTATACGAACGACGATAATTCCAAGCATTTCTCCTACTCCATCGAAAAGTTCAATTCTTCAGAAAATGCGTACACATACTTCGAACAAAACTGCGAAGGCAAAACGGTTTCGGTCGACGGTTTCCACGATTTGTATGTATTCAAAAACACTGAATACCAATGCTGCGTTTGGATTTCCGACTTGTCGGTATATGCACTGAACGGACTGCTCACAGAAGACGAAATAATAAAAATCGCGTTATCAACGAAAGAATAATTTCGTTCTCAATAAAAATGTTTGATATGATTCCATTGAACCGGCAGATCGGCTTCAATAGTACTATAAATGATTTACTTGTGCCCCGTATGAGAATACGGGGCACAATTCACTTTGTTAATTATCCCAATTCTCCGCTTTGATTCGCTCGGCCTCCTCAACCACTTCCGGGATAGCATAGAATTCCGCTTCCGTCACTTCCCTGATTCCGCACAGCGTATCCTTCTCATACTCTGCCACAAGAAACGTGCCGAGCTCACCGTCGTCGTCGAACGTAAACAGCGCTCCGTCGACAGGGTTGAAATTCAACAGGTAAACATGTTCCTGCATGTCGCAGAAGCCGCGAACATTCTTACCGGAATAAGAATAGTTTTCAAAACCGTAAATCTTATACCGGCCGTATTCTTCGTCGAACTTCTCGATTCCCTTCATTCGCGTCGGCAAGCTTGTCCAGAACGCCTTCGATGAAATCCGGCGATAGCCGATCAATTGATCGTCCTGATAACACGCAATCAGGCAGAGCGAGTCTTCCGGCGGATATTCGGGAGCCGTTGTCTGATCTTCGCTTCCTTTGAACGCAGGGTTGATTTTCCAGCTCGTTTTCAGCGGGTCGTAAACGCCATAGACGGTTTGCGAATCGCCATATGTTTTATCGAAATCAATTTCGTCTTCGCCGACAACCGCGAGTTCAACCGCATTGGATGTGGCTGCATTCTCTGCAAACGACACAGTGCAGGCAAAAAGAAGCATCGCCAAAGCCAACAGGATGATAAGCGCCTTTTTCATGATTAATCCCTCCGTTTCGTGTCCGAGTGTTTTTGAAATTCTGATTTTTTCACGAGACTTACAAATGCAATTCTCCCTCCTTTCTTTTATATGTGGTATTCAGAAAAAAGAAATTATTCTATCAGAGAAAAAATATTCGTTTCCACTCACCGTTCAGCATTTCTGCCACGGTATAGCTCATAGAGCAAACCGATTTCCTTCGCCGGTTACGGCGATTGAAGCACCGCTTGCATTACATGCTCTCCGCTACGTCCCAGTAAGCGCCGCATACGCTGCAAAACCAAAGGCGTTTCGCAGAATCCGCCTTTTCAGCGTCAGGGGGACAGGTGTTCATGACAAAAAGCTTCTGCGCATAACCTTTATATCAAAAGGAACCGCTGCACAAGCGGTTCCTTTCATGAGCCGCCTTCTTTATGGCCGCTCAAATCTGTTCAGACGGATCATATTATTCCACTACAAAAAACGCTTCCGGTTTCGTTCGCGACTTCTTCAAGCCAGGCGGTGACATTTTCGCCATACTGATCGACGCCGGCGCCGTTTACGGCAACGTTGCACCGGAGCAAAGCGCTTTCAGCGTATCCACGCTGCCGCGGAAAGGTCCGCACTGCCGTCAGAATGTCGCCGCCCCAGATGGGATAGCCCACGAACACAATATCGTAATCCGCCATATTGTTCACATAAGAAGCTGGCCCATCATGCTCATCATAGCCATATCCGCGCCGGTTTTTATCGCGCTTTTTGCTTCCCTGGCCGCGCTCCTTTCTGTGTTATTCTTCTCCTTTCCAGACTTCCTTGGCCAGCCGGAACACTGCCCACGCCTTGGGCCATCCCGCGTAGAACGCCGCGTGGGTAAGAATCTCGGCGATTTCTTCCTTGGTAACGCCGTTCTTTTTTGCGCTCATCAGGTGATACTGAAAGGACGAGTCCACCAGCCCCTGCGCCATCAGCGCCGTCACCGTCACGATGGAACGGTCGCGCAGGGACAGCTTGTCCTTGCGGCTCCAAACCTCACCAAACAGTACGTCATCGTTCAATTCTGCAAATTTCGGGGCGAATTCGCCCAGCGCGTCGCGGCCCGCCGTCTGCTTCACAGCCATCGATGTTTCCTCCTTTTATTCCGCCGTATAGGGCGTGATGTTCATGTCCTGAAGCCATTTCTGCATCTGCTCCGCAGACGTATTGGCGGAAAACCGATGGCCCTCCAGCCAGGTAACAGTATCGTCCGTCAGCGCGGAGAGAATTTTGTCGGTACGCCCATAGCCGCTGCTGGCCGACGTGCAGAAGCACAGCACTGTCTTACCAGACAGATCATGAGCTTCAATGAAGGTTTCGATGATGCGCGGGGCCTGCCCCCACCAGATGGGGAACGCAAGAATCACGGTATCATACTGTTCCATGTTTTCCACCGTCGCCGCCAGCGCAGGACGGCAGGTATCGTCATTCATTTCCCTGTTGGCGCGGGAATTATTGTTGTTGTAGTTGAGGTCTGCGTCCGTATAGGGCTCTTCCGGCTCGATGCGGAACAGATCGGCGTTCAGATATTCGGCAGCGTATTCCGCCAGCGGCCAAGTATTGCCGGTTGCCGAGAAGCACGCCACCAGAATGTTCGAATCCGTAGGCGTGAAAGCGGGTTCAGCCGTCTCGCTTTCGGCAAAAGCGGAGGTCACCAGCAGCATCAGGGAAAGCAGCACGATCAGCATCTTTTTCATGATTGTCATCCTCCTGTTTTTATCGGGCTTCTTTTGCGAAGCTCATGCATTTGCCCAGCACATCGCCGGTTTGGAGATATTCGTAAGTGGGCATTTCAAACAGCACAGGCTTGAGCCGATGGTAATCCGGCTTGCCCTGCCCGTTCAGCAGCGATTCCTCAGCATAGGTTCCCTTGATCTCGCAGATGAAGTTGTCAAAACCGTCCGTCTGATAGGTATCGACCACAGTACAGTCCATGCTGATGGGCGCGTCGTCGATCAGCGGCGCGCCGCCTGCTTCCGCGTACCAGCTGAATACGCCGCTCTTGTCCGTCTTGCTGCCGGAAACGGTGCCCACATAATCCGCGCGCGGCAGCAGCGCTTTATCCACGATATTCACACTCAGCGCCTTCTGCGCCCGAATGCTGATGTTGGTATAATGCGCCTGCGCCAGACTGATCATGACGCGGTCGTGTCCCATGATTCCCAGATGTCCGGCCAGCACCCAGTCCGGCTTGCCGTTCACCATCGCGCCCACCACCACCAGCGGCGTGGGATACAGCGCAATAGCATTTCCGATACTCTTTTTCATATGCTTCAATCTTCTTTATCCCTTCGCTCCCTGTCCGCGCAGCTTGTACCGGAGATAATCCAGCCGCTCCACCTGCTTTTCCTTCAGATGGATTTCGTCCAGCTTTCGCTCTCGCAGCGCGTTCAGGATGTTCATGCGCCGCTGCTCCGTTCCGCTTTCCTCCAGCGTCATGCGCATATAGGCTTCTACCTCCGAAGCGGAAAGTCCAATGTCGTGCAGCGCCATAATCAGACTCAGCTGTTCCAGGTCCTGATCATCATATTGCCAATGACCCATCACCTGCTTTACCGAACCGCACAATCCCCAGCTTTCATACTCGTCCAATATCTCAATGGGGATTCGATAATTTTTGCTTGCTTCTTCCTTCGTCACATAGTTGCCTGCCTTTCTGAACGCTCGTCCCTGCGTTCCGTGTTCATTATAGCGGGTTCAAAGCAAATGTCTAATGCTTATAAATCATTGATAGAAATACGAAAAACGCATAGCAGAAAGTTCCCCGCATAATAGAGAGCTTTTCACGAAAACCTTATTTTCTGCGGACAGCGGCGTTGATGTGCGCAATCAATGCGGAAACAGCCGGAGAATAGATTTGATGTTTTTTCCATACCAGCGCCGAGCTGCTATCCAGTGTCAGCGAGATAGGCACAAAGACGAGATCGTCGTAGGCGCAGTCCAACCGCAGGCACAGCGCCGCGCCAAGTCCCTGCCGCACCAGCATGGCAGCGTTGTACGCCAGATTGTAGGTCAAACGGATATTCAGCCGGTCGTACAGATCGCCGAACCAGTTAGCCAGCTCGCTGCGCACCAGCATTCGCTCCGGCAGCATCAGAGGCACGTTCGCCAGGTCATCCGGCGCAAGCAGCTTCTTCTCCGTCAACGGCGAATCCGCCCGCACCAGCACGCCGTACTCCTCCGACACCGGAAAACGCAAAAAATCGTATTTCGATAAATCCACCGGCATGGAAAGCAGTCCCATATCCAGCGTACCATTTTCGATTTTCTCTTTGATCTGATCGGCATTGCCGCTGAACAGCGTATACCGCACCTGCGGATGCAGCGCCGAAAATGCTGCCAGCACCGCGCCCAGCATGGAAAAGCTGCGCAGTTCGCCGCTGCCAATAGCGATCTCGCCGGTCAATTCAGCAGTATGCTGCCGAAAATCGCGCTGCGTTTTTTCCGCCAGCTCCACGATTTCCTGCGCACGACGGCGAAGCATCAGTCCGTCCTCGGTCAGTATGATGTGGTGATTGCTGCGCACAAACAGCTTTACGCCCAGCTCGTTCTCCAGTTGTGCCAGCTGACGTGAAACGGCAGGCTGCGAAACATGCAGCAGCTCCGCAGCTTTTGTGATGTTTTCCTCGCGGGCGACGGTCAGAAAATAGCGCAAAACACGCAGCTCCATAGCGTTCACCATCCTTCGATTGCATTTTAACATGACGTTATTCAGTCGGCAAGAAAAAATTATGAACGCTGTGCAGAAATGCATCTTGCGCATGGCTTATGATGATGAACGTTTTTCTGCTGCCCGGCAGTGCGCTGGCGGCAGGCTGTCAGAGCCGTTTCAACTTTTCGTCAGAATTCTGCTCCAGTGAACCGCCGCGCAGAGGCTATGCCACTGTAAATCATATCGCCCCTGGTCCGTCAGGATAAGCAATCCTCCGATATGTATGACATCTAGTCCGAACCCAAACAAGCTGGCATCAACCATCCGAAACAACGGCTGATGAATCGGCAAAGGGGCCTTACTCCAAAGGAGCGGCCCCCTGTATTATTTTTCCGTCATTTTTTTCGAATCTGGATCAGCTTCTGATTGATCGCTTCCTTGGCCCCCGCCGGCAATCCAGAAATGAAATTCAAGGTCATTTCCAGCGATATTGCGCCGAACATGCTGGAATCCGACATGTTTCTTCCTGCAATGCGGAAAGATTCAAACAGCGGCTGCAAAATGCCGTACGTTCGCTCGTCCGACAGCAGATCTGAAATCGAATCCCGAATCGAATAATATCCCTCCGGGAAGCGAAGCGTCTCTTCTCCGACGGTGAGCGATGCAAACCAGTTGCGGATTTCATTGGGAAGTTCTGAATTGTTCTGCGGCAACGTATAACGCCCGTCGTCCTCCACGACACGCTCGAAAACCGCCGTATCCGTCTCGCCTGTATCCGAGAAAGCGCGGATCCTGTTTTCGCCCATCTCCAGCGGCACACGCTCAAACATATACACAGGGCCGGCTTCCTGTCGCGCGATCGTCTTTCCATTTACCTCCAGCGTCAGAGGGCCGCAGTTGGCGTAGACTTTCACGGTGATTTCGGCGCGTGCGCGCCGTTCAAAACGCTTGGAGCAGACGTGTACGAATGGCGTGTCGCTCCAATATGCCTTGTACAGATAGAACGAATCCTTCTTCGTTTTGCGGTCGTAGGTGACAAGGCCCTTGTTGTTACGCCCCTTTACACCTCCCTCGTCGCGGGAATCAGCCGCAAAATCAAACATGTTCCACACGTAGGTCGACCAGATCCACGGCCGTGCACTGAAAATCTCCAGCATTTTTTCGTGATAGTACGCCTGGTACTCTTCGGAATAATCCTTGCGCCGTGGTTCTTCGCTGTGCCACTTCAGCACTGCTTCCGCACCGTATTCCGACAGTCCCAGCGGCCGCTGCGGATATGCCGCGTGGAACGAATCCAGCCAGACGGCGTTTTCCGCCACTTCGCCCATATACCAGCCGAAATAATGATTGTAGGCCAGTACATCGGTAATTCGGTTCACTTCGCTCTCCGGCTTCGTCATGGTGACGGTAGCGCTCGTTGTCAAACGCGTATCGTCCAGTTCATGACACAGCGCGTTAAGCGCGTACAGATTCTCGAGCAGTTCCGGCGTTTCGCCGCCGATAGTAATTTCGTTCGAAATTCCCCAGAAGCAGATAGACGGGTGATTACGCTGCTGGCAGATCATTTCACGCATCTGCATAAGCGTGTTTTCCCGCATCGTTTCTCCGGGAACAAATACCGAGATAAACGGAATTTCTGCCCAAACGACCAGACCTGCACGATCGCACAGATCATAAAAATACCGGTCGTGCGGATAATGCGCCAGACGAACCGCGTTCGCACCCATCTCGCAGATCAGCCTGACATCCTCCTCATGATCCTCGCGCGCAATGGCCCAGCCCTTATCGAGCCTGTCCTGATGGCGCGATACGCCGTGCAGCGGATACGGTTCTCCATTCAGCAGAAAACCCTTTTCGGGATCCACTGTAAAGGAACGGAACCCAAACGGAATCTCAACGGTGTCTCCGCTGTCCAGAGAAAGCCTGGCCGTATACA
The DNA here is from genome assembly GCA_934615235.1 of uncultured Clostridia bacterium. Classification (GTDB taxonomy): domain Bacteria; phylum Bacillota; class Clostridia; order Christensenellales; family Aristaeellaceae; genus Aphodomonas. The sequence goes on from CAKTTL010000040.1 coordinate 13,897, forward strand.
AATAGGGGTCCTTTCGGCCGTTCCACAGGCGCGGCCGGGGAACCCGCAGCATTCCGCCGCCATCTTCAGCAGAAAAAACCGCTTCCGTAACGCATTCGCCTTCAGCGTTCAGGATGGCAGCGTGTATGTTTTCTCCTGCTGCGTTTTCAACAGGCGCACATACCGTGACGGCTTCGTCCTGGACGCGCACATATGGATCGAATGCAAAATGTGCCGGCGGGACAATGATCAACTGCGCCCGGCGATACATGCCGCCAAAGAAAGTAAAGTCAGCCTGCTGCGGATAGACAGGCAGCTGCGGACCGTTATCCGCGCGCACGCTCAGTGTAAACGGTGCAGAAAGATACGATGTAAGTTCCGCACGAAAGGCAGTAAACCCTCCGCTGTGCTCCAGTACTTTTTCACCGTTGACAAACACTTCCGCCGCAAGACTGACGCCTTCAAATTCCGCATAGACGCGCATCCCCTGCCAGGAAGGATCCGGTTCTATGATGCGGCTATACCAGCCGCCGCCACGATGATAGTCGTTGCCGCCGTCCTGTCCGTCCAACGCATTCCATGTATGCGGAATAACGACCGGATCTCCGCCTTGCGGCGGAACAAGACTGTCGGACAGTTGAAAATGCCATCCATCCTTCAGCGATAGAATCGTTCGCATATTTCTCCTTTCAGCGACACGTATCCCAACGGCCGCATATATGTGTTTCATTAAATCCATTCTCAAATTCCGAACGTCCGGAAAGCTTTTTCCGCAGCCGCCTCATTCTCGCCCTCCGCATGCGCGTTGATAAAAACGTCACGCGTATTCAACCGCCGCCTCCCTGTAAGAAATCAATGTTCTTTTTCAATCATGCCGCTTCTTCGGCGGAAAGATAAAGCGGCTTCGCTTTCCAGTCGGCCATCTCTCAGTCCTTCTGCGGCTTGGGCCATGAATAATGGAGCTTATCATTGCGCCAGTCCATCTTCTGCAGCGCACATTTCAGCTGCTCCGGAACGGCCTCCTTCGTTTCCACAAAGCGAACGGTATTGTTCTGAATTTCTTTACCGAAGAATACTGAATCAGCGAAATCAACGATAGCAAGCCAATCGAGGCTCTGGAATTTATGCGCGCCGTCGCGCATATGCAGCGCGTTGTTCTGCGGCACGCCGAGAAAATCAAAAACCTCCTGCGCCGCGCGCCAAGTAACCTGCGTGCCGAACGTGTTGGCCCATGTATCGGACAAGCCGTCGGTTGAAATCAGCGCTCGCGGCGCAATCAGTGCCTTGGCAAAATGCAGGTCAAAGGGCAGCTTGTCCTCATGCGCGGTTTTTCCGGCCACGCTCATCATCCCGCGCATCGCCTCCAGAACATCGCCCATGTCACCGCATGTGGAGCGGGTCCATTTCTGCGAACGAAGTCCAAATTTGGCGAATTCATCTGCCCACCAGAACGGGAACGCGTCGCAGATGCTGCCCGCCGTTTCGCAGACTGCCGTTCCTTCACCAAGCCGTCCGCCCAAGAAACGGAAGCAGCCCGCACCGCCACAGCCCGACCCGTTTGGCGCGCAAAGCGCGATTCTGTCGTCGTAAATGCCCGCGCAAAGTGCAACCTTACCGCCGCGTGAATGGCCCGTCGCGACGATTTTGCTCATATCCGCATAATCGGTCGTGGCGAGATAGTCGATCAGACGGCTCTGCATCCACGCCCACATAGCGATCACACCCCAGGAATATCCGGGATAGGCGCTGGCGAGTGGGCCGGCAACGCCTTTTGCGCTATCCTCAGCGAGCTGTTCCTTTTCAAACTCGGCGACGGCGTATCCACGGCGGACAACAATTTCTTCTTCCTCCGGGCAGCCGCTGCAATCTTTGAACTGGTTCCATGTGATTACGGGAACGCGTCCTTCGCACGCCGGGCGCAGAATATCCGCATTGAACGAAAGCCCGGGGCCAAACGTGATCCGAACCGTTTCGGCGATTGCCCGCCCGTGATAGCATTTGCGGGAAAAAAGCACTTCGCCAGACGTGTTTTCTGGCGCAGGCGGCATTTCACCGTAAAGGTAATGCGCCAGCATCGCCTTGAGATACTCGCGCTGTTCCGGCCATTCTTCGCGCGTTTTCACGCGCGTTCCGTCCGGTTTCAGGAATGGATCAGGCAGTTCTGGAATCGATGGTAACTCCTCAAACGCAGGAAATCTATACTCTTTCATTCTTTTACGCCTCCAATCATCATGCCTGCGACGAAATACTTCTGGATAAACGGATAGATCACCAACACCGGCAGCGTCGAAACAACGATGGTGGCGTACTTGATAATTTCGGCCAGCGCAGTCGCATTCGTAGCGTCCACACCGCTGGTATTGTTCACCAAACTTGATGCAGTGCTCGTCAGAAGAATTTCGCGCAGAAAAAGCTGCAGCGGGTAGAGCGTGCGGGAACGCAGAAAAATCGTGGCGGGCAGCCACTCGTTCCAGCGCGAAACCGCGTAGAAAAGAATAATCACAGAGAGGGTCGCACGACTGAGCGGAAGCATCACGCGCACAAGACATGTCACGTCGTTTGCGCCGTCAAGCCGCGCGGCCTCAATCAGACTTTCCGGAACAGCAGCGAATGCCGTCCGAAGCACGATTACGTTGTAGGTGGAAAGTGCCAACGGAATCAGCAGTGCCCACACGGTATCAATCATGCCAAGCTTCTGTACCCACAGATAAAAGGGAATCAATCCACCGTTGAAGTACATGGTAAACATAATCATGACGGTCAACGGTTTTTTAAACAGATAGCCCTTCTGAGAGAGCACATAGGAAGCCAGACAGGTCATTACCATGCTGATCGCCGTACCCGCCAGCACATAAAAAATGGTGTTCCGATAGCCGATCGCAACATTGGTGGTGAAAACGCTTTTATAGGCCTCCAGACTAAAGCCGGCGGGTTTGAAGAGCATAATAAAGTTATGCCGCAGAAACGCATTGGGCTCGCTGAAGGAAGCCATCAGCACATAAAGAAACGGGTAAAGGCAGACAAATCCAATCAGCGCAAGCAGAATATGGTTACAAACGGAAAACACAGCGCTTCCCGTCGTCCTTTTTTCGATCATGCCGTATTTTCCTCCTTACCACAAACTGGTTTCAGACATTTTTGCGCTGAACTTGTTCACGCTGAACACCAATGCAAAATTGACAACCGAATTGAACAGCCCAACCGCGGCGCTAAAAGAGAAATTCGATTCGACAAGACCCTTGCGATAGACGAACGTGGAAATCACATCCGCGGTGTCGTAAATGCTCGGGCTGTAAAGCAGCAGGATTTTTTCGTAGCCTACGCTCATGAACTGTCCTACGCGCAGAATGAACATGATGATGATCGTCGGCAAAATCCCGGGGATGGTTACGTGCAGCACGCGGCGAAACCGCCCCGCTCCATCAACGACCGCCGCATCATATAGGCAGGGATCGACGCCGGAAAGCGCCGCAAGATAAATGATGGAATTCCAGCCAATCGTCTGCCACAAATCACTAAGCACGTAAATCGAACGGAATTTTGTCGGATCGGAAAGCATCGTCGTTGCTTTGCCGCCCCCCAATGCAATCAGCTGCGAAATCAGGCCCGTAGAGTTCGTAAACTCCTTAATCAGCCCGCAGATAACCACGAGCGAAATAAAATGCGGCAGATAGCTTACAGTCTGTACGGTGCGCTTGAAAGGAGCGCACCGTACTTCGTTGAGGAGCAAAGCGAACAGGATCGGGGCCGGGAAACAGATTAGCAGCGAATATGCACTGAGCAACAGCGTGTTGCGCAGCAATCTGCCGAAATACGGCCCAAAGAAAAAGCTTTCAAAGTGACGCAGTCCTGCCCACGGGCTCCCCCAGATGCCCTTACCAAACGTGTAGTTCTTGAAGGCAATCTGGATACCGTAGATCGGGATATACGAAAAACAGATGTAATACGCCATGATAGGCAGCGCCATCAGATAAATCCACCTGTGCTTTTTCAGATCCCTACGAATGTTGGAAAGGCTGTATGTTCGTTCCATAACGCTCCCACCCTTCGGTATTTTTGAAAACGTCAGCGGGCGTTATAGCGATCCAGCGAGTTCTGTTTCAGTTCCAGCACGCGCTCAAGGCCGAACTGCCGAAGGGTCTTTTCGTATTTATCGTAATTTTCCAACGACTCATAGCCCATGATGAACTTCGTGCGCATTTCATCGGCGTACGTGCTCAGTTCATTATAAAGGGAAGCGTATTCGCTCGTTTCCTCGGAAAGCAGCGTCGCGCCTCCGGGCAGGCCGACGGGCGCCTGGCCGTTTCTGCTCCACGTATCCAGAGCAGCAAGGCTTTCATCCGTTTCGCCTTCGGCGAGGCGGTAGTTCGTCTTGGAAGCAATGCGGTTAGCGTGATCGGCGGCGAACGGACCGTTAAGCTGATAATAGAAATCGAAAGCATTCGACGGCGTCAGGCCCTTGTCGTTGTTGATCAGCGCGTCGGTCAAATGCGGCCAGCCATCCACCATTTCATAGGATTCGCCCTCGATGCCCCAGTTCATCAACGCGCTACCCTCGTCGCTCCAGAGATAATCACACACGCGCATGGCCGTCTCGATATCCTTGCAGCCAGTCGTGATTGCCGCGCCGGCAGCGCGGAACGGATAGGACGCCTGGAAATAGTACAGTTCATCGTTCTCGTTCGCAACGGGGTTCAGCACGCCGATCGGATAGAAGGGATCGTTCGGGTTGTCCTGCAAGCGCTGGTTACGCAGGGTACCAATGCCCGCGGGCATCATTTCGATCCATGCGCCGACCTTGTCGTTTGCGATTTTAGACTGCACCGTCGTGCGATCCTGCACCATGAAATCAGGATCAAGCAGGCCTTCGGTATAGAGCTTATTCATGAAAACGAGGTAATTATAGTAGCCCTCGCCCGTCATGCCGTATTTGACCTTGCCCTCTTTATCAATGGAGAATACAGTACCGCCTCCAGTGAACGTCACGGGCACGGAAACGTCATAAGCACTAGCGAAAGAGTCGGATAGATCAAGGAACATCGAAATGCAGGAAAGCGGATACTCCGCGCCCTTTTCTTCCTTAAACGCTTTAAGCGTAACATACCAATCATCCAGCGTTTTGGGGATTTCCAATCCAAGATCATCGAGCCAGTCCTTGCGGATGATCAGACCCATAAATGACTCATAGTACGGTTCGCGTTCCTGACCGCCCTGCCAAACGGGGCTGTCCGCAGACGTGTTGGTGTATACCATCGGGAAGCAGTAAATGTGTCCTTCGTCGGTGGTGATTTCGCGGCGAATATCATCGTGCGCTTCGAGATACGCCTTGAGGTTCGGCGCGTATTCATCGATATAATCATTCAGCGCGATGATTTTCCCATCGGCAATCGCAGCTTCCGGACCGCCCGGATAAGAATCCGTCCAAGTGTAATACATGATGTCAGGCAGATCGCTGGAAGCCATGATCAGGTTGAACTGCTCCGTGCCCTGACCAATCGCGGGATGCTCCCATTTAATCTGAACGCCGAGGTTCTTTTCCACCTGCTGCCAGCAGGCGAGTTCCGCAAAACTGTTAATCATGGAAGATCCCTGCTGAACGTCAATCCAGTAGGAAATCTGCTTGGGTTCGTCCGCATATGCGGCGCCGGCCAAACAGCCGAGCAGCAGGCAGCAGACAAGCAACAGAGTCAGCGTTTTTTTCATGAGGGTACCCTCCTTACGATAATTGACGCTTTTTGCGTCGTTTTTTCCACCATACCGTAAGGCGAAGGGAACGTCTATCGTCATTCTTATGTGAAATCGATGTTTTTTCACCTGTGAAAATCATCAATTTTTGCGGAATCTCGTTTTTTTAACCGCACAAAATGTATATGTTAAACAATAGCGACACATTGGTTTTATTCCTGCTGTTTTATGTAATTTCCGGGAGTCATACCTTCATACTTTTTGAATGCGCGGATAAATGTGTTCGGGTTTTCAAAGCCAGCGCGGCGCGCCGCCTCCATCACAGAGATGCGTTCGCGGCTCATTAATTCCTTTGCGTAGGTAATCCTTACGCCGCTGATATACGCCAGCAGATTAATGCCGGAAAGCTCCTTAAAGCTCTTGGAAAGATAGGCGACGCTGACATCCAGCAACTCTGCCGCGCGGGAGACGTTGAAATCGCACTCCGTAAAATGCCGTTCTACGCAAGCAAACACTTCCTCCAGCGAAAGTGCTCGTGTCTCCAGTAACGAATACGTCCGAGCGCATAGATGCGCCAAATCGCCGGCCAGTGCTGCAAACAGTTCATAATGTGCATCGTCGTTCCAGTCAGAATAGAATTTTTTCTCCATCTTTTCAAATAGCTGATCCGCTTCCGCCCGTCCTTTCTGAGGAACATCCGCAACAACCTTGACCATCGCAGCCAGTACATCGAATGTCAGATAGCGTCTCATGGCGCGTGAAAGTTTTTTCTCGCTAATGTTTTCCTTATATACCGCGGCGAGCAGCGCCTGCGCCGCCTCTGCATTTCCGGCCAGAATATAGCGCGAAAGCATTTTCTCCTGCGCATACGAAAACGCGAATATATCGCGGGAAGCAGGCATCATCGCGCTGCGCGCTTCCTGAATCGCCAGATACATTTCGCCCTTTTCGTCATGATGCACTGCACTGTGGCTGTATGGGAGGGATACAAGCGCCTTTTCCAGCGCTTCCAGCGCTGACAATGCGACACGTTCATTTGAAACGCCGACCGTCATCATCACAACGCCGCCGTAGGCCGCATGTATAACCTTCGCACCATATTGCGGCAGAATCGTCTGCGCCAGTTCCAGGATCTCGTCCGCCGCCTCTTCCGGAAAGAGGAACACCGCATAGAAATCGCCCCAATCGGCGACGCCGATGCGCGCCAGCATGTCCCTTACGCCTTCATCAAAGAGAATTGACGGATTGCGCAGACATGAGGCAAAAAATTCTTCCGCCGCCCGTTCCATCTGTTCCTGTTGAAGGCGCTGCATAGCCGCCATCTCGCTTTCAAGGCTCGTCAGTTTATGGCCAATCTGTTCGTATTCATTTCCAGAGGAAACGCCCGCGCGCTCATGAAGTGCCTTGAGCGGCCGGTAGTTTGCGCGCAGAAAAAAACATGTCATCATCAGGCCGATCGCCAGCACAATCAGCAGCATTGGAAGAGCCTGCCGCCATATCCAATTCGCACGGATGGAAATGCTCGACATCGGCTGCACGGTCAGCAGCGTCCACGGTACTTCCGCCAGCGTTTCCTCGATATGCCAGTAGGTTTCACCACCGGCGACCAGCCTTTTCTCTCCACGCAGCCATGCGTCGAGAATTTCCTGCGCGCAATTTGCGTCGCCGGCCGCACAGATCAGTTCTCCCTCCGCGTCCACCAGCAGCAGCGTTGAGTTCTCAATCGCCACGCGTTCCGTCATCAACGCACGCAGTGCCGACAGGTCGAGTGTCTGGATCAGCGTCGCGCGCGGACTCTGGGAAACCAGCGAAAACGACGTCGTCAGCCAGACGCCGCCGTCCATCCTGACAAACTCGTTGAAGCCACGCTGCCGCACGACATTGGAAAACTGCTCACGCGCCGGCGCAGGCATTTCTTTTTCTGCGAAATTTTCCCATGCGCAAATCGTCTGACTGGAAAGAACTTTGTTCAGATGAGAAAAATACAAGTAAATCTCGTCCACATACGGTGATGAAGCACATTGCGAAGCGATTTTTTTCTGGATTGGAATCAACGTGTAATAATTCGGGCCATCCGGCACGGAATTCGCAGCGTATGCGGAAATCGTATCATCCATGCAGAGCGAAATGGCGTTCTGCTTGATCTGCCGCAGCTGTGTATCGAGAATTGTTCCCGTCTGCTTCTGCAACGTGGAAGCGATTTCCCGATACTCCTGCGTGAGCTTCGCCTTTGCAGTGGCGCTTTGCGCCAGATAAAGTGCGATCAGCAGAATCAGCAGGCTTGCATAGGAGAACATCCAAGTTACCAATACGCTGCGTCGGTTCACGTATATCACTTCCTTTATAATTATTTATGATAACATGTATAAAGTAACGTGTCAATCAACCGCCGCTGTGCCCACACACCCGTCTCATAAAAAGCGAAAAGATCAAGAAATTTTCAGGCCAAATAAACGCATCCGACATATC
>CAKTTL010000041.1 GCA_934615235.1 uncultured Clostridia bacterium
TTGTTATTACACCAGCTCGATGATAACCATTTCCGCGGAGTCGCCACGACGGGGGCCCTTGCGAATGATGCGGGTGTAACCGCCAGCGCAGTTCTTTTCAGCATTGCGCTTCTTGTACTTGGGGCCGATTTCGCGGAAGAGCTTCTCAACCACAGGATGCTTGTTGTCCTTGGTGCGCTCTTTGTATTCGGCCTTGTTTTCGTCAGCCTTCTTTTCTTCCTTCAGATCGTACAGCGTCGCCATCATGATGCGGCGGGCGGCGAGCTTGGAAGGCATATCGTTGACCACATTGATGGTCACGGACTGACCCTTTTCGTTGTTGTAGGTCTTGGTCACTTCCGTGGTGTTATCGCACTCGCGGATGGCCAGCGTGATCAGGCGCTCGGCGAGAGAACGGACTTCCTTCGCGCGGGAAAGAGTCGTTTCAATCCGACCATACCAGATCAGGTTGGTCACCTGATTGCGCAGCAAGGCCTTACGCTGATCAGCCGGGCGGCCCAGTTTGCGTTGTGCCATCGGGGAAACCTCCTTTATCCTTGGAAACGAACTTGCGTCATTTCAGAAAATTTTCGGTTTATTCTTCGGCCGCGCGCAGGGTCAGCCCCAAGCCCGCCAGCTTCTGTTCAACCTCTTCGAGCGACTTTTTGCCGAGGTTACGCACTTTCATCATGTCTTCCTGGTTACGCTGCACCAGCTCGGCAACCGAGTTGATGCCCGCACGCTTGAGACAGTTGTAAGCGCGGACAGAAAGGTCAAGCTCCTCGATGGTCATTTCGAGCACTTTTTCCTTCTTGTTGTCCTCAGGCTCGTTAAAGTCCACCGTCGCGGAACGCTCGGTCAGCGCGGCGAACATGGTCAGATGATTCGTGAGAATCTTCGCGGCAATGCTGATCGCCTCATCAGGCTGGATGGAACCGTCCGTCCAAACCTCAAGCGTAAGCTTGTCAAAGTCGGTGATCTGCCCTACGCGCTTGTCTTCCACGGCGTAGTTAACCTTCGTGATAGGCGTAAAGATCGAATCAATCGGAATCACGCCGATGGGCATGTTGGGCGTCTTGTTCTTGTCCGCCGTCACATAGCCGCGGCTCTTGTCGATGGTGAGCGTCATCTGCAGATGCGCGTCCTCGTTGAGGGTGCAGATATGCAGATCCTTGTTGATGATTTCAACTTCGCTGTCCACCGCCAGGTCGGCGCCGGTCACATCGTGCGGTCCCTTGATATCGACGTTGATCGTCTTCATGCTGTCCGCATGCATCCGAACAACCAGCCTCTTCAGGTTCAGGATGATCTCTGTGACGTCTTCCTTTACACCGGGGATCGTAGAAAATTCATGCTGCACGCCTTCGATGCGCACGCTGGTCACAGCGGCGCCCGGCAGGGACGACAGCAGCACACGCCGCAGGGCGTTGCCCAGCGTCTGGCCAAAGCCGCGCTCCAACGGATCCACAATGTACTTGCCGTAGTTTTCGCTGGCTTCGACGCGTTCGATCTTCGGCTTTTCGAACTCGGTCATGCTCATTTGGGCAATCCTCCCTCCCAAACCGTCGGTTAATGAGAAACTCTAGTTCTAGCGGGAGTAATACTCGACGATGAGCTGTTCGTTGATCGTCAGGTCGATATCCTCGCGGCGCGGCAGCGCGGAAACGGTGCCGGTCAGGTTCTCGGCGTCCATGGTCAGCCACTGCGGAAGCGTGCGGCCGGTGCCCTCGCGCAGAGCCTTGAAATGCTCGATGTCGCGGGAAGCTTCATGGATGGCGATCTTGTCGCCTTCCTTCACGGAGAAGGAGGGGACGTTCACGCGCTTGCCATTGACCGTGATGTGGCCATGGAGCACGATCTGACGAGCCTGGGCGCGGGACGCGCCAAAGCCGAGACGATACACGACGTTGTCCAGCCGGCGCTCGAGCAGGCAGAGCAGGTTTTCGCCGGTAACACCGCGCATATTGGCGGCCTTCTCGTAGTAATGAGCGAACTGCACTTCCAGCACGCCGTACGCGCGGCGGCACTTCTGCTTTTCGCGCAGCTGGATGCCGTATTCAGACATCTTGCGCTGGCGAGCCTGGCCGTGCTGACCCGGAGGGGTCGGACGGACGTTAAACGTGCACTTCTGCGAATAGCACTTGTCGCCCTTGAGGAAGAGCTTCGCGCCTTCGCGGCGGCACATGCGGCAAACGGAACCGGTATATCTTGCCATTGATAGGTACCTCCAAATCTTACGCGAATACTCTTCGTTACACGCGGCGGCGCTTCGGCGGGCGGCAGCCGTTGTGCGGGATGGGGGTGACGTCCTTGATCATGTTCACTTCGAGGCCGGCGGCCTGGAGCGAACGGATCGCGGCTTCACGTCCGGAACCCGGACCCTTGACATACACTTCAACCGTCTTGAGACCATATTCCATAGCGGCCTTCGCGGCGGTCTCGGCGGCCATCTGCGCGGCGAACGGCGTGGACTTCTTGCTGCCGCGGAAACCAAGTCCGCCGGCGCTGGCCCAGCTGAGCGCGTTGCCCTGCAGATCGGTCAGGGTAACGATGGTATTGTTGAACGAGGAACGGATATGTGCCGCACCGCGTTCGACGAGCTTCTTTTCGCGGCGCTTGCGAGTTACGCGCCGGAGCTGTTTCTTCGCTGCCATGTTTCTCCGTCCTCCTTACTTCGTAGCTTTCTTCTTGCCGGCAACCTGCTTCTTGGGGCCCTTGCGGGTGCGGGCATTCTGCTTGGTGTTCTGTCCGCGAACGGGCAGGCTACGGCGATGACGGACGCCGCGGTAGCAACCAATTTCTACCAGGCGCTTGATGTTCAGAGAGACTTCACGGCGCAGGTCGCCTTCGACCTTGACGTGATGCTCGATGTACTCGCGCAGTTTGTTGATCTCCTGCTCGGAGAGGTCCTTAACGCGAGTATCGGGATTGATGCCGATTTCGGCGATGATCTTTTTCGCGGTGGGAAGGCCAATACCGAAGATGTAGGTAATGCCAACCTCAACGCGCTTTTCCCGGGGCAGGTCTACGCCCGCAATACGTGCCATACGTGCACCTCCGTGTCCAGTGGTTGATGGTTTGTTGGATTCAAATCTATATGGAATGCCATTCGGAACACAGGGCGGTGAGACCTGTGCAGCCGCCCGAACAGCTTGCTCCCCTATAGTCGTGACCAATTATCAATTATATCAGTGTTTGTCTTGAAAATCAAGAGTTTTCCGCCTGATTCCTCAATATTTTTTCCATTTTTTCTTCGCGTTATGCCGTGTTTTCTTATATTTTTATGGCCGCACAGGCGGCCTTTTTCCCTGGCGCCGCGGTTGCTCCACACGCCGCTTCTCCCCCGGCGTTTCTGTTCCGTTCCCGCGTGCGGATCAAACCCGCGCCGCCGCCATGGCGGGCGCTCTGCGCCCCGAAAAAAACCTCCCCCGCGGCGCATCGCTGCACATCGCGGGAGAGGGTTTTTTTCAGTCTGATTTCTCAGCCCTGACGCTGCTTGTGCTTGGGGTTTTCGCAGATGACCATTACGCGGCCCTTCCGCTTGATGATCTTGCACTTTTCGCAGATGGGTTTCACAGACGGACGAACTTTCATGCTTTTTTCCTCCTGATTCGTTCTTTCAGGCCTTGCTGCGCCAGGTAATCCGGCCCCTCGTAAGGTCATACGGGGAAAGCTCCAGCGTTACCTTATCACCCGGATAGATCCGAATGAAGTTCATGCGCATCTTGCCGGAGATGTGCGCCATGACTGTGTGGCCGTTCGGCAGCGCAACCTTGAACATCGCGTTGGGCAACGCTTCCTCTACGGTACCTTCGACTTCGATAACATCGTCCTTGGCCAAATCCTAATCCTCCCCTGACGGTCGGTCGGCTAAACACCTGCGAAGCTGCGCGTTTGTGGGCGTCTGGCCCTCCCGCAGCAGATCCGCGATCTCGCAAACCGTTTCCGGTGTTGCGCGCAGATGCATGCGCTTTTTTTTCTTGGGTTTTTCGGCTTTACGCAAATCGCCGTCGGCGATAAACGCATAGTCGCCCTCGACTTTCAGCGCTATGAAGCGCCTCCCGGAATCGCGCCCCGCAATGGAAAGGACGGCGCGGCCCGGTTCGATCGGTATTTTTTTCATTCCGCGTCCCTCATTCCCCGCATGGAGAGGATCTCCGGCTCACCTGCGGTAATGAGAACCGTGTTCTCGTAGTGCGCGCTCCTGCTCCCATCCTCGGTTGCGACATGCCAGCCGTCGATGCTGACCTCGTAATCCCCCGCGTTGATCATCGGTTCGATTGCGATCGTCATTCCCGGGCGGAGACGCACGCCATGGCCGGGAACGCCATAATTCGGAACCTCCGGATCCTCGTGCATCTCGCGGCCGATTCCATGGCCGCAGAGCGCCCGAACCACCGAGAAGCCCTGGCCTTCGGCATAGCGCTGAATCGTGCTGCCGATATCCCCAAGCCGATAGCCCGGCTTGCACACTCTGAGTCCTTCAAAGAAGCTCTGCTTCGTCACTTCAACCAGCCGTCTGGTTTCCTCGTCGACCTTGCCGACGCACACGGTTCTGGCCATGTCGGACTGCCATCCGTTCAGGATCAGCCCGATGTCCAGTCCCACGATCGAGCCCTCTTTCAAAGGCTTATCGTCGGGGAAACCGTGGACGACAACATCGTCGACCGAGGTGCACAGAGAAGCCGGATACCCCTCGTAGCCGAGGAAGGAAGGACGCGCGCCCGCCTGACGGATCAGCCGTTCGGCGATATGGTCCAGATGCTTCGTGGTAACTCCCGGTTCAACGGCCTTGCAGACCTCCATGAGCACCTCGTTGAGCAGGTGACCCGCTTCGCGCATTTTTGCGATTTGCTCGGCATTTTTCAGTGTAATCATTGAAGCGCCTTCTTAATCAGAGCAGAAATGTGTTCGGGCGTTCCCTTCGCGTCGCACTCAATCGTGACAAGCTTTCCCTGGTTCTTATAGAAAACGATCAGCGGGGCGGTCTGCTTGTGATACACCGAAATGCGATTGAGAACCGTTTCCGGTTTGTCGTCATTCCGGGTGATCAGCTTTGCGCCGCACTTCTGGCAATTCTCACTGAAACCGGTCCAGCTGGTATGATAGGTGGCTCCGCAATCGGGACAAACGCGGCGGCCGGCCATGCGCCAGACGATCGCCTCGTCAGGCACTTCAAGATGAATCACATGGTCGATGTGCAGGAACGTATCCAGCTCTTCCGCCTGCTGCAGCGTGCGGGGAAATCCGTCGAGGATGAGGCCGTTTTGCATATCAGGGAGCGCAAGGCGCTCCTTCAGCATCGAAACGACCAGCTCATCCGGAACCAGGCGGCCGGCGTCGATATGTTCCTTCGCCTGCCTGCCCAGCTCGGTCCCCTGCCTGATATGGCCGCGCAGCATGTCGCCCGTCGAAAGGGTGGGGATGTTCAACCATTCGCTGATGCGAGCGGCCTGCGTACCTTTACCGGAACCCGGGGCGCCTAAGAAAATCAGGTTCATGGATCATCCTCCTTTCGTAGGTTTTACGGCCGGGACGGCAGTCCCGGCCGCGTAAGGATCGGATTACAGGAATCCCTTGTAGTGACGCATGAGCATCTCGCTCTCGATCTGCTTCATCGTCTCGAGGGAGACGGAGACGGCGATCAGCACGGAGCTGGCCGCGAACGGCAGGTTAATGCCGCCCCAGAGGGAGATCATCGTCGGGATCGTCGCCAGCAGCGCAAGGAAGATACCTTCGAAGAGGATCAGGCGATGCGAAGTGCGGGCGAGGTAATCGACGGTGGGCTTGCCCTGACGGATGCCGGGGATCGTGCCGCCATTCTGCTGCACGTTCTTGGCGATATCCACGGGGTTGAAGCTGATGCTCGAATAGAAGTACGCGAAGAGGATAATCAGCACGGCGAGAACCAGCTGATACCAGCCGCTGTACATGAACGAATTATTCCACCACTGCGCGATCTTCGAAGAGGACCAGAAGCCCATGATCGTGCCGGGGAACTGAATGATGGAGTACGCGAAGATCAGCGGGAGCACGCCGCCGGAGTTGACCTTCAGCGGAATATGAGTGCTCTGGCCGCCATACATCTTGCGGCCAACCACGCGCTTGGCATACGCCACGGGAATGCGGCGTTCGCCCATGCTCACGAAGGTGACGGCGGTAACCATGACCAGCACGCCGAGGATCAGGACGATAGCGATAAGCAACGTCTTGATACTGAAATCGGTGACCAGCGCGGTAATGCCGGAAACAGCCCAAGTGAACAGAGAAGCGATGATGCCGGCGAAGATCAGCAGCGAGATGCCGTTGCCAACGCCGTTCTGCGTGATGCGCTCGCCGATCCACATCGCAAGCGCGGTGCCGGCCGCCATCGAGATACCGATGACGCAGGAGGTGATGAAGGGAGAACCGAAGGTCTCGGACTTCATCGCGCCCATGCCGACGACCAGGCCGACGGCCTGGATGAAGCCAAGGATGACGGTGGCATAACGGGTGTACTGCGCAATTTTCTTGCGGCCTTCCTCGCCTTCCTTCTGGAGGTTCTCCAGATAGGGGATGGCGACGGTGAGCAGCTGCATGATAATGGACGCGTTGATGTACGGCGTGATGCCCATCGCCATGATGGTCATCTGGCTGAACTGGTTACCAGTCATGGCAGCCATGAAGTTCAGCAGGGAGAAGTTCTGCATTGTCGAGGCGACCTTGGCGGTATCAATACCAGCAACAGGGATGACGCCGGCAAGGCGGTACACGAGCAGCATGACGAGCGTATACAGGATCTTCTTGCGAAGGTCCTTCACCTTCCATGCGTTGCGTATCGTCTCAAACACGTCAGATCACCTCGGCTTTCCCGCCCGCAGCCTCGATCTTTTCTTTGGCAGAATTGGTGAACTTCGCGGCTTTGACGGTAAGCTTCTTGGTGATTTCTCCGTCACCGAGCACCTTCAGGCCATCAAACGGCTTCTTGATGAGGCCGTTCTCGATCAGGGTGTAAATATCCACGGTCGCGCCGTCTTCGAAAATTTCCAGGGCGGAAACGTTCACA
This sequence comes from uncultured Clostridia bacterium, assembly GCA_934615235.1. Classification (GTDB taxonomy): domain Bacteria; phylum Bacillota; class Clostridia; order Christensenellales; family Aristaeellaceae; genus Aphodomonas. Next base: position 7,025 of record CAKTTL010000041.1, read on the forward strand.
GTGGCGTATTCCTTGGCGAAAATGTTGGTGAAGCCGCGCTTCGGCAGACGACGAACCAGCGGGAGCTGGCCGCCCTCGAAGTACGCGCCCTTGCCATGGCCGCTGCGGGCCTTGGCGCCCTTGTGACCCTTGCCGCTGGTCTTGCCCAGGCCGGAACCAATGCCGCGGCCCAGACGCTTCTGAGCGGTAAAGGAACCCGGGGCGGGGGTCAATTCATGAAGTTTCATCCTGACGCCTCCTTACTGCTCAATCTCTTCGACGGTGACCATGTGCTTGACAACGAAGATCATGCCGCGGATGGCGGGCGTATCGTTGTGAATCACGCTCTGATGCAGCTTGTGCAGACCCAGAGCTTCCACCGTGCGGATATGCTTTTCAAGGCAGGCGATCGGGGACTTGACGAGGGTAACTTTCAGCTTCTTCATCTTTTCCCGCCTCCTTAGCCCAGAATCTCTTCCACGGTCTTGCCGCGAAGCTTCGCGACCTGCTCGGCAGTGCGGAGAGCCTTCAGGCCTTCCAGCGTCGCCTTAACCGTGTTGATGGGGTTATTGGTGCCGTAGGACTTGGTGCGGATGTCCTTCACGCCGCAAAGCTCGAGGACAGCACGCGCCGGGCCGCCGGCGATAACGCCGGTACCTTCGGGAGCCGGAAGCAGCACGACCTTGGCGGTGCCGAAGCGGCCAACGGTCTCGTGCGGGATGGAAGTGCCCTTCGTCGAGATGGTGACGAGGTTCTTCTTCGCGGCTTCGGAAGCCTTGCGAATGGCTTCGGGAATTTCCACAGCCTTGCCCATGCCGATGCCAACGCGACCCTTCTTGTCGCCGATGACGATCAGCGCGGAGAAGCGCATGTTGCGGCCGCCCTTAACCGTCTTGGTTACACGGTTGACGGCAACAAGCTTCTCTTCGAACTCCGGGGGCTCTTCGTTGCGGTCGCGGCGATCACGGCGCGGACCACGGTCATCCCGGCGGGGCGGGCGGTTGTTGTTATCTCTCTGAAAATTCTGTCTGTTTTCCATAATCAGAACTCCAATCCGGCTTCACGAGCGCCATCAGCAACTGCCTGTACACGGCCAGTGTAAACATAGCCGCCACGGTCGAACACGACGGTCTTATAGCCCGCCTGGAGAGCGCGCTCCGCGATGGTCTTGCCGACCAGCTTCGCGGCGCCCTTCTTGTCAAGCTCATCAAGCTGGCCGCGAATCGCGGGATCCAGCGTGGAGGCGGAAACGAGGGTGATGCCCTTGGTATCGTCGATGAGCTGCGCGTAGATGTGCTTCAGGCTGCGGAAAACGCAAAGCCGAGGCGATTCGGTGGTACCGGAGATCTTCTTGCGGACGCGCTCATGGCGGATCACGCGGATCTCATTTTTGTCCCTCTTAGTGAACATTCGCGCTCATTCCCCTTTCTATTACTTACCAGCCTTGCCTTCCTTACGGCGGATATGCTCGTTCTCGTACTTGATGCCCTTGCCGAGGTACGGCTCCGGCTTACGGATCGCGCGGATATCGGCCGCGAGGTTGCCAACCTGCTGCTTGTTGATGCCCTTGATGACGATCTTCGTCGGGGCGGGGGTTTCGAACGTGATGTTCTCGGGCGCTTCGAGGATGACGGGGTGGCTGAAGCCGATGTTGATGGTCAGCTTCTTGCCTTCGGCCTGCGCACGGTAACCGGTGCCGACCATTTCCAGCGTCTTGGCGAAGCCGTCGGTCACGCCAACAACCATGTTATGCACGAGCGCACGATACAGACCGTGCAGCGCGCGATGGTTCTTGTCGTCGGAGGGACGTTCAAGGATGAGCTGATTGCCCTCTTCCTTGATGGTGATGCCGCCCTTGACCTGCTCGGAGAGGGTGCCCTTGGGGCCCTTCACCGTCACGGTGCCGTCCTGCGCGATGTCAACCTTGACGCTCGCGGGGATCTCAATGGGTTTTTTGCCGATTCGAGACATGGATTTTCCTCCTTGCGGAATAGCCCTACCCGGCTTGAAGCCGGAGGCCCTACCGTTATTCGGCGTTTTTACGCCGTCGCCGGAACAATACCCGGCGTTTCAGCGGTCACCTGCCGGCCAGGGCCGGTGGTTTGCTCCGCCTGTCGGTCGGGCGAACCCGACCGTGTCCAGCTGCCCGAAGGCAGCCGGGCGATCTATCGAAAGACCTTGCGGTCTGACGAACGGGTCACGCTTCAACGAGCGTTGTTTTTTTGCCGCGCAGGGCGCGGCTGAAAGCGTCTTACCAGATGTAAGCGAGCACTTCGCCGCCGATGGCAGCCTTGCGGGCTTCCTTATCGGTCATGACGCCCTTGGGGGTGGACATGATGGCGATGCCCAGGCCGCCGAGAACCTTCGGGATCTCGTCAACCTTGGCGTACACGCGCAGGCCGGGACGGCTGATGCGCTTGAGGCCAACGATGACCGGACGCTTTTCGACGTACTTGAGGGTGATGCGGATATCGCCCTGCACGCCTTCGTTGAGGAACTCCACGTTCTTGACGTAGCCTTCGTTGAGAAGGATCTTCGCGATGGACTTCTTCATGTTGGAAGCCGGGATGCTAACGGTGTCGTGGCCCGCGATCTGCGCGTTGCGGATTCTGGTCAGCATATCGGCGATAGGATCATTGATGAGCATGATTTTACCTCCTTTTACCAGCTCGCCTTGCGAACGCCGGGGATCTGGCCGGCGTAAGCCAGCTCGCGGAAGCAAATACGGCACACGCCGTACTTGCGGAGCACCGAATGCGGACGGCCGCACAGGCGGCAGCGGGTGTAAGCGCGGGTGGAGAACTTCGGCTCCGCCTTCTGCTTAAGCTTCATGCTGAGTTTTGCCATTACTTTTCTCCTCCCCTTACGCCTGCTCGAAGGGCATGCCCATCAGCCGAAGCAGCTCACGGGCTTCCTCGTCGGTATGCGCGGTGGTCACGAAAATCATTTCCATGCCGCGGATCTTGTCAACCTTGTCGTATTCGATTTCCGGGAACAGCAGCTGTTCACGAATGCCCAGCGCGTAGTTGCCGCGGCCATCGAAAGCCTTGACGCTGACGCCGTGGAAGTCGCGCACGCGCGGCAGAGCCACGTTCATCAGCTTGTCCATGAACTGGTACATGCGCTCGCCGCGGAGGGTAACCTTCGCGCCGACGTTCATGCCCTCACGAACCTTGAAGTTCGCGATGGACTTCTTCGCCTTGGTGACGATCGGCTTCTGGCCGGCGATGGTGGTCAGATCCGCCACGGCGGCTTCGAGGCCCTTGGGGTTTTCCTTGCAATCGCCAAGACCCATGTTGATCACGATCTTTTCGACCTTGGGAATCTGCATGACGTTCTTGTAGTTGAACTTCTGCTGCAGCGCGGGGATGACTTCGGATACGTATTTATCCTTCAGGCGGTTTTCCATCTGCTATACCCTCCTCAGTTCTCAAAGGTCGCGCCGCACTTCTTGCAGACACGCACCTTCTTGCCGTCGTCGAGGATCTTATGGGCATTGCGGGTAGCCTTGCCGCACTTGGGGCAGACAAGCATCACCTTGGAAGCGTAGATCGCGGCTTCCTTCTTCACGATGCCGCCAGGCATACCCTGGCCGCGCGATTTCTGGTGCTTGGTCACCATCGCAACGCCTTCAACGACGACCTTGCCGGTCTCGGGCATCGCCTTGAGAACCTTGCCCTTTTTGCCCTTCTCGTCGCCGGAGATTACAACGACCGTATCGCCGGAGCGGACGTGGAGCTTTTTCATCTTGTTCATACTCGTCTTCACTCCTTACAGCACTTCGGGCGCGAGGGAAACGATCTTCATGTATCCCTTTTCGCGCAGTTCACGCGCCACGGGCCCAAAGATGCGGGTTCCGCGCGGTTCCTTGGCATCGTTAATGATGACGGCGGCGTTGTCGTCGAAACGGATGTAGGTTCCGTCGGGACGGCGCTTCGCCTTGTGCATGCGGACGACAACGGCCTTGACCACGTCGCCCTTCTTGACGGCGCCGCCGGGGTTGGCGGACTTGACGCTGGCGACGATAACGTCGCCGATGCTGCCGTCTCTGCGGAAGGAGCCGCCCATCACGCGGATGCACATGATCTCCTTCGCGCCGGAGTTGTCTGCTACCTTCAATCGGGTTTGCGGCTGAATCATGCTGCTCCCTCCTTACTTAGCCTTCTCGATGATTTCAACCACGCGCCAGCGCTTTTCGCGGCTGAGCGGACGGGTTTCCATCACGAGTACGCGGTCGCCCACGCCGCACTCGTTCTTTTCGTCGTGCGCCTTGAGCTTCGTGGTACGGTTCATAATCTTGCCGTACAGGGGATGACGAACACGCGTGCGGATTTCAACGACGACGGTCTTGTCCATCTTATCGCTGACAACCATGCCAACGCGGGTCTTACGAATGCCTCTAACTTCGGCCATGGATTGTTTCTCCCTTCTCCTCAAGCCTTGAGCTCGTTCTGGCGGATCAGCGTCTTGGCGCGCGCGATGTCGCGGCGGACGTTCTGAATGGCCATGGTGTTTTCAAGCTGACCGGTGGCAAGCTGGAAACGAAGGTTGAAAAGTTCAGCCTTGAGCTCCTTGACCTTAGCTTCGAGCGCAGCGTTGTCCATCTGCCTCATTTCGCTAGCCTTCATTCCGCTTCACCTCCCGCGAACTGTTCCTTGGACATGATCTTGCACTTGATGGGGAGCTTGTGAGAAGCAAGACGGAGCGCTTCACGAGCATCCGCTTCGGCGACGCCGGCGATCTCGAACAGCACGCGGCCGGGCTTCACAACGGCAACCCAGTATTCCGGAGCGCCTTTACCAGAACCCATTCGGGTGCCGGCCGGCTTTTTGCTCACGGGCTTATCAGGGAAAATCTTGATCCAGACCTGACCGCCACGCTTGGTGTAACGGGTCAAAGCGACACGAGCCGCTTCAATCTGCTGCGAGGTGATCCAGGCGGGTTCCATCGCAACCAGGCCGATTTCGCCATAGGCGAGGACATTGCCGCGATGGGCGCTACCCTTCATGCGGCCGCGGAACACGCGACGCCGCTTGACTCTCTTGGGCATCAACATGGTTTATCTTCCTCCTTCGGCACGGACGGGGGTCTTTTTGCTCTTGGGAAGGATCTGGCCCTTGTAGATCCAGACCTTGACGCCAAGGCGGCCGTACGTGGTCTTCGCCTCGGCGAAGCCGTAATCGATGTTCGCGCGCAGGGTCTGCAGCGGGATGGAACCCTCGTGATAGCCTTCCTTGCGGGCGATGTCCGCGCCGCCCAGACGGCCGGCGACCGACGTTTTGATTCCCTTCGCGCCGCCCTTCATCGCGCGCTGGATGCTCTGCTTCATCGCACGACGGAAGGAGATACGGCGTTCAAGCTGCTGCGCAATATTCTCGGCGACGAGCTGCGCATCCACTTCGGGGTTCTTGACTTCCATGATATTGAGGGAGCACGGGCAGCCGACGAAGGCTTCGATTTCCTTCTTGAGGGCTTCAACGCCAGCGCCGCCCTTGCCGATGACGACGCCCGGCTTGGCGGTGAACAGCGTCACGGCAACCTTGCCGGCGCTGCGCTCGATGTCAATGCGGGAGATGCCGGCAGCATTGTGCTTTTCCTTAAGCATCTTACGCAGACGGTAGTCCGACTCGAGGTAGTTGGCGAAATCTTTCTTCTCCGCGTACCAGCGGCCGCTCCAGTCCATGATCACGCCAACGCGCGCGCCATGGGGATTAACTTTCTGTCCCACAGTGGTTCCTCCTTCTCCCTCTTACTTCTTGGTGTCCAGCACAACGGTAATGTGGCTCGTACGCTTGAGCATCGGGCTCGCGCTGCCGCGGGAGCGGGCGACATAGCGCTTCAGCGTGGGGCCGGGGTTGGCGAACACTTCGGCAACGTAGAGGTCTTCGCGGTTGAGCTGCAGGTTGTTCTCCGCGTTGGCAATGGCGGAGTTGAGGAGCTTCAGCACAACAGGCGCGGCGGCCTTGGGGGTATACATCAGGATGGCAAGCGCCTGGTCGACCTGCTTGCCGCGGATCAGATCGATGACGATCTTCACCTTGCGCGGGGAGATGCGGATGTATTTCGCAATCGCGCGCGGCCTCTTGTCGGCGTTAGCCTTATGGGCTTCCGTTTTTTCACGGATTCGGGTGGCCATTCATCTCATCTCCTTCTTGTTATTTACGTACGGTCGCCTTTTCACCGGCGTGGCCGCGGAAGGTACGGGTCGGGGCGAATTCGCCCAGCTTGTGACCGACCATTTCCTCGGTAACATAGACCGGCACATGCTTGCGGCCGTCGTGCACCGCGATGGTGTGACCAACAAAATCGGGGAAGATGGTGCTGGCGCGGCTCCACGTCTTCAGCACGGACTTCTTGCCGGATTTGTTCATTTCGATAATTCTCTTCAGAAGGCGTTCGCTTACAAACGGTCCCTTCTTGACGGATCTGCTCATTGCTTTGCCTCCTTACTTTCCGTTGGCGCGCTTGACGATCATCTTGTTGGAGTACTTCTTGTGCTTGCGCGTCTTCAGGCCGAGCGCCGGCTTGCCCCACGGGGTGACAGGCGCGGGCAGACCGACAGGGCTCTTGCCCTCGCCGCCGCCGTGCGGGTGATCGCACGGGTTCATGACGACGCCGCGGACGCTCGGGCGGATACCCATGTGACGCTTGCGGCCCGCCTTGCCGATGCGGACGTTCTCATGATCGGCGTTGCCGACGGTACCGATGGTGGCGCGGCAGTTCATCGCGAGCTTGCGCATTTCACCGGAGGGCAGACGCACCAGGGCGTAGCCGCCTTCCTTGGACATCAGCTGCGCGGCGTTGCCGGCGGAACGGACCATCTGGCCGCCGCGGCCGGCCTTGATCTCGAGGTTGTGGATCAGCGTGCCGACGGGGATGTTCGCCATGGGCAGGCAGTTGCCGGGCTTGATATCGGCGGTTTCGCCGGAAACCACGGTATCGCCGACCTTCAGGCCGAGAGGCGCCAGGATGTAGCGCTTTTCGCCGTCCGCGTAGCAGACCAGCGCGATGAAGGCGGAACGGTTCGGATCGTATTCGATCGCGGTAACCTTCGCGGGGATGTTGTCCTTGTTGCGCTTGAAGTCGATGATGCGGTACTTGACTTTGTTGCCGCCGCCCTGATGACGGACGGTGATCTTGCCCTGGTTGTTGCGGCCGGCGTTCTTCTTCAGATACTCGGTCAGCGAACGTTCAGGAGCCTTCTTGGTCAGTTCTTCATAGGTCAGAACGGACATGAAGCGCCTGGCCGGGGAAGTCGGCTTATAAACTCTAATGGCCATTCGTTTCCCTCCCTATTATTGCGCGGCCATGCCGTCGAAGAATTCGATCGACTTGGAATCGCTCTTGAGCGTGACATAGGCCTTCTTGATTTCGGCGGTGCGGCCGGAGAAACGGCCCTGGCGCTTGATCTTGCCGAGCGTGCGCACGGTGTTGACCTTTTCAACCTTCACGCCGAAAACTTCTTCAACCGCCTTCTTGATTTCGGTGCGGTTGGCGTCGATGGCGACTTCGAACACGTACTTCTTATCGGCAAAGCCTTCGTAGGACTGTTCGGTCAGCACCGGGCGGCGGATGACGTCATGTACGTTCTTCATTACGCGTACACCTCCTCGACCTGGCGGACGGCGTCCTGCGTCATGATGAACGCGTCATGGCGGAGGATCTCGTAGACGTTGATGGTGTTCACCAGCGCGACGGTCACGCCGGGGATGTTGTTGGCCGCGCGAAGCAGATCCTCATCCTTTTCGGCGACGAGCACGAGCGCCTTTTTGGTCGCGCCCAGCGCGCGCAGAACCTTGACCATTTCCTTGGTCTTGGGGGCCGCAAGCTTGAGGCTGTCGAGCACGATGATTTCGTCGGCCTGCGCCTTGGAGGTGAAGGCGGACTTCATCGCCAGGCGGCGAACCTTCTTCGGCACGGCAATGTCGTAATCGCGGGGCTTGGGAGCAAAGACGACGCCGCCCTTTTTGAACTGCGGAGCGCGGTTGCCGTGATGGCGCGCGTTACCGGTGCCCTTCTGGCGGTAGATCTTGCGTCCGCCGCCGCGAACCTCGGTGCGGGTCAGGGCGCTCTGCGTGCCCAGACGGCGGCCGTTGAGGATTGCGCGGACAACCAGATGCATGGCGAAGGGATTGACCTCGGCGGCGAAGAGCTCATCGGAGAGTTCCACCTGGCCGACAGTCGCGCCCTGGATGTTTTTCAGGTTGACGGTAGGCATGTATTCGTTTCCTCCTTCCTCAGCCCTTCACGGCTTCGCGCACGATCAGCGTTCCGCCGTTGGGGCCCGGCACGGCGCCGCGGACGAGCAGCAGGTTGCGCTCGGCGTCAACGCGCACCACGGACAAGTTCTGGATGGTGACCTTTTCCACGCCGTAGTGGCCGGACATGTGCTTGTTCTTGAACACGCGGCTCGGGTCGGAGTTCGCGCTGAGGGAACCCACGCCACGATGATACTTGGAGCCGTGCGCCATGGGGCCGGTATGCTGGTTCCAGCGCTGAATGGCGCCGGTGAAGCCGTGGCCCTTGCTGATGCCGGAGATATCGACCTTGTCGCCTTCGGCGAACACGTCGCACTTGATAACCTGGCCCACTTCGTAGGAAGCGGCGTCTTCAAAGCGGAATTCGCGCAGCTTGCGGCAGGGCGCCACGCCAGCCTTTTTGAAGTGGCCGGCTTCGGGCTTGTTCACAAGCTTCTTCACGCGGTTTTCCGGGATCTCGTCGAAACCGACCTGAACGGCCTCGTAGCCGTCGGTCTCAACGGTTTTCTTCTGCACCACGGGGCAGGGGCCGGCCTGGATGACGGTGACAGGGATGAGACGCCCGTCGGGCGTAAACACCTGCGTCATGCCGACTTTCTTGCCGACGATAGCTTTCTTCATGACCTCTTAACCTCCTGTTTACGCTCGAATCACAGCTTGATTTCGATTTCCACGCCCGCCGGCAGATCGATCTTGGTCAGCGCGTCCACCGTCTTGGGGGTCGGCTGCAGGATGTCGATCAGCCGCTTGTGGGTGCGGCGCTCGAACTGCTCGCGAGAGTCCTTGTACTTGTGGGGAGCGCGCAGGATGGTAACGACTTCCCGTTCGGTCGGCAGCGGAATGGGGCCGGACACCCGGGCGCCCGTTCTCTTCGCCGTCTCGACGATGCGCTCTGCGGACTGGTCGATGAGGCTGTGCTCATAGGCCTTGAGCTTGATGCGAATTTTCTGGTTGGCCACGTCTTTTCCTCCTTTTTTTCAGGCCTCCTGCACACCGTGCCGGGTGTTTCCTAAAAGGACGCATCCTGCACGCTCAGGAGCCTGTCGCCCGATTTTTCGGACATGGTCCGCGGTAATTCTCCGACGGCCAATCGGTAACTTACCGCTTCATCCCAAACGACAGCTTTATAAGTATACCCGATAATACGTTGAGATGCAAGTGTTTTTTTCAAAAAATGCGCGATTTTCCATGATTTTCGCCGCTTTTTCTCCACTTTTTCTCATGGAAATTTCTCCCCCGGCCCATTTTGCCCGGGCAGCGGCGGTTTTATGCCGCAAATAAGCACACGCCTCCGGGTGTTTCATTGTAGCGGATAAAAAATGCCGCGCCCTGCGCGGCTGAAAAAGCGGTCCGACTGCCGCAAAAAAGCGGTGTTTTTCAAAAAACCGCTTTATTTCTTCTTCTCCGCCTCCTGCGCTTCCAGAAGCCGGTTGAGCTTGTTATAGATTTCCTCGATCATGATCTCCGTTTTCAGGTTTACCTTGTAGTCGTTTTCCGCCCGGCGGCGGTCCTTCTCCTCCTGCCGGTTCTGACTCATCATGATCAGCGGCGCTTGAATCGCCGCGACGCAGGACAGCACCAGGTTGAGCAGGATAAACGGATACGCGTCAAACGCGCGCGCCGCCAGCAGGACGTTGATCGCCATCCATAAAAGCAGCAGACCCGTAAACGAAAAAATAAACGCCCAGCTGCCCGCGAATTTTGCGATTTTGTCCGCCGCGCGCTGACCGATCGTGTATTTCTCCTGCGAAGGGTTGGCGGAAAGCTTGCTGTCCGCAAGCAGCGCGAGCACTTCCTCGTCCGTCATATCGCGCCGGATATCGCTCAGCACTTCGCCGATCAGTTTTTTATTCTTTTCCTTCATTATTACTTGCCTCCACGTTTTTCTGCCATTCTTCGCGCGTGATCACATAGCGAATATGCGGCATGTCCACGCCGCGATAATGCTTCGTCCAGGTTTCGCGCGGCAGCAGGCCGTTTCGCAGCGCGACGTTCTGCGACGCCGTATTCGTATCCCGAATAATCGAGCAGATTTCATCGGCGTGCAGCGTTTCGAACGCGTAACGCATGCAGTCGCGCGCCGCTTCCGTCGCATAGCCGTGATGCCAGTGCGCCCGCTCGAACAGATAGCCGACCTCAAGCACCTCGCGTCCGTCCCACGGCTGCATCGTCACGCCGCACTGGCCGATCGCCTTCCCCGTTTCCTTCAGCACAACGAGCCACAGGCCGAAGCCGTACTGCGCATATCGCGCCAGCTGCCGGTCCAGCCACTGCTGCACCTCCTCGTCGCTGAACGCGCCCTCGTAGGCGTACATCGTCTTTTCGTCCTGCAGAATCCGGCAGAGCGCCGGGGAATCCGCCTGCGTCATTTTGCGCAAAACGAGCCGCTCCGTTTCAAGAATCACGCCGTTTCACCTTCTCTTCTGTTTTTTGCTTTCATTATAATATTCCCGCCGCCGCATGACAAGTCTCCCGCGGCTAACTCCTTGACAGCCCGGTTCAATAGGCTATATAATGATGCGAATCGCTTTAACTTAATAGGAAGAGGAATTTTGCGGATGAAAGCTGGAATTATCGGTTTCGGTTACATGGGACACTTTCACCTGAACAAATCCCGTCAACTGGACACGTTGGAAATGATCGCGGCATACGACGTCAACCCCGAAAAGCTGGACGATGCGCGCGCGGAAGGCCTTACCGCTTACGATGATCTGGCCGCCTTCCTCGCCAATCCGGAAATCGAGCTCGTCTTCGTCTGCACGCCCAACAACGTGCACGCCGAGCTTGCCATCGCCGCACTGCGCGCGGGCAAGCACGTGATGTGCGAAAAGCCGGTGACGATGAGCTCGCGCGAATTGGAAGAAGTAATCGCCGTCGCCAACGAAGCGCATCGCGTTTTCACGGTTCATCAGAACCGCCGCTGGGACGTGGACTATCTGATGACCAAACAGGTCGTCGATTCGAGGGAAATCGGCAATATCACGACCATCCAGTCCCGCGTGTACGGCCAGCGCGGCGTCTGCTTCGGCTGGCGCGCCGACCCGGTCGCCGGCGGCGGCATGCTCTACGATTGGGGCATCCACCTCATCGACCAGCTGCTTTGCATGTTCCGCGGCCACAAGGTAACGAGCGTTTACGCCCGCCTGCTGAGCATCCTCACGCCCGCCGTGGACGACAGCTTCGAGCTGCAGCTGATCTTCGACAACGGCGTGTGCGGCAAGATTCAGGTCGGCACGTTCTGCCTGCAGGATCTGCCCCGCTGGTTCGTCTACGGCGACCGGGGCACGCTGCGCATCGACGATTTCTCCGGCAAAACCGGCGGCATGGCGCGCATCAAGGAAAACGTGCACGGCTTTGACAGCGTGTTCGGCAAGGCGCTCGGCCCGAGCCGCACGATGGCTCCGCTCAAGCCCGAGTTCGTCGAGCCGCTGGATCTGCCCGCCGTCGAAACCGACTCGCTCGCCTATCATCGCAACCTCGTGCGCGCGTGCGAGGGGCTCGAACCGCAGTTCGTCTCGCACGACGATATGCGCCGCGCAATGAAAATCGTCGACCTGGCGTTTGAAAGCTCGAAGGAGAACCAGGTCATCGCAACCGCCATTTGACGCGCGCAAGCGCGCCTAAATAAATACCCCGCATCGCAAGGAGGAAAGAATATGAAGCTTGGTTTTGTCAGCGCAATCCTGGACGGCTGGACTTTTGAAGAGATGATCGACACCGCATCCGATATGGGCTTCCAGTGTGTGGAAGTGGCCTGCTGGCCGCAGGGAAAGGCCGAGCGCCGCTACGCCGGCGTCAGCCACATCGACGTGGATAACCTGACCGACGAAAAGGTGAAGTACATCAAGGATTACTGCGCAAAGCGCAATGTCGAAATCTCTTCCCTCGCCTTCTATCCCAACACCATGGACGGCAACCTTGAAAAGCGCGCCGCCGCCGTTGAACATCTGAAAAAGGTGATCGAAGGCAGCGCGAAGCTGGGCGTGAACATGGTGACGACGTTCATCGGCCGCGACCAGACGAAGACCGTTGAGGAAAACCTTGAGCTGGTCAAGGAAGTCTGGCCGCCGATCATCAAGCTGGCGGAAGAAAAGGGCGTGAAAATCGCCATCGAAAACTGCCCGATGCTCTTCGGCCCCGACCAGTGGCCCGGCGGACAGAACCTCATGACCACTCCCGCCAACTGGAAGAAGGTCTTCGAAATCCTGCCCAGCGCGAACCTCGGCATCAACTATGACCCGTCGCACTTCGTCTGGCAGATGATCGACTATATCAAGCCCCTGTACGACTTCAAGGATAAGATCTTCCACGTCCATTACAAGGATATCAAGCTCTATCCCGACAAGCTGCGCGAGGTGGGCATCATGGCGTATCCGCTCGATTTCATGAGCCCGAAGCTCCCCGGTCTGGGAGACGTGGACTGGGGCAAGTATGTCTCCGCGCTGACCGATATCGGCTATGAAGGCTATACCTGCATCGAAGTGGAAGACCGCGCCTTTGAGGGCAGCCGCGAGCGCGTGCTCGATTCCCTGCGCCTGAGCAAGCGCTACATGGAACAGTTCGTCATCTGATCCAGTCCCCAAAATACGCAAAACGACCCGCCGCCCCCTCCGGGCGGCGGGTCGTTTTTTACAGCAGGCTTTCTTGAAAGGGGTCTGGGGGAAACTTCTTTCTCCTGAAAGAAGTTTCCCCCAGCGTTCTCTCTCACTCCACCGTAATCACGTGTTCCCGGATGTCTCTCTGCCCCGGGGCGAGGCGGATTGCGCCGGGCTTGTGGGTGATATCGCCGTCGCAGTCAAGGAAATCGGGCGCGTTCGTCCAGGGCTCGATGCAGATGTACGGCGCGCCGGGCTTCGTCCAGAACATGAGGTTGTCGTTGCCGGCGAAGGTCACGCGCAGCGTGCGGCCATGCTTGCGGCTGCGCAGCGTCACGCCCTTCGATTTCAGATACGGGAAAACGATCGCGTCCACGGCGAAATATTCGTATTTGAGGGGCATCACGCCGTCGTGCACCTCGATGGGCGTCGTCTCACGCGAGAGGAGATTTCCGACGAGGATGTTGCTGTTCAGCGCTTCGCGCTGGTCAAACACGATCTCGTAATCCTCGATGCCCTCGGGCGTGGCGTACGCCTCATGGCCGCCGACGCAGAACCAGAAGGTGTCTTCGCCGGTGCTGTCGGTGATGTAGGCGACGCGCAGCGAATTTTCGACGATCGTATAACGGACGCGGAAGGCGTAATCGAACGGGAAGCCTTCGTCCTTCTGCGTGTACAGGAAGGTTGCGCTGGTGGGGCTCGCCTCTTCAACCTCAAAGGGCACAAACCGGACAAGGCCGTGCTTCTTCATCGGATAAGTTTTGCCGTCGAGCGTGTAGCAGTCGTCCTTAAAGCCGCCCGCCACGGGGAACAGCACGGGCGCGCGATTCGGCCAGTACGGGGTATCGCCCTGATAAAGGCGTTCCACGCCATCCGTGCCCTTGATGCTCTGCAGCTCCGCGCCGCGCGGGCTGATCGCAACCGTAAGCCGATCGTTTTTCAAAATAACGTTTTCCATAAGCCGCCTTCTTTCCTGAGAAAATGGATGAGTTAAGTTTACCACTTTCCGGCGCGTTTGGAAATAGCGGAATTGTCCGTTGATTATTATTGCATAATCTGTTTTTTGTTGTGATTTGTTTCACTAGCGACAAACTAGTAACATGGAAACGGCGCAAGGCTTTGCGCCGCAAGGGTTTTCCCGGAGATGAGCAAATAGGGTATTATACACACGAACTCAAACAAAAACAGGAGGGGAAAACAATATGTTGAAGCCTATCGTTTCTATGAATCAGATGGCGATGAACGAGTCCATCGCTACCACCTGCTGCTATGTCTGGAATGGCACCAGCATCCTCGGGTCTGCGAGCCTGCCGCACGGTGGTTCTCTGAAGGCCAACAGCTCCACTAACTACTATGTTCAGATCGGCAATTGCAACGTCCCGCTGCACACCTCTTGGCTCAAGTACACTGCTGGCCATGTCAACAATTCTACGTATGCCGGCTATGTCATCAACAAGGGTCTTCCGGGACGTATTGGCTGTGAACTTGAAACGCCTGGTCATTATGAGGACTGGGTTGTCTATCAGCACAACGCCAATGAGAACTGGGAACCCATCCGTGATACGGTGACCACCGCTCTGAAGCCTTTTATCACGGCTGTTCCGGATGGCTTCTGCGCGCATAACGGCGATGCCAACTGCCCGTACGTCAAGGTGACCTCGTTTGCGAATTCCTTCACTCACACCGGCGCCACCTCTGGCCACTACACTTGGACCAGCGGTAACTCCTGGCTGGCGGATCACAAGGCCGTGCAGTTCTCTTCCTGATCATTCGGAAAGAAACACACATCGCTCGCCTCAATCGAGGCGGGCGATTTCTTTGCGCCGTAAATGCAAATTTGCCGCCCAGAGGTTGACTCCGGCGGCGATTCGGGATATAATAAGGGCAGGAAGGTTGAGTGCCCTACCATGGTGGTTCACCCCACCGAACTTAAGTGGAATTTGCCATCACGTAGTTGCAGCTACATGATGGCGCTTTTTTATTTGTCCTTCTTAATCAAAACGACAATCAGGGACAAAACGGTAAAGACGACCATGAGAAGCTCATAATCGC
>CAKTTL010000042.1 GCA_934615235.1 uncultured Clostridia bacterium
AGGGGGTCTGGGGGAAAAACCTTCTTTCTCCTGAAAGAAGGGTTTTCCCCCAGCGTCCTCCCCCGTTACCCTTCAATCCCCTTGAGCGCCTTTCTGAACTGGAAGGAGAAAAGAATTGCTGTAAAGGTGACGGCGATCGCGTCGGCCACGGGTTCGGCGAGGTAAACGGCGGTCGTTTTATCAGCGGTAAAGATCGCAGGGAGAAGATAGATGAGCGGAATGAGAAGAACGAACTTGCGCATGACGGCGACAATGATCGACGCCTTCGCGCTGCCGATGGCGGTAAAGGCCATCTGGCAGGCGATCTGAACGCCGAAGAGCACGAGCACCGCGCAATAGACGCGCAGCGCGCGGCCGGTAAAATCAAGCAGCGCCGCGTCGGTTGTAAACATCCCCGCAAAGACGCGCGGGAAGAGCAGGATGCAGGCCCAGAGAAGCGACGAATACATCAGGCTGGTGCGGAGAAGCTTGAAGTACGCTTCCCTGACCCGAGCGACGTTTCTCGCGCCGTAGTTGTAGCTGATAATCGGCTGCGCGCCCTGACCGAGGCCCTGCAGCGGCAGCATGGCAAACTGCATGACGCTGGTGAGAATGGTCATCGCGCCGACAGCGACGTCGCCGCCGTACTTGAGAAGCGAAGAATTGAAGCAGACCGAAATGACGCTCTCGCTTGCCTGCATGATAAACGTCGCGAGTCCGAGCGCAAGGCAGGGCAGCAGAATACCGGCGCGCAGCGCCATATTCTCCCGCCTGATGCGCAGGAAGGTTTTCTTGCCGAACAGGAAGCCGAGCACCCACACACAGGAAACGCCCTGCGAAAGGATGGTCGCCAGCGCCGCGCCCTGCACGCCCATTTCGAAGGCGAAGATAAAGATCGGATCGAGAATGATATTCATGACCGCGCCGATGACGACGGACATCATCCCCACCTTGGCGAACCCCTGCGCGGTAATGAACATATTCATGCCCAGCGTCAGCTGGACGAAAATGGTGCCGATCGCGTAAACGCGCATATAGGAAACGGCGTACTCGATCGTGTTCTCGCTCGCGCCGAAGGCAAGCAGCAGGCTGCGGCTGAACAGCAGCAGCACGGCCGTCAACACGAGAGAGACGCCAATCTGCGCGGCAAAACAGTTGCCCAGCGTCTTTTCAGCCTTGTCCATATCGTTTTGCCCCATGGCGATGGACGCGCGCGGCGCGCCGCCGGAACAGATCAGCGCGGCAAAGGCGGAGACGATCATGATCAGCGGCATGCAGACGCCCACGCCTGTCAGCGCCATCGCGCCGTCTCCGGGCATATGGCCGATATAGATACGATCGACGATATTATAGAGCATGTTGATCAGCTGCGCGGCGACGGTGGGCAGCGCCAGCTTCCAGAGAAGCTTCCCGATGGGCTCGGTTCCCAGAAATTCTTTTCCCTGATGATTCATAAAAAACACCTCATTTTCCAGTATAGAATCCGATTATGAATTTAATATGAACGCTTTCGGTTTGACAGGCAGTGCAAATCGGTGTATCTTAAATGAATAAATCAACAAGCGCAGGAGGAAGCGCCGTGTATCGCGTTTTGATTGTGGAAGACGACAGGGGCATCGCAGAAAGCGTGCGGGACGCCGCCGCCGCTTGGGGCTTCGACGCGCGCTGCGCGGAAAATTTCCGCGACGTGGCGGGCGAATTCGCCGCGTTCGCGCCGCACCTGGTGCTGATGGACATCGGCCTGCCGTTTTTCGACGGCTATTACTGGTGCCGCGAGATTCGCCGCACGTCCAGCGTGCCGATCATCTTCCTTTCCTCGGCGAGCGACAACATGAACATCGTCATGGCGATGAACATGGGCGGGGACGATTTCATCGCCAAGCCGTTCGATTTGAGCGTGCTGATCGCGAAAATGCAGGCGCTCCTGCGCCGCGCGTACGATTTCGCGCCCTCCGCCCCGGAACCGGAGCACCGCGGCGCAAAGCTGGATACGGGCGCGCAGGCGCTGATGTACGGGGGCGAGAAAATCCCGCTTTCCAAGAACGAATACCGCATTCTCTTTTCGCTGATGGAAGCCGGCGGCAAGGTCGTCAGCCGTGAAAAGCTGATGGAGAAGCTCTGGGAAACGGACAGCTTCGTGGACGAAAACACGCTGACCGTCAACGTCAACCGCCTGCGTAAAAAGCTGGACGCGGCCGGGCTGCCCGGGTTTATCGCAACCAAATTCGGCGTGGGCTATCAGGTGGGATAACGATGAAATTCACGCAATATCTGCGGCAGCGCCGGGCGCTGCTTTGCGCGGCGGCGCTGTTCGCGGCGCTTTTCTGCGCGTCGTTCGCGCTGTATCAGCTGCCGGTCGGGGCGGCGGCGTATCCTTCGGCGCTGTGCGCCGGAATCGGCGCGGTGTGGCTGGCTGTCGATTACTTCCGCGCGCGCGCAAAGCACGAAACGCTCGCGCGCCTGCCCGGCGTACCCGCCGAAGCGCTCGCGCAGAGCTTTCCCACCCCCGCGACGCTCGCCGAAGCGGACTATCAGGCGATCATCCGCGCGCTGTGCGAAGAGCTGCGCGCGCAGGAAAACGCCGCATCCGCCCGCCAGGCCGATATGGCCGATTACTACGCCGCCTGGACGCATCAGATTAAAACGCCCATCGCCGCAATGCGCCTGCGCCTGCAGGGCGAGGATTCGCCGCTTGCGCGCAGACTGTCGTCCGACCTTTTCCGCGTGGAGCAGTACGTCGCCATGGCGATGACCTATCAGCGGCTCGACGGCGGCGCGTCGGATTACGTGATCCGCGAATGCGCTCTCGACCCCATTCTGCGGCAGACCGCGCGCAAATTCGCCGGAGAATTCATCGACCGCAAAATCCGTCTGCTGTATGAACCGACGAGCGAAACCGCGCTCACGGACGAAAAATGGCTCGCCTTCGTCGTCGAGCAGATTCTCTCCAACGCGCTGAAATATACGCCGCAGGGCAGCGTGATGATCTGCGTGGAAGCGCCGAAAACCATCGTCGTGCGGGATAGCGGCATCGGCATCGCCCCGGAGGACCTGCCGCGCATCTTCGAAAAAGGCTTCACCGGCCATAACGGCCGCGCGGATAAGCGCGCCAGCGGCATCGGCCTGTACCTGTGCCGCCGCGTCTGCGAAAACCTCGGCCATACCCTCTGCGCACAATCCACCCCCGGCAAAGGCACCGAAATCCGCATTAACCTCGCCCGAACGCAGCGCACATTCGAATAAACGCTATTCCCTCCCAACACCGAAAAAAGCGGCTTTCGGGGGAGAGAGCGCGAGAGAGGGGGGACTTTCTCCTGAAAGTCCCCCCTCTCTCGCAAAAACCCCGTCATCCCCCGTCGTTCTCCATCGTCCCCTCGTCACCCCTTCTTCGCTCTCCATCGGTTCTGCCAGTCGAGCAGCTTGGCCATGTTGTTGAAGAAATCGTCGGAGGGGCGCTCGTGCGTCGGATAGCGCCCGGCGCGGAAGTTTTCGATGACGACGTGATAGCGGTCGTATGCGCGGGAAACGGCGTCGTCCCAGGAAAGGTAGATTTCGCGCTGCGCGTTTTCGCCGACGCGGCGCATTGCATCCCGATCGCCGGAAAGGGAGGCAAGCTTTTCGGCCATCGATTCGGCGTTTTCAGCGATGAGGAAACCGGTGCGGCCGTCGACGATGTCCTCCGCAGCGCAGCTGCCCTCAATCAAAACGCTGCCCAGCCCGCACGCCGCCGCCTCGCGGACGACCAGGCCGTTCGTATCGAACGTCGAGGGGAAAAGGAAGAGATCCGCGCGGCAATACCAGGCGCGGATGCGCTCGCGATCCTGTACGGGCGGGGAGAAAAACACACGATCCCCCAGCGCGAGCTTTTCGGCATAGGCGACGATTTCGTCCTTGTCCGTTCCTCCGCCGACGAAAACCATCCGGAAATCATGCCCCGCGTCCCGGAGCCGCCTGAGCGCGTCAAGCGTGATGCGAATCCCCTTATACCACATCATGCGGCCGACAAAGAGAAAAACCGGCACATCCGCGGGCAGATCGTAGCCCGCCGTCGTTTCGCGAATCAGCTCGTCGCTCGCGCGGCCGATGGAAAAATCCACGCCGTTGGGCATGACGGTGTATTTTCCGTCATAGCCGAGCGCGCAGAGATTTTCTCCCGCCCCGTGGCTGACCGTCCAAACCTCGTCGCACGCGGAAATATTCTGCACCAGCAGACGCGTCGCTTCTTCCTGCAAAAGGCGGCCGCGCACCGCGTTTGCAATGTCCACGTCAAACTTGGTGTGATAGGTGAACACCAGCGGCAGGTTCAGCCGGCTGCGCAGCATGCGCGCAAGAATCGTAGACGTCACCGGGCAATGGCTGTGAATGATGTCGAAATGCGCTTCCTTCGTCTGCCGGAGCAGCTCGGACGAAAACGGAATGCCCGCGCGGTAGCCGACCAGCTTGCGCGTGTCGACGCTCGGATAGCGCAGCACGCGGAAGGGATATCCCGAATCGTCCGCTTCAGGATAATAGGGGGTCAGCACGGCGGCTTCGCCGCGCTTTTCCGTAATCACCCGCGCGTAATTGACGACCGCGTTCGCCACGCCGTCGATCGTCGGCGGGAAAGAATCGTTAATCAGACAAACATGCAGGTTTTCCATAGCCTGTTCCTTTCGGTATCGGTTATTGATGCGGCCGGTGAAGCCAGCGGCGCCTGCGCCGCGAAAATTATTCTCCGCCTTCCGCGCGGCGCATCCTGCGATAGCAGATCAGATAGAAGACGATGCCGTAAACCGTCGCAAGCGGCGCGGCCAGGCCGATGCGCGTCAGCGTCGCGCCTTTGGTGATGGAAAGCAGATACGACGCGGGCACACGCAGAAGGAAGGACGACGTAATCCCCTGAATCATCACATAAACGGTGCAGCCGCAGCCGTTGAAGTATCCCGTAAAAGCAAAGAGCACGCACGTAAGCAGGCAGTCCGCCGAAAAGCCGCGCAGATACGCCGCCGACTGTTCCACAACGCCCGCATCCTTCGAGAAAATCGACGAGAGCGGCCCGCCGAAGAAGAAGCCCGCGCAGAAAAGGAAAAAGCCCGCCGCCGTGCCGGCCGCCATGGAGGTGAAGAGCACCTGCCGCGCGCGGTCGGGGCGGTTCGCGCCGATATTCTGCGCAACGAGCGTCGAAGCGCCCGCCATAACCGCGGACGGCACGAGGAAAATAAAGCCCGTCACGCGTTCGGCCACGCCGTAGCCCGCCGATTGCAGAAGGCCCAGGTGATTGATAATCGCGTTGAGCAGGAGGAAGGACAGATGCACCAGCGCATCCTGCAGCGCGATGGGCGCGCCGATGCGCAGCGTTTCGCCGATTTCAACGCGGTCAAAGCAGATCGACTTGCGCGTGAAATGAAACGGCAGCTCCTGCCTGCTGATAATTACCAGCGAAAGCACGACACTCACCGCCTGCGCCGCAACCGTCGCCACGGCCGCGCCCGCCGCGTCCATATGCAGAACGCCCACGCAGAAAAGATCGCCCGCGATGTTCGTCACGCACGCGATGGCAACGAAAATCATCGGCCGCTTCGAATCGCCCAGACCGCGGAAGATGCCGCTGAGCACGTTGTACGCCGTAATAAACACGATGCCCCACGAGCAGATGCGCACATACTCGACCGCCTTATCGACCGCCTCGGCCGGGGTCTGCATCAGCAGCACGAGCGGCCGCGTAAAGGCGACCATCAGCCCCGTCAGCACAATTGCAACCACCGCGAACAGCGCCACCGCCGCGCCGACCGTGCGGCCCGCCGCTTCCGGTCGCCGTTCGCCGATATGCCGCCCGATGACGACTGTCGCGCCCGTGGTCAGGCCCGCGAGCACCATCGTCACCAGCTGCATCACCGCGCTGCCCGTGCCCACGCCGGAAACGCTCGCCGCGTCGCCAAAGCGGCCGACGACCATCAGGTCGACCGCGCCGTAGAGCGATTGCAGGAACAGCGCCACCAGCACCGGGCCGCAGAATTTGAGCAGCGCGGGCAGAATCGGCCCTTCGATCAGTTCATTCGGTCTGACTTTTTCCTCCAAGGAAATATCCCCCATTCTTCTTTCTCTTGCACGATAACCGGTATATCATAACGTAAAGCGTCGAAAAATGCAAATACCCGCGAAAAGAAAAAGGAGGAAAACCGTTTGTTCATTTTTTGTTCACACCCGGCCGGTAGAATGCGCGTGTTTGTCCAGAAAATGGTAAAGGCGGGCTTGCCCGTCCAATAATGGCAAATGAAGGAGCGAGAAATAAATTGCAGGCCAAAACGACTGACAGAAAAGAATTTCTCGGCAACGTGCCGGATTCCATCAACTATCCGAAGCTGACGATGTGGCAGCTGGTTTACCAGACCGCAGACAAGTATCCGGATATTGTCGCGTTGGAATTCATGGGCCAGAAAATCCGCTACGCGCAGTTTAAGCAGATGATCGAGCAGGTCGCCAGGGCGCTTTGGGCGCAGGGCATCCGCCAGGGCGACAAGGTGACGATCGCCATGCCGAACTGTCCGCAGGCTGTCGCGATGTTTTACGCGCTCAATCGCGTGGGCGCGCTGGCAAACATGGTGCATCCGCTGTCCTCGTCGGGAGAATACAAATTTTTTCTGAATTTTTCCAAATCTAAAATGATCCTGACGATCGACCAGTTCTACCCCAAGGTTGCCGAAATCCGCGAAAGCCTGGATAATCCCGTCAAGGTGCTCATCACCCGCATCAGCGATGCGTTCCCCTTCCCGCTGAACATCGGCGTGCATCTCGCCGCCGAACGGAAGAACCCGAAAATCCCCGCGGACGCGGACGTGATCTACTGGAAAGCCTTTATGCGCGGCGCAGGCGCCGTCTCGGAGGTGCCGGTTCCCACCGTTACCTGCTACGACGCGGCGGCGATCCTCTACTCCGGCGGCACGACCGGCACGATGAAGGGCATTCTCCTGTCGAGCATGAACTTCAACGCGCTGGGACTGCAGACGGCGTACGCCAGCGGCATCGAATTCGATCAGCTTGCGGATAAGAAAATGCTCTCGATCATGCCCATGTTCCACGGCTTCGGCCTGGGCATCGGCATCCACATGTTCCTGATCATCGGCGGCACGTGCATGCTGGTTCCGCGCTTCTCGGTGAAGACGTACGCGAACCTCCTGCGCAAAAAGCAGCCCAACTTCATCGCGGGCGTGCCGACGCTGTACGAAGCGCTCATGCGCGCCGACAACGTAGACGGGCTCGATCTGTCCTGCCTGATGGGCGTGTTCTCCGGCGGCGACTGCCTGTCGTTCGAGCTGAAACAGAAGGTGGACGCGTTCCTGATGGCGCATGGCGCCAAAGTGCAGGTCCGCGAAGGCTACGGCACGACCGAATGCGTCACCGCCAGCTGCCTGACGCCCAAGGATTACTACCGCAAGGGCTCCATCGGCCTGCCCTTCCCGGATACGTTCTACAAGATTGTCGCCGTGGGCACGACGGACGAAGTCCCCTTCGGCCAGGAGGGCGAAATCTGCCTGACCGGCCCGACCGTCATGATCGGCTACATGGACAATCCCAAGGAAACCGCCATGGCGCTGAAAAAGCATGCCGACGGCCGCGTCTGGCTGCACACGGGCGACCTGGGCATAATGGACGAGGACGGCTTCGTCTACTTCCGTCAGCGCATCAAGCGCATGATCATCACTTCCGGCTACAACGTCTATCCTTCGCAGATTGAAAACGTCATCGACGGCTTCGACAAAGTGCTCTACAGCTGCGTGATCGGCGTGAAAGACCCGTACAAGGTGCAGAAGGTAAAGGCGTTCGTCGTGCTCAAGCCCGGCGTGGAGCCGAGCGACGCGGTGAAGGAAGAGCTGATGGCCTGGTGCCGCAAGCAGATCGCCAAATACGCCATGCCCTACGATATCGAATTCCGCTCCGAACTGCCCAAGACGCTCGTGGGCAAGGTTGCATACCGGACGCTGGAAGAAGAAGAAAATCAGATGGCAAGTTAAAAAACGCCGTATAGAACATCGAATGCCGCATAATTTGTTCCGGCTCTCCCGTGCAGATTATGTGGTATTTTTTACAAACGACACATGGAAGAGGGAAGACAATGGACGAATGGATCGTGAAAATTGCGCAGCAGGCGCGAGCGCTGGGCGTTCGCCCCGGCGAAACGTTGCTGGTGCATAGTTCTCTGAAAAGCCTTGGGATTCCGGGGCTTGCGCCTTTCGATGTAATCAGAGGCCTGCAAGCAGCTGCAGGCGAAACGGGAACGCTGCTTTTTCCGACGTTGAGCTATGAGTTTTGCAACGCGGAGCATCCGTATTTCAACGTGAAGACAACGCCCGCCTGCACCGGCGCAATCGCCGAAGCTTCTCGCTCGTTTCCGGGCGCTGTACGCAGTCTGCACCCGACGCATTCCTGTACAGCCATCGGGCCGCTTGCGCGAGAATTAACGGCCCGGCACGCCGAAGACGCAACGCCCGGAGGCCCGCATTCGCCCTTCGCTCTGCTGCCCGGTATTGACGGCAGCGTGCTGTTCCTCGGCTGCGGCTGCCGCTGCAATACGTCTATGCACGCAGTAGAAGAACTGTTTTGCCCGCCTTATCTGTTTGCTGGAGAAGTCTCCTATACAGTAACGGATGCAGCGGGAAACGAACATACCGTCGTCTCCCGCCGTCATAACTTTTTGGGAGTAGCGCAGCGCTATGACCGGGTGGCCGATCGAATGCCGGAAGGCTGCATGCGCGGAAAAATCCTCAACGCAAATTGCGTACTGCTGCGCGCCGCCCCGATGTGGGAAACAGCTGAAGAAATGCTTTCCCGCGATCCGTTCGCGTTGGTCGAGAAGGAAGGATAAGGCGTAACATCGTTTGCAGGAATTTCCGGTCTTGGCGGCGTATAGATATATGTTTATTTGCGCATTGCGAGGTAACCAGTCCGCGCTTTGCGCGGCAAATTTTATCGGACTTATATCTTTCAAGGAGAGGATGACCCTCATGGCAATCGAACAACGCCCCCATCGCCGCGGCGACCGGCCGGACGCATGGCTTGTGCGCGGGCTGGACAGCATGCATCAGATCATGCCCTACATCATGCCCAACCGCACCGACAACGAAGCCGTCATGACCGAGACCGTTGACCTGACCGCCCTCAACGCCTGGCTGAAGGAGAAAAACGTCGAGGGGATCGAGTTCAAGTACACAATGTTTCATGCGATCCTCGCCGCGCTGACGAAAACCATCTATGAGCGCCCGCTG
Source organism: uncultured Clostridia bacterium (assembly GCA_934615235.1). Classification (GTDB taxonomy): domain Bacteria; phylum Bacillota; class Clostridia; order Christensenellales; family Aristaeellaceae; genus Aphodomonas. The sequence goes on from CAKTTL010000042.1 coordinate 9,222, forward strand.
CTCAACCGGTTCATCTCGCGCAACCGATACTTCGACCGCAAGGAAATTTCCTATTCCTTCATCGTCAAAAAGAAGTTCGAAGATCATGCCGCCGAGGCGGTTTCCATCCTGCGCGTCAACCTCGACGACGAGCGCTCGATGATCGAGCAGATGTATCAGAAGGTGCGCTCCTTCGTCTACGACGTGCGCAAAAAGCAGAAGAGCGACGGTACGACGGACGTAATGGACGTGATCATGGGCATGCCGCGCATCATCACCGACCTGATTATGGCTGCGCTGAATTTTCTGGAAAAGCGCGGGCGGATGCCCGCCGCCGTGCAGCGCGAAGACCCGTACTGCAGCACGGTTTTCATCTCCAACCTCGGCAGCATCCGCATGAGCGCGCAGTATCATCACCTGGCGAACTGGGGCACGAACTCCATCTTCGTCATCATCGGCGAGAAATACAAAAAGCGCTTCCTGCTTGAAGACGGCACGGAGGAGCTGCGCGAGGCCGTCGACCTGAGCGTCACCGTCGACGAGCGCATCGCCGACGGCGTGTACTTCGCCAACAGCATCCATTATCTCAAGCATCTGCTGGAAACGCCGGAACTGCTTGATAAAACAATCAAAGAAGACTGATTGCACCCCGTTCCGCCCCGCCCTTCGCGGGGCGGAACGCGTATAAGCGGCTTTCTCTTGGGGAGCGCGAGGGGACTTCTCTTTCCCCTGAAAGAGAAGTCCCCTCGCAATATAGATTCGTATCACGCTTCCGTCTTTGTTTCTCCCGCTTTGCCGACCAGCCCGCCGCTGGCCACATCCTTAAGCATTTGCGGAATATCCAGCCCGACGGCCGATTTGACCGCTTCAAACGTCTGCAGCATCATTCCCGTCGTATCGCGCACCATCGAAGACGCGCCGCCTTCGCCAAAGAGGATAATCTTTTCCGTTTTACTCAGCGGATCGCTGACGGAACGGGCAATCTCCGGCAGCTTGTCAACCACCATTTCAAGCATGGCCGCCTGGCCGTACAGCTGCATGGCTTCGGCCTTGAGGCGGATCGCTTCGGCCTCGGCTTCGCCGCGGAGACGCAGCGCCTCGGCTTCCTTGGCGGCTTTATAGACCTGCGCATCGGCTTCCGCCTGACTTCTGTATTTTTCGGCGTCCGCCTTTTCACGAATTTCAACGCGCAGCTTTTCGCGCTCGACTTCAACCGCCTGCTTTTTCAGTTCCGTTTCTTTTTCCAGACGGGTCAGTTCGGCCGCGGCGTGTTCGGCTTCGAACGTTTTAAGCACGCGCTGCCTTTCGATTTCATACGCCATATCGGCCCGCGCCCGCTCCTGATCGGTTTCGCTTTTGTTCTTGGATTTTAACAAGCTCAGTCTCTTATTCTGTTCATCGATGGCCTGATCCGCTTCAGTCTGCGCTTTATGCCCTTCCTGCCTGGCTGCGGCGCGGGCAATATCGGCGTCGCGCTCCTTTTCCACAACGTTCTGGATGGACATCGTATCGATCATGTTGCCATCTTTATCCGCGAAGTTCTGAATCGTCAGGTTAATAATTTCCAGGCCCATATTGCTCATATCGGCCATCGCGGCTTTGATCGATTCCTGCGCAAACTTGTCTCGGTTCTGCACCAGTTCGGCAATCGTCATCTGGCCGATAATTTCGCGCATGTTGCCTTCCAGAACATCCTTGGCCAGCGATTTGATCTGCGCCGCGTTATAATGCAGCAGCTGCTCGGCCGCCGTCGCAATGGAAAGATCGTCCGAGCCGATCTTGATATTCGCCACAGCGTCCACAAGCACGGAGATATATTCCTTCGTCGGCACCGGCTGCGCCGTTTTGATATCCACCTGCATCAGGCACATATCCAGCTTGTCAATGCGTTCCACGCCCGGAATGTAAAACGTCGCGCCGCCGCGGACAATCCGATAGCCGAACTTCTTGGACGAAATCGTTCCATCGGGGTTTCGCACCTTATAATTGCGGCGAAGCAGCCCGGAGATAATAAACGCGGTATCGGGCGGAGCGATTCTGTAGCGCGGGCAGAACCCGATAATCGCGGCGACAGCCGCAATAACAATCAGGATTACCCACCAGTCGGTTGCGAGAAAATGCAGCACGGCTTCCATCTTTCACTTCTCCTTTTCGCATCCATCGTATGAACAATCGCCATGAATCAGCACAGCTCCTCTTCCCTTGCCGGGAAAAGGAGCTGTCCAAACTGTGTTTACTTGTTCGTTCCGTACAGCGGGCCGTACGCGGCGCAGGCGCGGAAATCGGCGCCCTCTTTGTCCTTGGTGCCGAACGCGCCCCAGGCGGCCGGGCGGTAAATCTTGTCTTCCGGCACGTTGTGCATCGCAACCGGGATGCGCAGCATCGAGCAGAAGGTAATCAGATCCGCGCCGATATGGCCATAGCTGATCGCGCCATGGTTCGCGCCCCAGTTGTTCATCACGTCGTACGCGGTCTTGAAGGGGCTGCCTTCCTGACCGTCGCAGCGCGGGGAGAACCAGGTGCACGGCCAGGTGTAGTCGGTACGCTTGTAAAGCGTATCGGAAACCTCTTCCGGCAGGTGGATCGTCCAGCCTTCGGCGATCTGCAGCACCGGCCCCAGACCCTTGACGAGGTTGAGACGGATCATCGTGGCGGGCATTTCGGCACGCGTGGTGAAGCGGGCGGAGAATCCGCCGCCGCGGAAATAGCCCAGGTCGGCGTAGTTGAAGGTCGTCTTGGCGAGGATGTTCTTCTGATCCTCTTCCGTGGTATCCCACCACTGCTTCATGACGGCCTGGCCGTTTTCATCGCGGGCTTCGCCCGTCGCATCGAGGCAGCACGCGCCGGAGTTGATCAGGTGAATCACGCCGTCGCAATCCTTCGCCCTGCCCTCGATTTCATAGCCGGTCACGCGCTTGATCGCTTCGCCGCTCCAGTAGGTGCGCACGTCGGCGAACATCTGCGGACGACCGGTGAGCAGCTTCATAAAGAGCATGCCCAGACCGTTGAGCACGTCGTTTTCCGTCGCGAGAATGTACGGCTCCCGCTTGCCGTTCCAGTCGAACGTCGTGTTGAGGATCGTCTCGCCGAAGTCGCAGTTCGGATAGAAATCCGTCCACTGGCGCTGGCCCTGGAAGCCCGCGGCGATGGCGTTGTGGCCGACTTTTTCCTCTTCGCGGCCTTCAGGCAGGTTGGGGTTACCGTTCATGAGATCCTTGATGATGCAGGCCATCTTGACGGTGAACTCCCAGTCCTTGTCCTTCTGCTCGCGGGTGCGCTGCAGCGCTTCGGGGTTCTTGTCGAAGCCCTCTTTGCAGTTTTCACGCGTCCACTTGAGCGCCTTCTGATATTCGGCCTCGTCGTAGATGCCTTCGGTCATGCGGCGGATGATTTCCACTTCGTCGACGGACTCGACGCGCATGCCGAGATAATCCTCGATGAATTCGCTGTCAATGATGGAACCGCCGATGCCCATGCAGATGGAGCCGATCTGCAGATAGCTCTTGCCGCGCATCGTGGCGACGGCGACGGCCGCGCGGCCGAAGCGAAGCAGCTTTTCCTTCACGTCTTCCGGAATGGTCGGATCGTCGGCGTCCTGCACGTCATGGCCGTAAATGCCGAAAGCCGGCAGGCCCTTCTGCGCATGCGTGGCCAGAACGGAGGCCAGATATACCGCGCCGGGGCGCTCGGTGGCGTTCAGACCCCAGACGGCCTTGATCGTGCTGCGGTCGAGATCCATCGTTTCGCTGCCATAGCACCAGCAGGGCGTTACACTCAGGGTGATGTCTACGCCCTCGCGGCGGAACTTGTCGGCGCAGGCGGCGCTTTCCGCCACGCGGCCAATCGTCGTATCGGCGATGATTACCTTCACAGGTTCGCCGTTGGAGTAACGCAGGTTTTCTTCATAGAGCTTCTTGGCGGCGAGCGCCATGCCCATCGTCTGATCTTCCAGGCTTTCGCGAACCTTCAAAGGTCCCCGGCGGCCGTCGATAATCGGACGAATGCCGATGACAGGATATTGACCGATCAGTCTGCTTTCCATAAAGAGCAAAGTCCTCCTTTTATTGCCAGATTCCCTGCCCCAATTATACCTGCTCCGCCCCCGAAACGCAAGGGAAATAAGGAAACTATACAAACGCCGCCCGCCCCTCGTTGAGAGGGGCGGACGGCGAAAAAAGCAGTTTTCCTTTCCGAAAGGGGGTCGAGGGGGAAAACCCTTTCCTTTTCCTTAAAAGGAAAGGGTTTTCCCCCTCGCGTCTCTCCTCCCCTCACGTTCCCTTATCCCGGAATATCCCCCACGCCGTTGAGCACGAGCCGCGGGCGGTATGGGAACTTCTTAATGTCGGCGCGGTCGGTCACGCCGGAGAGCACGAGAACCGTGTCGAGGCCGGTTTCGATGCCGGCAACGATATCGGTGTCCATCCTGTCGCCGATCATGACGGCTTCTTCGGAGTGAACGCCCAGAATGCGCAGACCGGTGCGCATCATCAGCGGGTTCGGCTTGCCGATAAAGTACGCTGCCTGGCCGGTCGTCATCTCGATCGGGGCGACCATCGCGCGGCAGGCGGGAACGATGCCGTCCTCGGTGGGGCCGGTCAGATCGCTGTTGGTGCCGATCAGCTTCGCGCCTTTGGTCACCAGGCGCACGGCCTTCAAAATATTTTCGTAGTTGTACGTGTTGCCCTCGCCGATAACAACGTAGTCAGGATCAACGTCGTTCATGGTGATGCCCTCGTCGTGCAGCGCCATAATCAGCCCCGCGCCTCCGACGACATACGCGCTGCAGTTGGGCGACTGGCTGCTGATAAACCGCGCCGTGGCCAGCGCGCTGGTGTAAAAGTGGCTCTCGTCCACGTCCAGGCCGAGCCGCTTGAGCTTCTGCTGCAGTTCCTTCGGGGAGCGCTCAGAGGAGTTGGTGAGGAAAAGAAAATGCTTCTTTTCCGCATAGAGCCAGTCTACGAATTCCTTCACGCCGGGCAAAAGGCGATTGCCGTGATAGATCACGCCGTCCATATCGCAGATGAATCCTTTTTTCTTATGCAGTTCTTCCATTTCGTTCCCTCGCTCTCGGCTGAATTGTTCACGGCTCCAAGGATACCATTTTTTCCGCAAAACTTAAAGGGGGAAGGAAACAATAATTTCCGTACCTTTTCCCGGCTCGCTGTGCAGCTCGATCGTGCCATGATGATACTGCACGGCGTGCTTGACAATGGACAGTCCAAGCCCCGTGCCGCCCGAGGCCTTCGAATGGCTCTTATCCACCCGGTAGAACCGCTCGAAGATGCGCGGTTGATCCTCGGCCGGGATGCCGATGCCGGTATCCCGCACGGTCACAGTCGCATTGGCGGCGCTTTGCGCCACCGAAATATCGACCCGCCCGTCCTCGACGTTATATTTGATCGCATTGTCGCAGAGGTTATAAATGATTTCGTACAGCAGGCGCGGCACGCCCTCCATCTCTGTCTTTTCGCCCTCGACGGACAGGACGATGTTTCGTTTGGCGGCTTCGCCGCGCAGGCTGTCCGTCACCTCGTCGGCCAGCTCGCGCAAATCGACGCGCTCGCGCGGCATTTCCACGCCCTCGTCCAGCTGCGTGAGGCGGATGATATCGCCGATGAGCGTCATCAGCCGCGCAGCCTCCATGCGGATGTGGCCGACGAAGCGCGGCACGTCTTCCGGGGCGACCATGCCCTTCTCGATCAGCTCGGCGCTGCCGATGATGCCCTGCAGCGGCGTTTTCAATTCATGCGATACGTTCGCGGAAAACTCGCGGCGGTTGCGCTCGGCGTATTCCTGCTCGGTGATATCGAACGCCAGCAGCACCGCGCCCACAGCCGCGCCGTCCGAATCGATGCGCGTGATATCAAACTGATACGTGCGCCCGCCGCGTTCGCAGCGAACCTCGCCGTGACCGTCGGCCATGGCGCGCGCGATCGCCGCGCTCACCTCGTGGCTGCGCTCGACGGTCAGGAAATCCCTGCCGACGCAGGAGCCGTCCGTCTGCAGAAGCTTCTCGGCCGCAAGGTTCACACTCAGCACGCAGCCCTTCTCATCCAGCAGCACGAGCGCTTCGCGCATGCTGCGGGTGATCTGCGCGAATTCGTCCGTCTTCTGCCGCAGCGCGCGCATCTGGCGCGTAATTTCCAGATGCTGGCGGTTGATCCGGTTCAGAAGCGGCGAAAGCTCTTCATACGCGTCGTTATCGAGCGGATTTTCCAGATCGAGCGCGTTCAGCGGCTCGACGATGCGTCTGGAAAGCCTGCGCGCAAGCGTGCCCGAGAGAATCAGCGCCACGGCGAGTACGATCAGAATCGGCCGCAGCATCCCCAGCGCAAGCACGCCGATCGTATCGGCGCTGACGGAAATGCGCAGCACCGTGCCGTCGGCCAGCCGCTTGGCGTAATAGAGCGTCTTTTCCAGCAGCGTCGAGGAATAGCGCACGTTTTCTCCCTCGCCCGTCTCCAGCGCGGATTTGATTTCCGGCCGGGAGGCGTGGTTTTCCAGCGTTTTGCCGCCGGCCTGCGTGTCGTAGCGCACGCCGCCGTCCGCGTCCACCCAGGTCAGGCGGTAGCGGTCGGAATGCAGCTGTTCAAGAAACGCTTCGCCTTCGCTCTCCACCGCGACAGCGGCCAGGTTCAATTCGTCCTTCATCTGATATTCCTGCACGCTGCCGAAATACTCGTACAGGCAGCCCATGATAATCCCCAGGCTTGCAACCAGCACGGCGGCCGCCACAAGCAGGATGGACCTGAAAATTTTGCTCGTCATGCCGTTTCGCCCTCCAGCCGGTAGCCGACGTTGCGCACGGTTTCAATCATCGCCCCGCACGGGCCGAGCTTTTGCCGCAGGGTCAGGATATGCGTATCGACGGTGCGCGTCTCGCCGCTGTAATCCGTCCCCCAGACCTTATCCATCAGCTGATCGCGCGTGAAGGCGATGCCGGGATTGGAAAGGAAAAGCCGCAGCAGCTCGAATTCCTTATACGTCAGCGGCACGCGTTCGCCGTCGACCGTCGCGGTATGCGCGTCCAGATCGACGCACAGCCCGCCGCGGCGCAGCACGCGCGTTTCCTTCGCGGGCCTGCAGCGGCGCAGCACGGCCTTAACGCATGAGACAAGCTCCATCACGCCGAAGGGCTTGGTCAGATAATAATCCGCGCCGCCGTCGAGTCCCTGGATTTTGTCCATCTCCGAATCCTTCGCCGTGGCCATAATCACCGACAGCTCGCGCAGCTCCGGCGTTTTGCGGATGCGGCGCAAAAGCTCCGCGCCGTCCACCCCCGGCAGCATCACGTCGAGCACGACAAGCTCCGGCTTTTCCTTCTGCAGCGCCGCCCAGAAGGACGTCCCGTCCTCAAAGCCGCGCGCCTCAAAGCCTGTCGATTTCAGCGCGTATACCTCGATATCGCGAATGCTGGCATCGTCTTCCACGCACCAGATCAATCTGTTCACTCCTCGTTATGCTTTCCCGTCACGGAGAAGATGACCCACTCCGCAATGTTGACGGCGTGGTCGCCGATACGCTCGAAATACTTGGCGATGATCATCAGATCCAGCGCGTATTCGCCGTCGGACGGGTCTGCGGCAATTTTCGCAATCAGCCTGCGGCGCACGTCGTCGAAGTACCGATCGACCGTGTCGTCGTCTGCGATTACCTTCTCCGCCAGTATTATATCATGCTTTACGTATGCATCAACGCTGTCCGTCACCATTTTTATCGCCGAACGCGCCATTTCCAGCAGAATGTCGAAATCCTCCACGCCGCGGCCGTTGAGGATGCAGACGATTTCGGCAATATCCTCCGACTGGTCGCCGATGCGCTCCATGTCGGTGATCATCTTCAGCGCGGCGGAAATCTGCCGCAGATCGCGCGCGACGGGCTGCTGCTGCAAAAGCAGTTTCAGGCACATCGACTCGATCGTCCGCTCTTTCTGATCCACCTCCGAATCCAGCGGCGCCACCTTGCGCGCAAGCGCGCCGTCGCCATTCTCCAGCGCCTTTGCGGCCATGGAAATCACTTCCTCGCAAAGCGCGCCCATCTCGATAAGCTCCTTGTTCAAAAGAGCCAGCTGTTCGTCGAACTTGCTGCGCATTATCCGAACCTCCCCGTAATGTAATCCTCCGTCCGCGAATCCACGGGCTGAGAGAAAATCGTTTCCGTGCTGCCAAACTCGACCAGATCGCCCAGCAGGAAAAACGCCGTGTTATCCGAAATGCGGACGGCCTGCTGCATGTTGTGCGTCACGATGACGATGGTGTATTTCTCCTTGAGCTGCAGGGCGAGCTCTTCGATTTTCGAAGTCGAAATCGGGTCGAGCGCGCTCGTCGGCTCGTCCATGAGCAGCACCTCGGGCTCCACCGCCAGCGCGCGGGCGATGCACAGCCGCTGCTGCTGGCCGCCGGAGAGACCGAGGGCGTTCTTTTTGAGCCGGTCCTTCACCTCATCCCAAATCGCCGCGCCGCGCAGCGAACGCTCGACGATGTCGTCCAGCTTCGCGTGCGATTTCACGCCGTGCGTGCGCGGACCGTAGGCGATGTTGTCGTAAATGCTCATCGGGAACGGGTTCGGCTTCTGAAAAACCATGCCGATCTGCCGGCGCAGTTCGTTCACGTCTGTGGAAGGCTCGAAGATATCGATCCCCTTGTATTTCACCTGCCCGGTGATTTTCACATCCGGCACCAGGTCGTTCATGCGGTTGAGCGTTTTGAGAAACGTCGATTTGCCGCAGCCGGACGGGCCGATCAGCGCGGTGATGCTCTTTTCCGGAATGCCCACGCTGATATCCTTGAGCGCCTGATGATTTCCGTACCACAGACACAAATCCCGAACCGTGATAATATCGCTCATTTTCTGGCCATCCTCCTGTTCAGCACCGGTTCAAAGGCGAGACCGTACCAGTGGCCGGGCAGCCGCGCTTCGGTTTCGCGGATGCACTCGTCGCAGAAGTCGGCCGCTTTTTGCAGCGCTTCGCGCTGCGAATTCTCCCCGAGCAGCTCCCCGCAGAGCGCGGAGGCGAACACGTCGCCCGTCCCGTGCAGCGAAACCGGTACGAAGCGCTTGAAAATTTCCACCTGTTCCTCTCCCAGCCGGGCGAGGTAGCCGATTTCGTCCCCGCGGCGCACGCCGGTGAGGATCGCGCTGGGCGTGGACATCTTCTCCAGCAGTTCTTCGGCGGGGGTATCCATCGCGCTGCCGGTCAGCAGCGCGGCTTCCGTCGGGTTCGGGGTGATCACATGCGCCAGGCTGCACAGGCGGCGCATGGCGATCACATACGAGTCTGAGAAGCAGCCGTAGATTTTGCCGTTATCGCCCAGCACCGGGTCGACGAGAATGAGCGTTTTGCTGTCCGCAAACTCGCGGATGAACTGCTCGGCCAGGCCGATCTGCTTGAGAGAGCCGAAAAAGCCGGTATAGATGCAGTCGAAATGCACGCCCATCTGCTTCCAGTGTGCGGCGAAGGAGCGCATTTCCTCGGTCATATCGCGCACGACGTAGCCCTCAAACCCGCCCGTATGCGTGGAAAGCACCGCCGTGGGCAGCGCGACGGCCTCCACGCCGCACGCGGAAACGATGGGCAGTGCCACGCTCAGCGAGCACTTGCCGATGCAGGAAAGGTCGTTAATCAGCGCCGCGCGCTTGATGCCGGTATCGTTAATAGTCTGGTTCATAAATTCTTCCTCCTCATTGTTTACAGTTGACGCTTGCGTTTGAACATCCTTCCGACCAGATCGGCCGCAAGGTTGACGAAAAATGTCAGCAGCATCAGAATCGCCGCGATGGCGAAGGCGACCTCAAATTCGCCCTGCTCCTTGGCGTACACATACAGCGCGACGGTCAGCGTTGCGCCCGCGCTGCCGAGCCCCTCAAAAAAGCCGTTCAGCGTATGCGCGAAGCCGGCTGTGAAAAGCAGCGCCGCCGATTCGCCCAGAATGCGCCCGACGGCAAGAATGCAGCCCGTCACCACGCCGTCCACGCAGCCAGGCAGCACCACCGTGCGGATCACGCGCCATTTGCCCGCGCCCAAGCCGAACGCGCCCTCGCGGTAGCTCTGCGGGACGGTTTTGAGGCTTTCCTGCGTGGTGCGCATGACGGTGGGCAGGTTCATAATCACCAGCGTCAGCGCGCCCGCCATAAGCGAGGTCTGCATATTGAGAAACTGGCAGAAGAACAGCATGCCCACCAGGCCGTAGATGATCGACGGGATGCCCGAGAGCGTCTCCGCCGCGTATTCAATCGCGGCGACAAGCCGCCGGTTGGAAGCGTATTCCGTCAGATAAACCGCCGCGCCCACGCCCAGCGGCAAAACGATAACGAGCGTCGCCAGGACGATATAGACGGTATTGAGAATATCCGGCAGGATGCCGATCTCATTGCGCAGATAGCTCGGCTTTGTGGAAAGCAGCCGCCAGGAAACGTTCGGCAGCCCCCGGGCCAGCACATACCCGATCATGAACAGCACCAGCGCCGCCGTCAGCGCGGCGGACAGCCACATCAGCGCCTTCATCAGCCCGATATAGGCTTTGCGCTTTTTCGAGAAACGATTTCGCGTCATGATTATTTCTCCTTATCCCGCTTGAGAAAGAAGTTGAGCGCGGCGTTGATGAGCATGATAAACAGGAACAGCACCAGCGCAATGGAGAAAAGCGCCTGCCGCTGCAGGCCGCTGGCGTAGGACATTTCGCTCGCCACGGCCGTCGTCAGGAAGCGCACGCTCTGAAACAGCTGCGGCATGTTCGGCACGTTGCCGGAAACCATCATCACCGCCATCGCCTCGCCGATTGCGCGCCCCACGCCCAGAACGACGGCCGCCGCGATGCCGCTTCTGGCAGCGGGAACGGAAACGCGGAAGTACGTTTCCGTCGCCGTCGCGCCCAGCGCGAGCGACGCGTCCTCGTATTCTTTCGGCACCGCATCCAGCGCGGTGACGGAAACCTTGATGATCGATGGGAGAATCATCACCGCCAGAACGATGATCGCCGCCAGCAGGCTCGCGCCATCCGCAAGGTGGAACGCCCTGCGAATACCGGGCACCAGCACCAGCATGCCCACCAGGCCGTATACCACCGACGGGATGCCCGCCAGCAGGCTTACCGCGCCCTGCAGCACGGCCTTTACCCGCGGCGAAGCCGCCTTGGAAAGATAAACCGCCGTCAGAAACCCGACCGGCACGCCCAGCAGCATCGCGCCCGCCGTACCGTAAACGCTCGTTAAAATGAACGGCAGAATGCCGAAGGACGGCTCCGCCGCCGTGGACGCCCAGCGTTTGCCGAACAGAAACGGGATCAGCCCGATCTCCCGGATAGCCGGAATGCCGGCGATGATCAGATACACCGTAATGAGCAGCACGCAGCCGACGGTAATCAGTCCGAGCACCAGAAACACCCCGTGCACCGCCGCCTCGAAAGCCCGCTTTCCGCTTTTCACCTTTTGCCTCCCGACAACTCAAATCTTTACAGGAACAGAATAAAAAAACGCTGTAAAATCAAAAAGCAGACAAATGTCAAATTCGTGTAAATATAAAAGAAAAGCCGGGCTTTCGCCCGGTTCAGGGGAAAACGCGGCTCGTTTATTCCTCCGCCCTGTACGCGGCGACCGCGCCGGCCGCGGAGATGATTTCAACCGCGTCGGGCGAGGTGGCGAAGTCGAAAAACTTCTGCGCGGTTTCGCTCAGCGCCGCGCCTTCCTTCGTGACCAGCACGAACGGGCGCTGCACAACGTAACTGCCGTCCTTGACGGTTTCTTCGCTCGCTACGACGCCGTTGACCTTGACGGCCTTGACGGTGTCCTTAATCGCCGCGAGGGAAGCGTAGCCGATGGCGTTGGGGTTCTGCGAAACGGTCGCGATCACGTCGCCCGTGGAGGTCAGCTCCTGACGATACTTGCACGCGTCCTTCGTTTCGGTGATCGTCTCGAAGCCGTCGCGCGTGCCGCTGCCCGCTTCACGGCCGATGAGCACGATTTCCGCGTCCTCGCCGCCAACGTCTTTCCAGTTGGTCACTTCGCCCGTGTAAATCTTCGCGATCTGTTCGAGCGTCAGGTCGTCCACCTTGTTGGCCGGGTTGACGATGATCGCGATGCCGTCGTAGGCCAGCACCGTTTCAGTCAGGCCCTGCGCCTTTTCGTCGTCCTTCAGCGCGCGGCTGGACAGGCCGATGTCGCAGCGGCCTTCAAGCGCCGCGGTGATGCCCGAGCCGGAGCCGGTGGGGTTGTACGTGAAGCTGACGCCCTTGTTGTTTTCGGTAAAATACTCGCCCAACGCGCCGATCACTTTTTCCATGGACGTGGAGCCGTCGGTGGAGACCGTTCCAGCCGCCAGCGCGGAAACGCCCATAACGCAGGCCAACGCAAGCGCGAGCACGAGGCTGATCATCTTTTTCATAACATATTCACCCTTTCTTTTCTCTCTTTTTCCTGTTCCTTCGAACAGCTTCATCCTACACCCCGCTCGTCAAACCCGAATCCGCGCTTTCGTCAAATCTTCGTAAAAAGGGGGGAGGATTCATTTTTTTTGCGAGGGCCCCTTTCTTTCAGGAGAAAGAAAGGGGCCCTCGCGCTCCCACCAAAGAAAGCCGCCTAGATTTTCCTGTTC
>CAKTTL010000043.1 GCA_934615235.1 uncultured Clostridia bacterium
GGGTCGCCGCCGGGGGCGGGCTGTTCGGCGCGCACGCGCGTGCCGGGAACGAATCCCAGCGCTGTCAGCCGTTTCGCCGCCCTACCCTGTACCGCGACGATCCGCGCCGTCTGTCCCGGCCTCAAATCGCGGAGAAGCACGCCTTTTCCTCCATCGCAGCCAGTTTCCACGCGCCCGTCACGTCGCGCCGCGCTTCGTATGCGATTCGCCGCACCCCGGCGATATGCTCGCCTTCCGCGCTCAGTACGCCGACGGCCGTTTCGCCGCTGCCATCGGGCGGCAGCGCAACGACCGCGTCGTACGTCCCCGCCGCCGCGGCCAGGCGCGCGGCTTCATGCGGATTTGCGGCGTACCGCGCGGCTTCGCCCGTCAGCCCCAGCCGCCAGGCTTCAAGAAACGCCCGCGCCGTCTCCTCCGGCGTTTGCGGCGCACGCGGCGCGCCCGGTTCCCATGCGGGTTCGCGCGCCACCTGCCGCCATGCGCCCTCCGCGTCCGGCGCGTACGTGCATGCGTACGCGTGCCCCGCGAAATCCCCGGCCGGCTCCAGCGCGCGCAGCGTCCCGTTTGCGTCGACGTTCGCCGTCGCGCCGCACGCGCAGGCGGCCACCTCCGGCGCGCCCTGCGCGCCCAGAACAGCGGCGAACCTTCCCTGCGCGCATTCTCCTTCCGCGGCGTACAGCCCCGGCGCGGCGAGCGCCCGCAGCGTCGCGCTTTGCGGCGCCGTCACGGGCAGGAATACCGCTTCTCCCGCGTTGCGTCCGAAGCTCGCCGCGCCGTTTTCAGACACGAGCAGATATTCCCCGGCGCTTGCCAGCAGACGGGGCGCGTCCGTCTCCCGGGCCGGGGCGCGCATTTCCAGCTCCACGCGCCCGTCCGGCCACTGCACGGCGAAGGCGTTTCCCGTCACGCCGCCGGTCAACCGGCCGTCCTCGAACGTCAGCCGCAGCGCCGCGGCGGGCGTATCCGGATCAAACGGGCGCAGCTCCAGATACTGCACGCCGCGCATGCCCACCGGCAGCGCCGCCGCCCCCGTTTCTCCGCAGAAAATCCCGTTGAGATAAACAATCCCCGGCACGCCGGTAACCGTCAGCATCGGCAGCATGCGCATCCCTCCCATCGGGCAAAGATATGCTTTCCGCCGCAAAAAAATCCCCGCCGAACGTGCCGGCGGGGACAGACTTGTCATTTTTTTACATTGCTTTTTTCAGGAATCTCGCAGCGAGCTCCGGCCAGCACTGGCAGTCCGGCTGGATAAGATCGGCGTTTCTCGCGGTTTCCTCGCTGGCGAGGGAAAGGCCGTGCGGGCCTTCGGGGAAGATATGCACCTCCGCGCCGACGCCGTTTTCGCGCAGCGCCTGCGCCATAACGAGGCTGTTCTGCACAGGCACGCAGGTATCGTTAAACGTATGCCACAGGAACGCGGGCGGGCAGAACTTGCCGTCCACCAGTTTATCGAGCGAATACGCCTCGTGCACGCTCCAGTCCTTGCAGCCGGTAAGGTTTTCGAACGAGCCCTGATGCGCCCAGCGGCCGCTGACGAGCACGGGATAGCACAGCACCATCGCGTTGGGGCGCACGTCCTCGCACGTCAGGCCCAGCTCCTCCCACAACTCGGCGCGCTGCCACATCGTGCCGATGCTGCCGGCGAGGTGGCCGCCCGCGGAGAAGCCGAGAATGGCGATGCGGTTCGGATCGGTATGCAGCGCCTCGGCGTTTTTGCGGATATAGGCCATTGCGGCGGCCGCGTCCTGCTGCGGCTTGGGGAAGCGGTTGGGGGCGACGCGGTACCACACGACGAACGTATTGAACCCGAGCGCCGCAAACCGCAGCGCGACGGGCTCGGCCTCGCGCTCGCTGCAGAAGGCGTAGCCGCCGCCGGGGCAGACGAGAATGGCGGGGCGGCGGATGTCCGGGTCGATCTCGTTGGAAACGTGCGTCACGTACGTGTCGAGCGCCACCTGCGTGTTATCGGTCGAGGGAATATAAACGCGTTCCTGTTTCATTTGTTTCGCTCCTTTTTTCAGGGCGGCTGACGCCGCGCCGGATGCTGCGCCTATTATCCGCCGGAAAGCGGGGTTTGTCAACCCTTGAGGCCCTGAATGCTGATGCCTTCGACGAGCTGTTTCTGGAAGAAGAAGAAAATCACGAGAATCGGAATCAGCGAGAGAACGGACATGGCGAACGTCGCGCCGTAATCGGTGCCCGCGCTGTCGGTAAAGAGCTTGAGCGCGTAGGCGACGGTGTATTTGCGCGGCGCGTTCAGATAAAGCAGCGAGCCCATGAAATCGCCCCAGGAGTTGATGAACGTAAGGATGCCGACGGTGACGATCGCGGGAACGATCATCGGCAGGGTGATGCGGCTGAAAACGCCGTACCAGCTGCATCCGTCGATCGTCGCGGCCTCGTCCATATCGCGCGGCACGCCGCGGATGAACTGCATAATCAGGAAAATATCGAACGCGCCGCCGAAGAAGCACGGCACCGTCAGCGGCAGATACGTTCCGACCCAGCCGAACTTGTTGAACAGCACGAACCGCGGGATCATCATCACCTGCCCGGGCAGCATCATCGTAACAATCATCGCGATGAACCACACCTTGCGCCCCGGAAAGCGCAGCCGCGCCAGACCGAATGCCACGACGGCCGAAGAGAGCGTCGCGCCAAGGCTGGCGATGATCGCGACGAAGAACGAATTTTTGAAAAACACCGCGAAGCTCAACCCGGCGAAGCCGCGCCAGCCGTTGACGTAATTTTCCAGCGTGAACGTTTTCGGAATCAGCCGCTCGACGCTGGTGAAAATTTCGTTATTCGGCTTGAAGGAGGAGCCGAGCATCCACAGAAGCGGATAGAGCATGCCCACGCTGGCCGCAGCCACAAGCACATGGTAAATGATTGTGGAAATCGTTTTCTGTCTTTTCATGCGCTCACTTTCCCTCCGATTCGTAATAGACCCACGCGCTGGACGAGCGGAAAATCAGCGCCGTAAACACGGCGATCACCAGCAGCATGAACCACGCCATCGCGCTGCCGTAGCCCATCTCATAATAGGTGAAAGCGCGGTTATACAGGTGCAGGCCGTAATAGAGCGTCGTATTGAGCGGTTTGCCCTGCGAGATGAGGTAGCTCGAGTTGAACGCCTGAAACGCGCCGATGGTCTGATTGACGAGGTTGAAGAAGAAGATCGGCGTAATCATCGGCAGGACGATTTTGAAGAACCGGCGCACCGGCCCCGCGCCGTCGACGATTGCGGCCTCGTGATAGCTCTGCGGCACGTTTTTGAGCGCGGCGAGGAAGATGAGCATGGAACTGCCGAACTGCCACACGCCCAGCCCGATCAGCACGCCAAGCGCGGTTTTCGGGTCGCTCAGCCATTTGACAGGCTCCATGCCGAGCGCGCCGAGAATCGCGTTGATCGCGCCCTTATAGGCGAACATCTGCTTCCACGTCAGCGCGACGGCCACGCTGCCGCCCATCAGCGACGGGATATAAAACGCGGCGCGATAGACCGGAATGGCGCGGCTGTTGCGCGAGAGGATGAGCGCCACGCCGAGCGAGACGAGCAGCTTCACCGGCACCTGAATGAGCGCGAACTTGAACGTCACCCAGAAGGACTTCCAGAAGAGCTTATCCTCGAAGAACATCTTCTTGAAGTTCGCCAGCCCGATCCATTTTGCGGGCGTGAGGATATTATATTCGGTGAAGGCGAGATATAGGGACGTAAAGAACGGAATCGCGGTAAAAACAACCAATCCGATAATAAAAGGCGTGATAAAGACATACCCTGCCACGCTTTCCTTGCAGAGCGTGCGCTTGAGGCTGCGCATGCGTTTCCCTCCTTTTCTTTGAAAAAGGAGGCCGCCAGGCGGCAGCCTCCCAGAAACGTTTCGTGCGCGGATTATTCAGCCTTGGTGGCGTTCGCAAGAATTACGTTGGCTTCATCCATAAACTGCTGCGCCCACGCGGTCAGGTCTTCCACCTGATGATACGCCACAGCTTCGCAATAAGTGCCATACAGCGCGAACACTTCGGCGGAGCCGACGGGGTCAACCTTCATGATCGGGGTGGTTTTGCCATCCTGCGCAAGGTAATCCATGAACGCGGCGATCTTCTGAGAAGCGCTGTCCAGATTCGGCGTGATGTGCTCGCGAATCGCGCTGGAGATCGGCATGCCGCGGTCGATAAGCATAATATCGGCACAGTCGGTGTCGTTGGTGTAGAAATCGATGAACTTCACGGCCGCGTCCTTCACCTCGGACATTTCAGCCACAGACCAGAACATAGTAGGCTTGAGATAAGTGGAAGGAACCGTACGGTCCGCCGGATCCGGATAGCAAACCAGTTCAAGCTCGCAGCTGTTGTTTTCTTCCATCATCGCCAGCTGATTCGTCCACTGTCCAGCCATCCACTGATCGTTTACCAGAGTATCAAAATCGCTCGTATTGGTGTTTTCACCAACGGGAATGCTCCAGCCAGCCGCTTCGCCGTCAAGATAATCCTGCCACTGTCTAACGATATACTGCGGATCGTCAAAGCCCAGCGCGGTGCCGTCTTCGTTGAAGAACTGAAGGCCGTAAGCGCGCAGAAGCATGCGCAGGCTTTCGTAGCCACTCGGCACAACGTTCGTGCGTCCGGTCTTTTCATAAACGGTGGCGCAAATCTCATAGAACTGTTCAAGCGTGGGTTCGATCGGAACTTCAACGCCGGCCTGCTCCGCAATGTCCTTGCGATACATAAACGTATTCGCGTTCGTGCCGGTAGAGAGCGCGAAAATCTTATCGCCAACCTTGCCGATGCTCAGAACGTCCTCGGCAACGTTTTCCGTGTTGATCGCGCCGGATTCGATGTAGGGCGTCAGGTCGGCCAGCACGCCGTTCTCGCCGTACTGCGCCAGATACGCGTAGTCCATCTGGATCACGTCCGGGGTCAGGCCGCCCGCAACCTGCGTGGCCAGCTTGCTCCAGTATCCGCCCCAATCGGTGAACTCAGCTTCCACCTTGATGCCGGGGTTCTTCTCTTCGAACTTCGCGATGGCTTCCATCGTCTTATCGTGCCGGGTCTGCGAGCCCCACCAGGCCACCCGCAGCGTCACGGGCTCTTCCGCGGCGCCCAGCGCCGGAATCGCCATGCAGATCATCACGGCGACGAGGAGGAAAGAAAGGAAACGTTTCATAAGTCGCACCTCCGTTTTGTTGATTGAGTATATTATAACCGCTCATTTTTAGCCGTTGAATTCATTTTTCAGACCTGTTTGGGCATTTTTCCGTTCTTTTCCTCCAATTCGCGCCGAAAATCCATCACCGTCTGCCCCGTGTATTTGCGAAAAACCTGGCTGAAATAATGCGGGTTGTTGCCCAGCCCCACCTGCTCGGCGATTTCGTAGCTGTGCATCGCCGCGTCCGCAGCCATCAGCGCCTTGGCGCGCTCCATCCGCGTCTCGAGCAGGTAGGCGCTGAACTTGCGCCCCATCGTCCGCGTGAACTCCCGGCCGATATAGTCCGCGCTCATGTGCACCACGTTGTCCGCGACAAACTGCAGCGTCAGGCTTTCGTCCATATAGTGCGCGTCCACCCAGTCCGTCATCTCGCGCACAAAGCCGCTCGCGCCGCCCTCCCCCGCAATCTGCATCAGGCTGCGCGCAATGAGCCGCTCCATTTCGTCCCGCCCGCGGAACGCTTCGGCGATCGCGTTCATCTTCCATTCCGCCTGCCCGCCGCCCAGATTCTCCGCCACAATCGCAACCAGCGCCTCGCGCAAAAGCCCCGGGTCGTCCGCCGTCCGCGCGATTTCGCGCACGCGTTTTTCCAGCGCGGCCGCGCTGACAGGCCCGGCGCAAAGCGCCTCGAACTGCCCCTTCAGCGCCTCGAGCCGCCGCTGTCTGCGGGCGTAAAGCGCGTCCGCCCGTTCGCGTTCGCAGTTCACCTCCTGCAGCACGTGCCGCAGCGCGCGCTCCATTTCCTCCTTCGCGCAGGGCTTGAGCAGGTATTCCGTCACGCCGTAGTGAATGGCCTGCTGCGCGTAGGCGAAGGTGTCGTAGCCCGAGAGGATGACCGCGCGCAGCCGCGGATGCATCGCCTTCGCCCGGCGGACGAGCTCCAGCCCGTCCATGCCCGGCATGCGCACGTCCGTCATGAGGATATCGGGCAGTTCATCCGTCATGCTCTCCAGCGCGGCGAGCGCGTTTTCGCACGCCGCAGTGAGCGTAATGCCCATCGCTTCCCAGTTGATCATCTCCGTCACGCCCGTGCGGATGATTTCCTCGTCGTCTACCAGCAGCAGTTTATACATGCTTCTCCCCGCTTTCCCCGTTTTCTTTCGTGCCCGGCAGCGCGATGATCACCCGCGTGCAGCCCGGCTTACATTCGACCCGCAGGCCGTATTTTTCCGAAAAGGCGTACTGCACGCGGCGATGAATGTTCCGCATGCCGATGCCCAGCCCGTCCGCCTTGATTTCGCCTGAATCCAGCTTGCGCAGGATATCCTCGTCCAGCCCCGGGCCGTTATCCTCGACGATCACGTCCACGCCGTTTTCCGCCGCGCACGCGCGGATATGGATCACGCACGTCTCGAGCATTTCCTCCGCCGCGTGGTGGATGGCGTTTTCCACGAGCGGCTGAATGGTCATCGCCGGAATCAGGCAGCGCGCGTATTCCTCCGGCACGTCGTATTCGACGCGCAGCCGTTCGCCGTAGCGCAGGGACTGGATGCGCATATATTCCTGCACCACCTTCACATCTTCGGCGACGGTAACAATGTCGCGCCGGTCGTTGAGCGAGGCGCGAATCATCCGGCCGAGCGATTCGATCATCACGGCGATGCGCTCGTCCTTCGCCGTCTTGGCCAGGCAGTAAATCGATTCGAGCGTGTTATACAGGAAATGCGGGCGCACCTGCGCGCGCAGGAGCTGCAGCTGCGTTTCCTGCAGAAGGAGCCGCTTTTCCTCGTTCTCACGCGAGAGACGGTCGTAATCGCGGGTCATCTTATCGAAGTGACGGTGCAGCTGGCCGATTTCGTCGCGCCGGGTCTGATAGGGGCTGCGCCCCTCGGGGACGGGCGCGCCGCTTGCGGCGAAGGCGTCGAACTTATCGAGCAGGCGCATCAGGTGCGTGAGGATGCCGCCGATCAGCCACGCGCTGAGCGCAAGCGCAAGCAGCGCCGTGGCCGCGCTGAGCGCGACGCTCATCCGCGTGGCCGCGCCGATATTCGCGTCGATGGCGCTGTAATCCGTCAGCGTCACATAGCGCCAGCCGTTGGAGGCGGTGTAGCGCACGCACAGCGCGCTGCGGCCGTCCAGGCGCAGCTTTTCGTAGCCGTCCTCGCCCTCGCCGCTGAGGCTGCGCACCTGCTCGTCGCTGAAATAAAGGCAGGTATCCCCGGAATAAATGGCGCAGGAAAGCGGGCTGCCCAGGCTGTCCATGCTCTTGCGGCAGCGCTCGACGACGGATTGCAGGTCGAGCTGGATGAGCATCGTGGCCAGCGGCGCCATGGTGAAATTCTTGATTTCGCGCACCTGGCGAACGAGGAAAATCTTCACCGGCTCCTCGCCGGTAATCACCCACTGCTCGCGCCCCCGCCGTCCGTCCGCGATGGCGATGCGCTCGTCCGTTATCTCGTCGCCCGTGACGGCGTTGCCGAAGGACTGCATGAACGTGCTGCCGTCCGCGGCTTTCAGCTGCACGGTGAGGGCGCTGCTGAACCAGACGGAAAAATAGGCCGTCCGCTGCGAAACCTCGGAGCGGGCGTTGATCCACGCCGTGGTGCGCGGCGGCTTTTCCTTCATGATGGAGAGATTCTCCTGCAAAACGTTATCGGCCAGAATCCGGTAGGACAACGCTTCGATGTTTTCCGTTTCAGCCTGAATTTTGCCCGCGAAGAGCGAAATCATCTGCAGGCTGCTCTGATTCAGCCGCTCGTCATAGGCGGCGAACGGAATCCGCTGCGTGCAGAGCGTACCCGTACAGGCCAGAATCATGGCGAGCAGAAGAATCCCCAGGAATTTTTCCCGCAGGCGAAGGTTATCGAAAAACTTCATCAGTCGGTTCATCGCGCGCATCCCCCTTTTATCCTCTCCATTGACACACAGGCGGCGGGCGGTTGTCAATATATTTTTCCGCTGAAACGGTGCGCATTTCCGGCATAAAAAAGCGGGCGAACCGCCGGAAAAACCGGCGATCCGCCCGCAAAGCAAGGGAGCGAAACGATTATTCAAATTTCAGCGCCGCAATATCGTCCATATGGAGAACCGGCCTGGACAGATCCCCGTCGTAGGTGACGAGGAACATTTTCACCTCGTCCGGCCAGGCGCGCAGTTCGAGCATCTCGTATTCGTAGGTGGAAAGCCAGCGGCCGTCCTCCAGCCGCACGGGTTCGTCGTTCCAGCTGCCGCCGCCGTTTGAGTACCAGTGCGTGTTATACGGGGCGCCCCATTCGCCCGTATGATCCGCGCCGTCGTCGATTGCAAAGTCGATTTCCCACAGCGGGCCAACGCCCTTGCCGCCGTCGCCGGGCTTTTCATCGGAAATGTAATCGATGATGAAGCGCGCGCTCATCAGGGACATTTCGGCCTGGCGCACATGCAGCTCGTAGCCGTCGAATTTGAAATCCGTCTCGCCCGCGCAGGTCTTTTTCATCTCGTCCATCGAATCGTCCCGCAGCGGGAAGGAAAGGGTGAAATGGTCGACCGTTTCAAACTTGCCGCTGCGAACAAGCGCTTCGGCGTACGTTTCATCCCGGCGCCATCCGTCCTCTCCAAGCTCGACGAAGCAGTCTCCGGCCAGGGCGATCTTCCCCTCGGCGTTGATCTTTTCGATATTCTCCAGATACTGTTTTTCGTTCTCCTGCGTTTCTTCCTCGGTTTCCGCGTCAGACACTCCGCCTATGTTCACGACCTCCGCAAGCGGTTTGAGAATCGTGAACGTCATTTCCACGTTCTTCCCGCCGTTTTCCGGCACCTCGCCGGTCGTGCCGCACTCCACCATCCGGTCGTCCAGGAAGAATTCCGACACGTTGGTCATCGAGCGCTGCCACGCTTCCTGCCCTTCGAAGGTGATTCCGTCGCAAAGGACGTAATACTTCGTGCCGGGCGTTTTGTTTTCCAGCGTCCAGGCCAAGGTGTACACCTTGCCCTCGCTGTCGTAGATCGCGTCGGTAACGTTCATTTTAACGGCCTTGCCGTCGTACGTTTCGCCGACCGTCTGCACGGCGGCGGCAATCCAGTCGTCGTCCGCGACCACGTTGCCCTCGTGATCCCGCCAGCCGAGAAAATCCAGCACGCTCCACTGCGTGCCCGCGATGGCCGCGCCCCCCAGCAGCGCCACGACAAGCATCGCGCAAACAAGACCGATCGAAAGCTTTTTCATATGCGTTTCCTCCTTCGGGCCGTTCAGTGCGTTTTTCACGCGGTACTGCACCGAAAGCGGCGTTTCGCCGAAAGCGTCTTTCAAGCGTTTTTCCGTCATAACCGAACGGGCCCCCTTATTCTTCAGACCATTCTCTGCGCATCGTCCTGCGCCCCTTGGAAAGGCGGCTTTTCACCGTGCCCGCGGGCAGGCGCAGGATGCGCGCGATTTCCTCCACCTTATACCCCTCGATATAGTGGAGTTCCAACGGGACGCGCAGTTCGGGCTTCAGGCTCATCAGCGCCCTGCGGACTTCTGCGTCCGCGCCCGGCTCGACTTCCCCCTCGGGCAGCGTTTCCACGGGAATCAGGCGCTTGCGCCTGCGCATCTGCTGATAACACTCGTTTATCAGGATGCGGACGACCCAGGACTGCATCGCTTCGTCGCTTTTGAGCTTTTCGCGCTTTGAAAGCGCCTTGTAGATGCATTCCTGTATCGCGTCCTCCCGGTCGCACATCTGCGGAAGCAGCGTTGCGGAAACGCGGTAAAGCGTATCCTGCATCGCAATGATGCGCGATTCGAACTCCGCCTGCGTCATGCGCGTCCTCCTTGCAAAGCTTTGTGATCGATCACGCTTATAAGATACCATAAAGAAAGAAACGGTTCACCTTTTCAAAAAAATTTTTTTATGCTATACTGTCGCTCGACTGGAGGAAAAGCCAATGAATGCAAAATCCAGGCGCGCAAAAACGCTGCTCACGCTGTTTTTCAACATGCTCTATATCAGCACCTTCACCTTTGGCGGCGGCTTCGTCATCGTAACGCTGATGAAGCAGAAATTCGTCGACAAGCTGCACTGGATGGACGAGAGCGAAATGCTCGATATGACGGCCATCGCGCAATCCTCGCCCGGCGCGATCGCGGTCAACGCAGCCATTCTCGTCGGCTGGCGCATAGCGGGCTTTGCCGGCATGCTGACGGCCGTCGTCGCGACGATTCTCCCGCCGATGGTCATCCTCAGCGCGATTTCATATTGCTATCAGGCGTTCGAATCGAACCGCTACGTCGCGCTCGCGCTGAAGGGAATGCAGGCCGGCGTTGCGGCGGTGATCCTGAGCGTCGTGTTCGATCTGGGCGGCAGGGTGCTCAGGGAGCGCTCCGCGCTCTCCATTCTCCTGATGATTCTCGCTTTTCTCGCGACGTTCGTCTTTAACGTCAACGTCGTGCTGATCATCCTCGCGGCGGCGGCGGTGGGCGTTGTTTCCGTGCTGGCCGCGCGCGGAAAGGGGGCGGCGAAATGATCTATCTGCAGCTTCTGTGGAGCTTTCTGCAGGTGGGCCTGTTCAGCATCGGGGGCGGCTACGCCGCGATGCCGCTGATCCAGAACCAGGTGGTGACAAGCCACGCGTGGCTTACGATGCGCGAATTCACCGATCTGATCACCATCGCCGAAATGACGCCCGGACCGATCGCCGTCAATTCCGCCACGTTCGTGGGCATCCGCATCGCGGGCGTGCCGGGCGCGCTGGTGGCGACGCTGGGCTGCATCTTTCCCTCGTGCATCATCGTTTCGCTGCTCTCGCTCGTCTATCGCAAATACAAGGGCCTGCCGATGCTCGACGGCGTATTGAAATGCCTGCGACCCGTCGTGGTCGCGCTGATTTTATCCGCCGGGCTTTCGATTTTGAACCTCGTCGTTTTCGGCGGCGCCGAACTGCGCGTTGAAGCCGTCGACTGGCAGGGCGTATGCCTGTTTGCCGCCGCGTTTTTTGCGCTGCGCAAATGGCGCGCAAACCCGATTCTCGTCATGACGCTTTGCGGCGCAGCCGGGCTTTTGCTGGGGTGTATCTGAAAAAGGAAGAAACGACTTCCCCAAGGCTTGCTGCTCGAATAAAAGACACGGAGGAAACAGAAATGAAATCGATCAAGGAAAGGAACCTGCCCGACGTACTGCTCTGCGCGGACGGAACGCGCATCGTCTCCCCTGAACAATGGCCGCGCCGGCGCGCGGAAATCGACGCGCTGCTCTCGGACAATCTCTTCGGCCGCCTGCCCGATCTGCCCTTCACCTGGCGCTGCGAAACGGAAAGCGAAGGCGACGAATCCTATCAGGCCGGCAAGTCGATCCTGCGCGTCGTGCGCATGGACGTAACCGTCGGCGGAAAGCCGTTCTCCTGGAAATTCTTTCTCTCGCTGCCCAAACGTGAAACGCCCGTCCCCGCTTTCCTGATGCTGATGTTCACACGCAAGCTTCCCACCGACACGGTGCCCGTCGAGGAAATCTGCGACGAAGGCTTCGGCTTCGTCGGCTTTGATTATCAGGATGTAACCTCGGACGACGGCGATTTCACGAACGGCCTGGCCGCGCTTTTCTATCCGGACGGGCGGCGCGGCGAACACGACGGCGGAAAAATCGCGCTCTGGGCATGGGCCGCTTCGCGGATTCTGGATTATCTGCAGACCGTGCCGGAAATCGACAGCCGCCGTATCTATGTGACGGGACACTCGCGGCTGGGCAAGTCCGCGCTCTGGACCGTCGCCCGGGACGAGCGCTTCGCAGGCGCGGCGTCGGTTCAGTCCGGCTGCTCGGGCGCCGCGCTTGCGCGCGGCAAAAACGGCGAAACCGTCGAGAAGATCACGAACGTCTTCCCCTACTGGTTCGCCCCGGCCTACGCCGCGTTCGCCGATCGCGAAGCCGAAATGCCGTTCGACCAGCACGACCTGCTCGCGCTCGCCGCGCCGCGCAGGCTGCTCGTGACCAGCGCCGCGGACGACGCCTGGGCTGATCCGGACGGCGAAGCCCTCGGCTGCGCGGCCGTCGCGCCTGTTTACGCGCTGTGGGGACTGAGCGCCCCGGCCGAGCGGGCGGACATTCCCGATTCCATCGCGCTGCTCGACGGGCAGGTCGGTTATTTCCGCCGTCCGGGCACGCACTGCTTCAGCCGCGACGACTGGCACGCGCTTTTCCGTTTCTTTCGCTGACAAAAGAACTTTCGACAGGAGCCTTCGCCATGGATTACAGACCGACCGTCCGCGCCTGCTTCGCCGGATATATCGTGCAGGCGGTTGTCAATAACTTCGCGCCGCTGCTTTTCCTGACCTTTCAGGCGCGCTACGGCGTCCCGCTTTCTCAGGTCACGCTGCTGATCACCATCAACTTCGGCCTGCAGCTGCTCATCGATACCGCCTCGGCGTTTTTCATCGATAAAATCGGCTATCGGCGGGCGGCCGTGCTGGCGCATGTCTCGGCGGCGCTGGGGCTCGTTTTTCTTGCAATCCTGCCGGAAGCCCTGCCCTCGCCGTTTGCGGGGCTGCTGGTTGCGGTGTTCTTCTACGCGCTGGGC
The DNA here is from genome assembly GCA_934615235.1 of uncultured Clostridia bacterium. Lineage (GTDB taxonomy): Bacteria > Bacillota > Clostridia > Christensenellales > Aristaeellaceae > Aphodomonas. The sequence goes on from CAKTTL010000043.1 coordinate 12,680, forward strand.
GGCGGGCTGCTGGAAGTGATCGTCAGCCCGATCGTTGAAGCGTGTCCGTCCGACCACAAAGCGCAGACGATGAGCATCCTGCATTCGTTTTACTGCTGGGGCAGCGCGGGCGTAGTCGCGCTTTCCACGCTCTTTCTCGCCGTTTTCGGCCATGACAGCTGGCGGATTCTCGCAGCGCTGTGGGCGCTGCTGCCGCTGGCGAACGGGCTCGTCTTCACCAGGGTGCCCATCGCCCCGCTGATTGCCGAGGGCGAAACGAGCATGCGCTTTGGCGAGCTGTTCCGCTCGAAGTTTTTCTGGCTCATCATGTTGATGATGTTCTGCTCCGGCGCAAGCGAGCAGGCCGTCAGCCAGTGGGCGTCGACGTTTGCCGAGAAGGGGCTGGGCGTGAGCAAAACCATCGGCGATCTGACCGGCCCGACCCTTTTTTCCCTGCTGATGGCCTCTTCCCGCCTGCTGTATGGCAAATACGGCGAAAAGCTCAACCTCAGTCAGGCGATCTTCTTCTCCGGTTTGCTCTGCGCCGCGTCCTACCTGCTCATTGGGCTGACGGACAGCCCGATCGCGGGGCTTGCGGGCGTCGGCCTGTGCGGGTTTTCCGTGGGCGTTTTCTGGCCCGGCACGTTCAGCACGGCCGCGGCGGCGCTCACGCGCGGCGGCACCGCGATGTTCGCGCTCCTTGCGCTGGCGGGCGATCTGGGCTGCTCGGCCGGGCCGACGCTGGCCGGCGCGATCGCCGGCGCCGCGGGCGACAACCTGCGTCTGGGCATTCTATGCGGCGTCGGCTTCCCGCTGCTGCTGATCGCGGGGCTTGCCGGGCTGAAGCGGCTGCAGAAACATGAATAAGAAAAAAGCGATTGCCTTAAAAAACGGCAATCGCTTTCCCTTTTCAGATTTCCTTCAGATGCTCCATATTTTTGCGGATCCCCTCGCAGCAGGCATGGAACGTCGCCTTTTCCTCATCCGTCAGCGGCAGCTCGACAACCTGCTCCACGCCGTTCGCGCCCAGCACGCAGGGGACGCCCGCGAACAGCCCGCTCTCGCCGTATTCGCCGCAAAGCTCCGCGCTGGCGGGCAGAATCGCCTTCTCGTCGTGCAGAACGATGCTCGCCATGCGCGCGGCCGTCGTGGCGATGCCGTATTCTGTGCAATATTTGCCGCTGAAGGTAACCCAGCCGCCGCCGATCGATTCGCGCGTCAGCGCGTCGCGGTCAAAGCGGAAGCGTTCGTCCGTCTCGGCCCACTTGTCCAGCGGCATCCCGCGGAAACTCACGCACGACCACGGCGCGAACTGCTGATTGCCGTGCTCGCCCATCATATAGCAGGTGATGGACTTATGATCGACGCCCGTCTGGCGCGCAAGCGCGCTCAGAAGCCGGGCCGTATCCAGCCCCGTGCCGGTGCCGAACACGCGTCCGCGCGGAAGGCCGATCCGCTGCGCGAGCTCGCGGGTGACGATATCGCACGGGTTGGTGATGTTGATCAGCACGCCGTCGAAGCCGCTGGCCCTGATTTTTTCCGCATAGCCGCGCACGGCGGGAATGGTGAAATCCATCTCGGTAACGCGATCGTGCGTGCCGCGCAGCAGTTCGATCTTTCCCACGCTGTTGACGATCACGTCGCATTCGCCCACATCGGCGAAATCGCCCGCGCGCACGTTCACCCGATGCGCGAAATAGGCGACCGAATCGCGCAGATCCTGCACCTCGCTGGCAACCTTCTGCGCGTTCTGATCCACCAGAATCAGCTCGTCCGCAATGCCCTGCACTGCCAGCGAATACGCCACATGCGCCCCGACATGTCCCAGACCGATTACGCCAAGCACTCTCTTCTTCGTCATTTTACCTTCCATCCTTTCTATCCTTTTTCTACTGTTCTTCCGGTTATGCGCCGAAATTTTGGAAAAGCACGCAGGTATACAGCATGGCCAGCGCCATATAAAGAATCGCAAGCACCGCGAAGGCGGGCAGCGTCCGCTTCATCACCTGGTTTTCGCGGCCGATCTCTCCGACCGTCGCGCAGGCGGCGACGGTGTTGTTCGGGCAGATCAGGTTGCCCAGCGACGCGCCCGCGTTCTGCCCGGCGAAAACGGTGATCGGGTTCATCCCCAGCGCCTGCGCGGCCTGCATGTGCATATCGGCGAACATGATATTCGAGCCGAGCCCGGTGCCGGTAATGAACGACCCGCCCGCGCCGATCGCAACCGCCGCCGCGGGATACAGCCTGCCCACCACGGCCGCGGTATCGGAAGCGATCAGGTTCATCATGCCCGTATGGGACGACTGCATGATGTAGGAGACGATCAGCAGGCTGCTCATTGTAACGAGCACGGGCGTTACATGCAGTATCGTCTTTTTGCAGACGGCGGCATACTGCTTCGCGCCCACTTTCAGCGTCGCCGCGCCGAGAATCCCGCAAAGCATGATCACCACGTCCACCCAGACGATATACCCGAACGTACACATCACCGCAAAGCCGTTTTTCACCACGGCCGGGAAACCATAGCGCACCAGCGGCAGCAGCACGAGGATATACGCATACGGGGAAAGCGCCTGGAACGGGCTGTATTTGCGCGCTTGCGCGCTGAAATGATTGCGAAACTCCTCCGGCGTCTGCACCTTGACGGTTTTGACGTAGACGACCGAGAGCAGCATCGAAATCAGCCCCGTGCCCATCGACGTGACCTCCGCGCCCACGAAATTGGAAAGCACGAACATTACGCCGCAGGTTGAAATGCCCGCGAAGGCGAGATACGGCACGACGCCCTTGAACCCTTTGCGGCCGAACGCCATAAACACCAGCAGGAACGGGATAATCAGCACGCCGAACATGTGAAAGCGTCCCACCATCGCCGAATTGAGCGCTACCGTGCTCACGCCCGCGTCCACGAGCGCCGCGCCGCCGTTGATCGTCGTCAGCCCCGCGCCGCCCCAGGAGCAGGGCGTCGCGTCGCCCAGCAGCGCCATGGCGATGGCCGTGACCGGCTCGAACCCCAGCGCCGCCAGAAACGGCGCGGCGATCGCCGCCGGCGCACCCGCGCCCGCCGCCCCCTCGAGGAAGATGGGCAGCATCATGCCGATGATCACAGCCTGCACGCGGCGGTCGTCGCTGATGCGGGCGATGGTCGCCTTTACGTCCTCGATCGCGCCGGTTTCGCGCAGAAGGTTCAAAATCACAAACGCGCCGAAAACCATCCAGACGATCTTCAGGCCTTCCTTCAGGCCTTTCCAGACAAGCGCGTCGAAAACGTTCACCGTCTCCTTAAAGGACGCGCCGTTGACGTTGAAGAACGTAAAGCCCAGCACAAGCGTCCATACGAGCGCCGCGGGCGCGACGCGTTTCGCCGACTGCTTAAACGCGAGAATTCCGACCAGCACAACAAGAATCGGGCTGAGCGCCATTACAAAATTTACAACCTGCATTTGCGTTCTTTCCTTTCGTGCAGCTTTTTTCCTTCCCGCTCTCCCCTGCCGGCCGGACGGAGAAAAGCGTGGATTTTATCAAAAAAGCGGCCCCGCCGAAACCGGCGGAGCCGCTTGAGTTTTCCTTCTGCCGTTTAGAAAACGGAAAAATGAAAAACGGAAAAACGGTTCGTCAGGCTTCGGACTGTTTGCGGCGCCAGCAGCGCCAGAAGAATCAGCAGGCCCAAAATCAGCAGAATAAAAATGGACAACAGCAGGCTGTTGTCCAGAAGCAGAGCGGTATTCATTTCGGCGCAGAAAGAGGACGCTGCGCGGGCCGCATTCTGAAAAGCGTTCATCGTTTTCATCCCCGCATCCTCCCGTCTGCTCGAATTGGTTCGGATTATAGCACGCGTCCGCACAGGTGTCAATCGGATAAATGCAAAAATTTTTCTCCGTTTTCATCGCGCGACGATTCCCCGCTTGACGTACTGCTTCGGGCTAACGCCCGTCGTCTGATGAAACTGGCGGATGAAATGATACACGCTCGCATACCCCAGCCGCGCCGCCGTTTCCGTGACGGATACGTCGCGCATGAGCAGCGCCTTCGCTTTTTCCACGCGCATCAGGATCACATCCTGCCGCGGGGCGATGCCGAAAACGGCCTTATACACCGCGTGCAGCCGCGAAGGGCTGAGATTCGCGCGCGCCGCGATCTCCTCGACCGTCCATTCCCGCTCTGGCTGCGCAAGCATCTGCGCGCGCACCTGCCGCAGCCGGTCCGCCGTTTCCGCGCGCACGTGCATGCGCGGCTGCGTATCCTTCAGGCTCTGCGCGGCGCGGATGAAAAGCTCGCGCAGCTTCACCTCGGAAAGCTCCGGCCAGTAGGCCCTGCGCGTAAAAAACTCGGCCTCGAGAAAGCCCGTGATTTCGCTGACGACAGACTCGACGCCCGGCAGATACAGCGTATCCGGCATGAGGCCGTAATCGGCCATCATCGCGTCGACGTCGCCGGAAAGGTGCATCCAGTCGTGTACGAGCGGCTCGCGGCTGTAAAAGCTGTGCGGTTTGCCGGGCGAGAAAACAATCAGCGCGCCGCGCGGGGCCGGCCGCGTTTCGCCGTCGAACGTCAGCTCCACCGGCGTTAAAAAGTGCAGCAGGATATAGCATTCCGCGCCTGCCGGGCGGGTGAGAACGAAGCCCGCCGGCTCCGCCCACCGCTGGCGGATGAGATCGATCGATACGCTCATACGTTCTTCCTCCCTTTGCGAGGATAGCAAAAACAGTAGAAAATGTCAACTTTTGAATAGCCTTCCGGATTGCTTTCCCGGCGCGCGGCGCGCTATAATAAGCGTATCAACTACGAACGGAGGAAGCATATGCATAAAATACCGAAACCGGAATTTCCGCGTCCGGAAAAGCAGCGGATCGACTGGCTGAACCTCAACGGCGAATGGGATTTCAGGCTCTTCCCGGAAGGCGACGAGGTACAGGAGAAAATTTTCGCCGCTTCGCGGCAGGAATACGACAGAACCATCGTCGTGCCGTTCACGTGGACGTGCCCGCTGTCAAAGGTTGAAGAGGACGTCGCGGGCATCGGCTGGTATCGCCGCAGCGTGCGTTTCGCCCCGAAGGGCCGCGTATTCCTTTGCTTCGGCGCGGTCGATTACCGCGCGGACGTGTACGTCAACGGCGCGCACGTCGGCAGCCATCAGGGCGGCTATTCCTACTTTGAACTGGACGTGACCGCGGTCTGGCAGGCAGGCGACAACCTCGTCGAAGTCCGCGCCGAGGATTACCGCCGCGAGACGCAGACCTACGGCAAGCAGGGCTACGGCGAGATCCAGGGCATCTGGCAGACTGTCTGGCTCGAGAACCGTCCGCAGGCGTATATTTCCGATTTCCGCTTCGTCACGCGCATTTCGGGCGATGTGAAGCTCACCGTTTCCGCTGAAAGCGCCGAAGGCGCGACGGCGTGCGCGCACTTCGACGGCAAGACCTGGCAGGCGAAGGTCGAAGGCGGCAAGGCTGAAATCAACATGCATTTTGACGAACCGCGCCTGTGGTCCCCGGACGAACCGAACCTCTACGAAGGCAGAATCACCCTCGAAAAGGACGGCGAAACGGACGAGGTCTGCACCTATTTCGGCATTCGCGAGATCAGCTCCGGCAAAGTGGACGGCCGCGACTTCCAGTGGATCCTGCTCAACGGCAAGCCCGTTTACCTCAACGGCACGCTCGATCAGGCGTTCAACCCCACCGGCTTCTTCACCTATCCCGACGAGGACGAGACTCGCGCCGAAGCGTGGCGTCTCAAGCGTCTGGGGCTGAACATGGTGCGCATTCATATCAAGCCGGAAGAGCCCCGCAAGCTGTACTGGATGGACAAGCTGGGCATTCTGGTGATGGAAGACATTCCCTGCTTCTGGGGCGCGCCGAACGAAGAGGCGCGCAGCGCCTATGAAAACGAATGGCCCGAGATCATCGCGCGCGATATCAATCATCCCTCCACGTTCGCGTGGGTAATGTTCAATGAAACCTGGGGCCTGTTCACCCGCAAGGGCAATGAACGCGCCTATCTGCCCGAAACGCAGGAATGGGTGCGCAGCGTCTATCATCGCGCCAAGGAAATGGATCCCACCCGTCTGGTGGAGGACAACTCTCCCTGCAATCGCGACCATGTCGAGACCGACCTGAACACCTGGCATTTCTATATCAACGGCTACAACCGCGTGCGCAATCATATCCGCGAGGCGGTCGAGAAGGCGTATCCCGGCTCCGAGTTCAACTTCATCGGCGGCAACAAGCAGACCGACGCGCCGCTGATGAACAGCGAATGCGGCCTTGTCTGGGGCGTGGAAGGCTCCGCGGGCGACAGCGACCTGGCGTGGCAGTATCATTACATGCTCAACGAATACCGCCTGCATGAAAAGCTCTGCGGCTTCGTCTTCACCGAGTTCCACGACGTCGTCAACGAATTCAACGGCTATTACCGCATCGACGGCGAAGACAAGGACTTCGGCTATCAGGACTTCTGCCGCGGGATGACGCTGCGCGACCTGCACGCGGCGGATTTCGTCGCCGTCGACTGCGCGCCGATGCAGAACGTGAACGCGCTGGAGCGCGTAACGGTGCCGCTGTATCTGTCCAGCTTCTCCGACGCGCTGCACGGCAAAGCCTGCACCCTCGCCTGGGAACTCTGGCACGACGGCCTGGACGGCCGCGTAACCGACGCTTCCGGCAGCGTGAAGCTGCCCGCCTTCGGCTACGGCGTGACGGCGCTTGCGCCGCTGAACCTGAGAATGCCTGCCGAAAACGCCGCCGCCATCCTCTCGCTCTATCTCAGGGACGAAACCGGCGCGGTCGTTTCCCGCAACTTCACCACGTTCGACGTACATGCGAAGCTGCCGGAGAACGTGATCGAAATCCCCGTTGCGCAGGGCAAGACGGAGGGCTTCGAGGCCGTCTGGCAGGCCATGGGCGGCGAAAAGCTGAGCATGGGCGGCGAAGGCCAGGTTTCCTATTCGGCGCGCATTCCGCGCGGCAAGGATGTAAACGCGATCACGCTCTACTTTGAAGCGGGTTCCAAGCGCATCCTGCAGAAGGATCGGCAGATCATCGGCAAGAAGGAACGCGATCTGGGCTTCATGCGCGGCTACCGCGTGGATCGCGGCGCGTTCGACAACTCCTACTGGATGACCGACGAATCCCGTTTCCCGTCCGAGGTGGAAGTGATCGTCGACGGTCAGGTGATCGCCACGCTCTTCCTGAACAACGACTGGGCCGACGCGCGCGGCACGCTTTCCTGGAACGTGCAGCCGTGCGACCAGCTGCTCGACGAAGCGGGTTCGTTCGGCGAAGCGCAGCGCGTTGAGCTGCCGAGCCGCCTGCTCCCCGGCGTCGTCAACGAGGGCAAGCTGACCGTCACCTTCCGCGTGAAGGGGCAGGGCGGTCTGGCGCTCTACGGCCGCGAGGCGGGCCGCTACGCGCACGGGCTGCTGGTAAAAATTGATTAACATTCAAAAGCAGAAGGAATCCTTCGTCCGCAGGGCGAAGGATTCTTTTATTCTCTTCAAAGGAGCGAAAACAATGAAGCACGCAAAGGACCTCATGGCGCTCACGCCGCCGATGGGCTGGAACAGCTGGGACTGCTACATGTCCGCCGTGACGGAGGAAGAGCTGCTTGCGAACGCCCGCTATCAGGCCGAGAAGCTGCTGCCCTACGGCTGGGAATACGTCATATGCGATATCCAGTGGTACGAACCGACGGCCGGCACGCAGCCGGGATACGAATATATCCCGTTCGCAAAGCTTTGCATGGACGAATACGGGCGGCTGCTTCCGGCGAAGAACCGCTTTCCCTCCGCAGCGGGCGGGAAAGGCTTCGCGCCGCTTGCGGCGAAAATCCATGCGATGGGGCTGAAATTCGGCATCCACATCATGCGCGGCGTTCCGCGGCAGGCGGTTTACGCCCGCACGCCGGTAAAGGGCACGGACGCGACGGCGGATCAGATCGCCGTGCCGAACTCCATCTGCGAATGGAACGGCGATATGTTCGGCACGCGCGCGGACTGTCCCGCCGCGCAGGCCTATTATGACAGCCTGCTCGAACTGTACGCTTCCTGGGGCGTGGATTACATCAAGGTCGACGACATTGCGCGCACGGGCCTTTCCAGCGCGCCCACCTACACAGCGCCGCACGAAATCGAAATGCTCCGCCGCGCGATTGATCGCTGCGGGCGAGACGTCGTGCTCAGCCTCTCGCCGGGACCCGCGCCGATTGAGAAGGCGTGGCATCTGGCGCAGAACGCCAACATGTGGCGCATGACGGACGATTTCTGGGACAACTGGCAGATGCTGAAAAACATGTTCACCCGCTGCGAAATCTGGCAGACGCACGTCGGCCCCGGCTGCTGGCCGGACTGCGACATGCTGCCGCTCGGCCGCATCGGCGTGAAGTTCGGCAGAGGGCATCTCACTTATTTCACCCCAGCCGAGCAGAAAACGATGATGACGCTCTGGTCGATCTTCCGCTCCCCGCTGATGCTGGGCGCAGAGCTGCCGAGCCTGGACGAGGCGACCCTCGCGCTGCTGACCAATCGCGACGTGCTGCGCCTGAACCGTCATTCCTTCGGCGCGCGGCAAATCGCCCGGGACGACGCGCACGCCGTCTGGGTCAGCCGCGATGAGGACGGCGGCCGCTACGCGGCGCTGTTCAACCTCTCCGACGCGCCGCGCGCCGTAGCGCTAGATCTTGCCGAGCTGGAAGGCGATGCGTTCGATTGCCGCGAACTCTGGACGGGCGAAACGCTGCGCGCGCAGGGCGCGCTGCAATGCGAAATCGAGCCGCACGGAGCGAAGCTGTTCAAGCTGAGGTAAGGAAAGCGAGCAGGGTATACTTGTCTCAGCCCAATAAATCGGAATTTATGGAGGTAGCGCTTATGTGCAAAGACGTTCAGATTAAAGAGGAGCGAATATCCTCAATAGAATATATCGAATTTCTAAAGCGCACGGATTTAGGGTCGCAGTATCCGAAGGAACGGTTCGAGGAAAGGATAGCAAAGCTGGTTGATCACGTATCAATCAGTCTTGTTGCAAGAAACAGGGATAATCAAATTGTCGGTGTCCTATTCGGATTGACCGACTATGCCTATTGGCTTTATGTAACTGATTTGGGTGTAGACAG
>CAKTTL010000044.1 GCA_934615235.1 uncultured Clostridia bacterium
CCCCCCCCCCCCCAAACCCCGTTCCCTCAACTCGTCACTCCGTAAAAAACTTCGCTTCCAGCATGGCGCAGAGGGTGTGGTAGACGGGGAGGTGCAGCTCCTGCACGTCGGCGGGAGAGCTGCCCGGTACGACGATGGCGTGCTCGCAGATGGATTTCAGCCGCCCGCCGGCGCCGCCGGTTAACGCAAGGGTGTGCATCTTCAGCGCTTTTGCGACGGAGACGGCGAGCGCGGCGTTTTTCGCGTTGCCGCTCGTGCTGATGCCGATCACCACATCGCCGGGTTTCCCGAGCGCGACGACCTGCTGCGCCGGCCCGAGCAGCGGATCAATGTCGTTCTGCACGGCGGTGGAAAGCGCGGCATGACCGGTCAGCGCGATGGCGGGAAGACCCTGCTGGAGGATTTCGGCCGTTTCGGGCAGGAGCGCGTCGGTGGTCTGATGGACGGCGGCTTTCTCTTCGCCGCGAAGCGGCCGTTTCAAATAGAAGCCCTTCATCAGCTCGCCCGCGATATGCTCGCAGTCGGCGCAGCTGCCGCCGTTGCCGGTCAGCATGATTTTGCCGCCTTTGCGGTAGCAGTCGAGCAGCAGCCGGTACGCGTCCATGATCTGCGTGCGGCAGGGCGCGAGCTGCGGGTAGCGCGTAAAGAGCCGCTCATAATGGGCGAGCACGCGGGGATCGGTTTCCTCCGCGCCGTCCATGGGATCAATGTCGAGCGCATAGAGCGCAACCATGACGCTGGCCAGATCGCCAAGGGCTTCGCCCGTCTGCGCGGGGACGACGGTCAGCCCTTCCAGCGCGAAGGGGATGGCCTCCGCACGCAGCGCTTTTTCCATCGCCGGGCGGAGCAAATCCTCGCAGCGGACGAAAATGCTGCCGATAACGATGCGCTCCGGGTTGAACGCGTCGGTCAGCAGCGCAAGGCCGCGGCCGAGCATCGTGCCGACCTGCTCGAAGAGGGCGAGCGCGTCCGGGTCGCCGCGACAGGCGTATTCGGCCAGCAGCCGGGCGGAGATTTCGCTTTCGGCATGACCGTCGCGCAGCCAGGCGGGCGGAGCGCCTTCGGCCGCAAGGCGGCGCGTGAGTTCAACCGCCTGCCGCCCGATGCCGCCGCCGCTCGTCCAGCCTTCAAACGAGCCGGCCTTGCCAAAGCCGACGGGGCCGTCTTCGCTCAGACGCAGATGGCCGATTTCGCCGCCCATATCGGTGCAGCCGCGCAGAAGCTGCCCTTCGGCGATTACGCCGCCGCCCATGCCCGTGCCCATGGTGAGGAAGATCATATCGCGCGTGCCGCGCCCGGCGCCCAGCTTCCATTCAACCAGCGCGCAGGCGTTCGCGTCGTTCTGGAGAAATGCGGGCACGCCGAATTTCTCCGTCAGCATTCGCGCGAGCGGGACGTTCAGCCAGCCGGGCAGGTTGGGCGGGCAGAGCACTACGCCGCGCCGCGAATCGAGCGGGCCGCCGCAGCTGACGCCGATCGCGTTCACGCGCTCGAGCGGCGTTTGATTGCGGGCGAGGATTTCCTCGACCGCCTCGCAAAGGCGCGTATACGCCTGCTCGAAGCCCAGCTCGGAATGCGTATCAAAGCGGATTTTATCCAGGATGCGGATGCCGCCGCCGACTTCGGCCAGCAGCACCGCGCATTTTGTTCCGCCAATATCCAGGCCGATCCATCTGTTTTTCATGTTTTCACCTCAGTCCGGTTCAACAAAATCTGTTTTTGTCGCGACGCCGTCGACGATATGATACGTGGCGATTTCCTGCGGGCGCATTTCCGCTTCGAACGCCGCGTTCAGCGCGGGCAGACGGATCTGCGCGCGGCAGGCGCGCCCTGCGGTTTCAGCGAGCCGCACGATATATCCCCGGCCGCATTCCGCGCGCTTGAGCGCCTGCAGCAGCACGGTTTCGGGCGCGATCTGCGCGCCCTGCCAAACGGCGGGCAGCTCGCCGGAATGCTGGCCTTCCAGCACGATGCGCGGCGGCGCGCCGAGCAGTTCGGCGGCAGCGGCCGTTTTTTCAACATGCGCGGGAGAGAACGGCATGAGCGCGTAATCCAGCTCCGTTTCGCCGATATCGAGCGCGTCCATCAGCTCGTCGCGCTGACCGTAATGATCGGCGAACAGCGCGCTGCGCGCGATGGCCAGGCGAATTTCGCCGCCCTCGAAGGAAACGCCGTAGCGTCCGTTATTCAATACGGCGAGGCCGGAATCCTGCCCATACTCCGCCGCCCATTTCTGACACGGCTGCTCGCGGCCGTCCGCGGCTTTTTCAATGAAGCCGCCCGGCATGCCGGCGTATGCGCGCGGGTCGGAAAGGCCGGTGGGGAAGCAGAGCCTGCACAGGCGCAGTTTGTCGTTCAGCGTCAGCTTTACGCGGCAGCGAAGCATTTTTTCGCCCGCATCGAGCGTGAACGTCTGGCAGATTTCGCTCGCGCCCAGGCGGGAGACGACGCGCACGGACGCGCGCAGCGGCCCGCGGTCGACCGCCTCAACCGCGACGGCCGAGAACGTTCCGGCAAGCTTATCGAATTTGAAAACCCCGTGCGCCCAGGTGTCGCATTCGCTGTCGTCGATGAAGACGGCGCGGGCGGCGCTTTCGGCGAGAACGCGGTTTGCCGTTTTGTCCGTCAGGCGCAGAAGACCGGATGCGCGGTCGAATTCCGCGCGCAGCGCGCCGTTTTCCAGAAGAAGCGCGCTTTCGGTTTCCGTGAGCGCTGCGGGCGATGCGGGCGGTTCGGCCTCGCCCGGCTGGCTGTAGAGGGAATAGGTCGCATACCCCAGCGCGGGAACTTCCGCACGCAGCAGGGAAACGTATTTGTCGCCGCCGTTCGTCTGCTCGCCGCGCACCTGCTGGATGGGCACGCGCGCGCCTTCCGCATCGCGCACGCAGCCCGCCGCGACGGGCAGCCGCAGGCATGCGCAAACCGGGAACGCATGCGGGTTGAAGACGATCAGCGGCGCCCCGACGCCCGCGGGCAGATCGGACAGCATGCCGGAATCGGCCTGCCACAGCAGCCAGCCGCGCTTTTGCGGCGCGGCGCATTCGCCGCCCCAGGCGGGCTGCGTGTTCACGCGCCGGGCCAGCCGCTGCAGCGCGTAGAGAATCATGTCCTCCGCCTCGTCGATCGCGCCGTGGAAGGCGTGCTGCGCGTCCATGGCGGCGGAGCGCAGCGTGCAGCCGGCGAGGATATCGTGGAACTGGTTGAACATCACCTTTTTCCACGCCTTTTCGATGCGGGCGCGCTCGTCCGGCCCGCCGGCGAGGAGATGTGCCAGCAGCGAATACCGCTCCGCTTCGTTCAGCGCCGTTTCGGCCTGACGGTTGAGCGATTTGACGCGCACGTTGGCCGTGTAGCAGCCGGAGGCGTGGTGCTGCAAATCGTGCTGCCAGACGGGGGCGTTTTGCGCCGCGCCGGATGCGCGCGCGTCGTCAAAATATGCGTCCGCGCCGGAGTAGCCCGCGTCGGGGTGGGCGGCGATGTAGCCGTCGAGATAGCGCAGGCCGGCGATGGTCGGGCCGCCGCCGTGGTTGCCCACGCCGTAGAAGTTCATCTGCGCCGTGCCGGTTTCGTGGGCGTATTCGGCGATTCGCTCCGTTTTCTCCGCGAGCGAATTTGTGTCGTTGTAGCTGACGGGGATGCGATAGGTCAGTGTTTCGCTGCCGTCGGGCGCGCGCCAGCGGAAAAGATCGGCCAGCGCGGCGTTTTCATGCGCGCCCGGGCGCATGAAAACGTAGTTCTCCATCCGCCCCTGGCGCAGAAGCTGCGGGGTCATTCCGTTGTGGCCGAAGGAATCGACGCAATAGCCGGTGCGCGCCATGCGGCCGGTCAGGCGGCGGAGGATGCGCTGGGAGTAAAGCTCCTGCCGCGCGAACGATTCCGCCGAGGGGATGTTCATATCCGTCTGCACCCATGTGCCGCCGACGACGTTCCAGCGCCCCTCTTCCACCCGCGCGCGGATCTCCTGCATCATTTCCGGATCAATTTCGGAGACGAACTCGTAATAATACGCGCATGCGCAGGTAAATACATAGTCCGGGAATTCCTTCATTCGATCCAGCGCCGAGCGGAAGGTGGAAAGCACCTCGGCCATGCCTTCGCCCTTACGCCAGAGCCAGACGGGATCGATGTGCGCGTTGCCGATCAGATACATTTTTTTCATGCGTCAAAGCCCTCAAATTCGTCGTAGTTCATCTTTTTCAGGTTGCGCATATACCATTCATAATCAAACTGCGGCGCGCCCTGCAGGTAGTGGTTCGTGCCGGTTTCGCCGGTTTCGGTTTTCCATTCGATGGCGTAAAAATGCGCCTTTCCGTCGTCGCGCACGGTATGGAGCGGCGTGGAGGTTTCCGCGTCCAGCAGCGTTTCGCCGCGAACGAGCAGCGCGCCGGTATCGAGGTCGCGCACGCTGTATTCGGCGCGCACAGCGCGCAAAAGATCGTTCACCCCGTAGAGCGTCAGCGCGCCCGAATGGTCGTCCATCATCAGGCAGACGGGCGACTGGCTGCGGCGAATGAAGAAATACGCAAGCTTGCGGCAGAAATAATAATCGACCACCGCGTCGGAAATCTGCGGCCAGCAGTCCATGATGTTCCACCAGATCAGTCCCGTGCGCCTGCCGCGGCGGCTGCGGAAGGATTCGACAAAGAATTTCTTCGCTTCCGCCTGCGAGATCTGGCTCATGCGCGCGTATTCGTCGAGGTTTTGCGGCTCCTGCCGGAAGAGAAAACGCAGCTGGCCGGACATCAGCGGGATGCGATAGATATACGGCGCGTCCTGCGTTTCGGGCGAGGCGGCATGATAGAGGTACTGTTCGTTGCCGTCGACCGGCCAGGATTTTTCGCGGCCGATGAATTTGTAAATGCTCGCGGGCGAATTGCAGCCGTGATAGCCCATTTCGCTGGCGAAGACGGCGTTTGCGTCGTGATAAAAATGACCCTTGAAGTAATCGCGCGGGCCCCAGAGGTGCTGCTCGGGCGTCTGCTCCTGTTTGCCGGTGCGGAAGGCTTCGGACGAAACATACGGCGAAGAGGGGAGATAGGGGCGCGTCCAGTCCTCGGCGTGCAGCACCTGCGGCAGCACCTCGCGGGTGAGGCGGTTGAGGGCAGGATCCTGCTTCATATCGCCCCAGCAGTAGTTCTGATCGCATTCGTTATCGCCCGCCCACAGGCAGATGCAGGCGTGGCGGCGCAGGTGGCGAACGACGGCCGCCGCTTCCTCGCGCAGCTGGCCGAGCATGCGCTCCGTATGCGGGTAAACGCCGCAGGCCATCATGAAATCCTGCCAGATGAGAATGCCGTTCCCGTCGCACCAGTCGTAGAAAAAATCGCTCTCGTAAACGCCGCCGCCCCAGACGCGCATCGCGTTGCAGCCGACGTCCCGGACGAGATCGAGGATGGCGGGAATGCGCTCCATATCGCTGCCGTGAAACGCATCCGCCGGTACCCAGTTGGTGCCCTTGACATAGATGCGCTTCCCATTGACGACGAAGCAGAAGTCCCCGCTGCCGTCCTCGGCGATGATGTCGTCGTGGATCAGTTCCGCCGTGCGCAGGCCCTGCCGGAAGGAAAGCGTATCGACCGGTTGGCCGTCGCGCAGGAGCGTGGCGGTCATTTCATACTGGTTCGCCTCGCCGTAGCCGCGCGGCCACCACAGGCGCGGGTTTTCCAGCGTAAACTCCATCCGGCCGTGGACGTACCACAGCGGCTGCTCGCGCACGAACCGGCTCTCGCCGCATACGCCTTCCAGGCGCAGCGCGTACCCCTTCACCGGCTCTTCGCCGATATCGATATCGAACATGAACGCGCAATGCGCGCGGTTTTCCTCCAGGCGGCGAACCCAGACGAAGACGTCGCTTATATGCTCCGCCTTCTCCCGCACGAGCGATACGGGCCGCCACAGTCCGGACGAGACGATGCGCGGACAGATGTCCCAGCCGAACATATGCGCCGCCTTGCGGACGACGAGCGATTCGTAGTTGTATTTCTGCGCCGATTCGAACGCGCCGATGGGGTGTTTGCGCGCTTCCAGCGCGACGGGACGGATATGCACGAGCAGCTCGTTTTCGCCCTGCGCCAACCCCTCCGCGGCGAAAACGTGCGGGATGAACATGTTTTCGGCGTGGCCGATTTTATGGCCGTTGAGGTAAATATCCGCGACGGTATCAATGCCCTCGAAATGGAAGAAGGTGCGGCGGGTTTCGCCGGCCCAGTGAAAGCGGAGCGAGTAAAAAACGTGGCTTGTTTCGTAGTCGCGGATTTTGAGGTAGTTGTCCTGATAATACGGCTCGTCCAGCAGGCCTGCACGAACAAAGTCGAGCGGCCAGTCGCCGGGAACGCTTGCGGGGATAAAATCGGCCGTCAGGTCGGCGGTGCGGGTGATTTCGCCGGAAAGGCGCGCGTTGTCGATTACGCAAAGCTGCCAGCCCTGATTCAGTTCCAGTTTGGTTTCAACACTCATAACGACTGTGTCTCCTTTTTCGATGTTTGCTCTTTAATTGGAAATATATCATGTTATCCCGCCGTTTTCTTGCGTTTTGATTCTGGATTTATTGCATTTCTTTCGATTTCCGGTATAATGCGAAGCAGGGAAGGAGGCGCGCGGGCATGAAACGTTTTACGCCGATTATATACGCGTATCTTGAGCAGGAGGAGACCGCCGGGCGCATCAGCTGCGCGGCGCATACGGTGCGCGGCGTCTGTCCGCTGCACGGGCACGATTTTTACGAGCTGGAACTGATCCTCGACGGGCGCGGAAGGCAGTGGCTCAACAGCGCCTGCGTGCCGCTTGAGCGCGGCAGCCTGTACCTGTGCACGCCGGAGGACGTTCACCGCGTGGAGCCGGAAACGCCGCTGCAGGTGATCAGCGTGCATTTTCTGCCGGAAACGGCGCGCCAGTTCGGCCTGGAGACGGCGCGGGCGCGCGCCGGGAAGCTGAGCGGGGAAGCGTACGGCGCGCTGGCGCCGCTGGCCGCCGCGGCGGCGAAGGCGGGAGGAGCGTACGCCGAGCTGCAGTATCAGGGCGTGACGGCGCTGCTGCTGGAGCGGCTGCTTGGCGAAGGCAGAGAATACGCGGCCGCGCCGTCCGGTCGGAGGATGCAGCAGGCGCTGCGGTTTATTCGCGAGAACCACGCAAACCCGGCCCTGCGCCTGCGGGACGCGGCTGATGCGTGCGGCCTTTCGGCCTGCCATTTCAGCGCGACGTTCTCCGCCGCGGTGGGCTGCGGCTTTTCCGAATATCTGACGAGCTATCGGCTTTATTGCGCCTGCGCGCGGCTGGCGGAGACGGAGAATTCCGTCAGCGAAGTCGCCTACGAGACGGGGTTCGGCTCGCTGTCGCATTTTTTTCGCGTGTTTCATCAGGCGTACGGCTGCACGCCGCGGGATTACCGGCGGCAGATTCAGACGGCGCAGAGCGCCGAAAAACTTTGACAACGCGCATGCGGATGGTATAATAAACCCAACAGTCAACCTTAGGTTGTATCTGAAAAATTCCCTGTTTCAGATACACCCTGCGAAAAGGAGGATCATTATGGCGCAATTTCCATCGATTATGAAAGGCATGCCCGTGCTGCTGCACGGCGGCGATTACAACCCCGAGCAGTGGATTCGGGAGAAGGATACGATTTGGCCGATCGACATGAAAATGGGCGTGAAAGCGGGGATCAACACGCTGTCCGTCGGCATTTTTTCATGGGCGATGCTGGAACCGCGCGAAGGCGAGTATCATTTCGAATGGCTGGACGAGGTAATGGACATGCTCGCCGCCAACGGCATGAAGGCCGTTCTGGCCACGCCCAGCGGCGCGCGCCCGGCATGGATGGCCGAAAAATACGAAGAAGTGCGCCGCGTCAACGGCAACCGCGAGCGCGAATTGTTCCGCGACCGGCATAACCACTGCCTCACCTCGCCCGTCTACCGGGAAAAGGTGCGGCAGATCAACACGAAGCTGGCCGAGCGGTATAAAGATCATCCCGCGCTGGGGCTGTGGCATATCTCCAACGAATACGGCGGCGAATGCCATTGCCCGCTGTGCCAGGCGAAATTCCGTCAGTGGCTCAAAAACCGCTACGGCGATATCGATACCCTGAACGACAGCTGGTGGAATACGTTCTGGTCGCACCGCTACAGCAGCTTTGAGCAGATCGAAAGCCCCAGCCCGCGCGGCGAAAACGGCCACGGGCTGACCCTTGCATGGAAGCGCTTTACGACCGATCAGTTCTGCGATTTTTACGATTGGGAAATCGAACCGCTTAAGCGCATCACGCCCGACGTGCCCTGCACGACGAACCTGATGCACACCTATACCGGCATCAACTATTTCAAGCTCGGCGAGCATCTGGACGTATCCTCGTGGGATAACTATCCGATGTGGACGGGGGACGAGAGAGACGTCGCCGTCTGCATGGACGCGTCGTTCCGGCATGATCTGATGCGCGGCGTGTGCGGCCGTAAGCCGTATATGATGATGGAATCTTCGCCCTCCGCGGTCAACTGGCAGCAGGTGAACCGCCTGCGCAAGCCGGGCCTGCTGGAGCTGCAGGGCCTGCAGGCGATTGCGCACGGCTCGGATACGGTGCAGTATTTCCAGTTCCGCAAGGGTCGCGGCTCGTCGGAGAAATTCCACGGCGCGGTGATTTCGCACGATAACAGCGAAGAAAACCGCGTGTATAAGGAAGTCTGCAAGGTTGGACAGGCGCTGAAGGCGCTGAAGGCCGTCGTCGGCGCGGGAACGGAGAACCGGATCGCCGTCGTTTACGACTGGGAGAACCGCTGGATGCTCGATCTGGCGCAGTTTGGCAATAACCTCGATAAGGGCTATGAAGAGATCGTCAGGCGCCACCATAACGCGTTCCTGCAGGCCGGTTACGGCGTGGACGTCGTGGACGAAAGCCGCGAAATCGCGGATTATAAAGTGGTCTGCGGGCCGATGACGTATATGCTGCGCCCCGGCTTTGCGGAAAAGGTGAAGGAATTCGTCGCCGCGGGCGGCACGTATATCGCGACGCATTGCTCCGGCTGGGTCAACGAGGAGGATCTGTGCTATATGAACGGCTTCCCCGGCCCGCTGAAGGAGGTATTCGGCGTGTGGGACGAGGAAACCGACGCGCTGGACGAGACGCAGCAGAACCACTTCACCTGGAATGGCAAACGGTACGAGGTGAAAAAGTGGGCGGCGCTGGTGCATCCGCAGGGCGCGAAGGTGCTGGCGGAATACGAGGAGAATTTCTATAAGGGATATCCCGCGCTGACGGTGAACGAGTACGGCAAGGGCAAGTGCTATTATATGGCCGGCTGCGCCGGGGAGGATTTCCTGCGCGAGTTCTATAAGCACGTGACGGCGGAAGCGGGACTTGCGCCGATCGTCGAGAACCTGACCGAGGGGCTGGTCTGTACGGAGCGAGTTGGCGAGAATGGGCGGTTTGTGTTCGTGATGAATTCGTCGCCTGCGGAGAGAATGGTCGAGATGCCGGCGTGCGAGAATGTGAGGACAGGGGAAAAGATTGAAGGGCTGGTGCGCCTGAAGGGCTATGAGTGCCTGGCCGTGAAACGCTGAGGAGGAGTAAAAAGCGGAAGGTCCAGGAAACTCAGTTCCCTGGCAAGGGGTTTTAGGGGAACGGAGTTCCCCTAACGTCCCCCCAACCCAAGCGCGGAGCGCAGAAAAGGAACGCGCAATGTTCGCGCGGAGCGCGGACGAGCTGGCAGGGCTGCATGGTATTGAGAAAAAGGTGGAAGGTCCAGGGAACTCAGTTCCCTGGCAAGGGGGGGAGGGCGATATCTGAAAAATTCCCTGAGACTCCATCTCGGCGGCTTTTCCGCCATTTCTGTGTCGGAAAGGCCTCGATTTAGCCCCCGCTAAACCTTCGGCTTTCCTCCTTGAACTGGCGAAAAATCCGCTCGAGCTGTCGTCTCTTCCTTTTTCAGATATCCCCTTGGGGAACAGAGTTCCCCTAACGTCCCCCCAACCCAAGCGTCGCAGCGCAGAAAAGGAATGCGCAATGTTCGCGCGGAGCGCGGACGAGCTGGCGCAGCTGCATGGTATTGAGAAAAAGCGGAAGGTCCAGGGAACTCAGTTCCCTGGCAAGGGGTTTTAGGGGAACAGAATTCCCCTAACGTTCCCCCTAATTCATATCTTTGTAACGTAACGGAGCGTCTGGACAATGTTGCCCGGACGCTCCGTGTTTTATTGCTTTTTCTTTGGAAGAAGAATGAGGACGACTCGAATGAACGAGCCAAGCAGATACCCTGCTGCGCCCAGCAGAAGCAGCCCCGCGCAGGTCAGCAGCGCCTTTGGATGGAACGCGCAGAGCAGACCGAGCCCCGCTGCAGCGACGGCCGCGGCGCAAATCAGCGCCAGAGTCAGCTGTAAAACCTCTTTGCCGCATCGATTGAAGAAACTGCGCATCGCATAACCTCCGTCCGGCGCGTTTACGCGCTCATATAACCGAACCAGCCCCAAACGTGCCAGAACTCGAACGCTCCGGCGCGGAGCATCGATACCGCCAGCGCCGCCACAAACAGCACCGCGAACAGAAGCAGCGCGGCGCATGCCGTTTTCCGCAGCGCATGCGCGCTGCGGGCGGCGAATTGCGGCCGCAGCGGGAGCGCGGGAAGCGCGGCGCGGCCGCTGGCGCCTGCAAGCATGTTTTGCTGAAAGCGGCCGAACGCATGCGCCGCCTGCCGCAGGAACGCGGCGTACCACGCGCAGCCGGCGGCGGTCAGCACGCTCAGCGGCAGAAGCGTCAGCCCGAACAGCAGCGCGGAAGCGCGCGGCATGGCGGGAATCCAGCCGTACGGGCTTTGCCAGGCGAGCAGGCAGATCCCGAGCGCGGCAAAGGCGAGTACGGCCGCAGCGAGCACGAGCCCAAACGCAGCCAGCATCAGAAAAACAGCCCGGCGAGCAGGTCGATCAGGCAGAGCACCGCGACGGTGAACGCCTTTTTGCATCTGCCGCGCGTGCGGAGGACGCTTCGAACTGCCCGGCCAGCTGCGTGGGATCGCCAAGTTTTGCGGCGATTTCTTCCTCGGAATAGCCGTCGGTCAGTTTGTTAACGAAATGCGATTCATATTCCTCGAGAATATCGGCTGCGTCGGCAACGCCGCGGCTTGCAAGCGCCCCGGAGAGCCGGCTGAGAAATTCATTTTTTGTCATCTGCTTCTTCCTCTTCTTTCAGCAGCGTTTGAACGGTTTGCGCGAATTTGAGATATTCCGCGCGGTCGGTCTGATACGTTTCACGGCCGAGCTTTGTCAGCGCGTAATATTTGCGCGGCGGGCCGCCGCTTTCTTCCTGCAGGTAGGTAGTCAGCAGGCCGTCGGCCTTCAGCTTGCGCAGGATGGGGTAGACCGTCCCGTCCGCAATGTCGATATGCTCGGACAGATACTCCGATATTTCGTATCCATAGCAATTGCGTTTTTTTAGCAGGGAAAGCACGCAAAGCTCCAGCACGCCTTTTTTATATTGAGGGTTCATAAAAAACTCCTTTCTGAAAAATTGTCCTTACGACTAATATATTATAAACAGTAGTTTAGAAATGTCAATAGTGAATTTCAAATTATATCAAGGCAAAAAAATATGCGGAGGGTACGGTAGGGAAATAAGGGGGCTTCGCCCCGTTAAGGCTGGGTGTGCGGCGGAGGAGGGGATGCGCGGCAGGACGCTGGCGAAAGTCTGAGAGCATGCAGCTGCATGCGTGCGCGGTTGTTTTGTCCATTAGGGCGCAGGGAAGGAGGGCGCTGTTCATGGGGAAAAACACGGGGAATGGCGCGAAGATTTTCGTGATTTCCTGGCTGCCTGACAGGGGCTATTTCGGCGTGAAATCGTTGCACAGCGCCGTTGGGGCGCTGCTTTGCGCATGGGCCGCAGGGTGGATTACGTTAGGGGCTCTGCCCCTAAAACCCCGGCAGGAACCTGAGGTTCCTGCACCTCCCGGCATTAACACAAAACCATGCGGCTGCGCCAGCTCGTCCGCGCTCTGCGCGGACATTGCGCGGTTCTTTTTATGCGGCCATGGGCCGCGTGGGGGGGATTACGTTAGGGGCTCTGCCCCTAAAACCCCGGCAGGAACCTGAGGTTCCTGCACCTCCCGGTTTTTACTCAGAACCATGCAGCGTGTTTAGCTCGTCCGCGCTCCGCGCGGACATTGCGCGGTTCTTTTATGCGCTGCGGCGCATAAGCCAGGACTACGTTAGGGGGGCGCTGTCCCCCTAATACCCCCCGCCAGGGAACTGAGTTCCCTGGACCTTCCGCTTTTAATCCGTGCTTGCCCAATGATCCTCCAAGGCCTGCCACGAATCATACGCCAACCCCTGCCGCAATTTCCCTCTCATCTCCTCATCAGCCGCCTCCACCGTATACGCTTTCACCTTTGTCATTCTTTCTCCGTCCAGATCCCGATATACGCCCGTTTCCCCCTTTTCATCCATCATCAGCACCCAATGCGCAGGACAGAACAAATCCCGCGTCTGCGTCGTCTCGATCTTGCCCGGCGCGAACCCGGTCATCCGCCAACGGCCGCCTTCCGCCTCCAGCGTCTCTTCGACGCGCTTGCGCGTCATCCCAACCCAACCGGCCGGCGCGTCCATTCGCCGCAGCACGCTATGCCCGCATCGCGCGTACAGAATCGTCTGCGCCTGCTTGCAGCCGGGCGCGACGAGCGCTTCCTGTCCCGCCGCCGGAACGGACGCCACCAGCATCCCTGCGCCCGCGGCCAGCAGCAGGATCCCGCATATCGCCAGCGCGATGGAAATCCGCTGCGCCTGCTTTTCGTTTTTCATCAAAAAAAGACACCTCCGATTCGCTCAGGGTGCCTTTATCATTTGCGTTTATCTTCTATTTATACCGCTTTACGACAGGATCGCGCGATCGTTTGCAAATTCGCTGCCGCTGGCTCTGGTGAACATCTCCAGCAGGTCGGCGACGGTCAGCTTCCGCTTTTCTTCGCCCGAAATATCGAGGATCACGCGGCCTTCGTGCAGCATGATCAGCCGGTTGCCATACTGAATGGCGTCGCGCATGTTGTGCGTGATCATCAGCGTGGTCAGCTTGTCCTCGCGGACAATGCGGTCGGTCAGTTCCATCACCTTGGCGGCCGTTTTCGGGTCGAGCGCGGCGGTGTGCTCGTCCAGCAGCAGCAGCTTCGGCTTTTGCAGCGTCGCCATCAGCAGCGTCAGCGCCTGGCGCTGGCCGCCCGAAAGCGTGCCCACCTTCGCGGCAAGGCGCGTTTCCAGCCCGAGGCCGAGCTCCTTGAGCTGCTCGCGATATTGTTCGCGCTCGCTCTTGCGGATGCCGGGGCGCAGCGTGCGGCGCTTACCGCGGCGCGTGGCCAGGGCGAGGTTTTCTTCAATCTGCATCCCCGCCGCAGTGCCCATCATCGGGTCCTGATAGACGCGGCCGAGGTATTTTGCGCGCTTATGCTCGGGCAGGCTCGTTACGTCTACGCCGTCCATGAGGATATTGCCGGAGTCCGGCAGCCAGGTGCCGCAGATGGCGTTTTGCATCGTGCTCTTGCCCGCGCCGTTGCCGCCGATGACGGTGACGAAATCGCCGTCGTTCAGGGTGAGGGAAAGGTCCCGGAGCGCGACCTTTTCATCGATCGTGCCCTTGTTGAAGATTTTCGTTATATGACGTATTTCAAGCATGATCCGCACCTCCCTTGGTTGCCTTGCGCGGCGAGTGAAGCTGCTTTTTCAGATACGGCACGCCCAGGAAAGCCGCCACGACGATGGCCGAGAACATCTTGAGCATATCGGTATCGAAACCGACGAAGATGATCGTCTGATAGACAACGTAGTAGACGATTGCACCGGCGATTACGCCGGTCAGGCGAACGGCGAAGTTCGGCGAAATGCGGCGCACAAGCGCCTCGCCGATGACCACGGCCGCCAGGCCGATGACCACCGCGCCGCGGCCCATATTGATGTCGGTGTAGCCCTGATACTGGCACAGAAGCGCGCCGGAGAGGGCGACGATGGCGTTGGAAATCGCAAGGCCCGTTACCTTGGTGAAGTTGGTGTTGATGCCCTGCGCGCGGCTCATGGACTGATTGCAGCCCGTTGCGCGGATGCTGCAGCCCAGCTCGGTGCCGAAGAAGAGATACAGGATTGCGACCGTCAGCACGCCGACGACCGCCAGCACGATCAGCGCGTGCGGGATGTTCATCTGGGAAAGCAAAACGGCGGTGTTGCGCGCGGAAATCGCCTGGTTGGCCTTGCCGAGGATTTTCAGGTTGACCGACCAGAGCGTCATCTGGGTGAGGATTCCCGCGAGAATCGCGGGAATCCCGAGAAAGACGTGGAGAAGACCGGTGACGACGCCGGCGAGCGCGCCGGCAAGCATCGCGCCGAGGATGGACAGCCACGGGCTCTGCCCGGAAAGCATCATCATCGTACAGACGGCGGCGCCGGTACAGATCGTACCGTCTACCGTCAGATCGGCGATGTCCAGAATCTTGTAGGTAATGTATACGCCGATGGCCATAACGCCCCAAACCAGACCCTGGGCGACCGCACCGGGCAGAGCGCCGAGCAAATCCATCATGATCTTCTCACTCCTTAGCGTTTGTTACTGGAGAGCTTCGTAGCCTTCGGGGATGGTCACGCCCAGCTCTTCGCAGATGGCCGGGTTGTACATCTTCGTGGCCGGAGCGTATTCGATGGGCATTTCGGAAACGTTCGCTTCGCCGGTGAGGATCTTCGCGGCCATTTCGCCGGTCTTGCAGCCGAGGTCGTAGTAGCTGATGGACAGCGTGGCCACGCCGCAGCCGGAGCAGAGCCCCTGCTCGCCCGCCACAACGGGAACCTTCGCGCCGAGCACGATGTTGCCGATGGTTTCGGTGCAGGCGGCGGCGGTGTTGTCGGTGGGGATGTAGATCACGTCGCTGTCGGCGGCGGCCTTGGTGGTCACGGCCGCGATGTCGTTGGAGTCGGAGAAGGAGAAGCGGGTGCAGGCAACGCCCTTTTCGGCGAGGTAATCCTCAACGACCTTGACCTGGTATTCGCTGTTGGGTTCGGCCGAGCAGTAGAGGAGGCCGACCTTCTTCGCATCCGGGAACAGTTCGAGAATCATATCCGCCTGCTCGGTCAGCGGAGCCAGGTCGGAAGTGCCGGAGACGTTGCCGCCGACGGTGCCGTCAAAGCTGTCCAGGCTGAGGGCGACGCCGTATTCGGTGATGGCTGTGCCGAGCACCGGGATTTCCGCCGTGGCGTTGTACGCCGCCTGAAGGGCCGGCGTGGCGTTGGCGAGAATCAGATCGACCTTCTTGGAGACGAAGGAGTTGACGATGGTGTTGCAGGTGGCGCTGTCGCCGGAAGCAACCTGATAATCGAACACAACCTTGTCTTCGCCAAGCAGCGACTTGAGCGTGTCTTCAAAACCCTGCGTGGCGGCGTCCAGCGCGTCATGCTGTACGAGCTGGCAAATGCCGACAGTGTAAACCGTATCATCCGCGAGTGCAGCGGCCGAGATGCACAGCGAAAGCGCCAGCACGACGGCAAGGATCATTTTCACGAGGGAAAGATGGTTTTTCATGGTAGCTTCCTCCGTTTAATTATTTTTTCGATGCAGGGATTTGCGGAATTTTTCAGGGGTTCCTGCACCGGGGGTTGAAAGCTGCGTTCATGATACGTACCTCCTTGGCAAGACGGACGGAATAAAAAAGCAACCGCATGGATTTGTGACTCCATGCGGTTGCGGCTTTTCGATCAATTCGGATTGGAAATCCGGCTTTGAATCAAGCGCGTGCCCAAACATTTGCATCACAAATCGCTCTTACTTTAAAGCTAAAGTAAAAGTAATAGCGGTAAGCAAATGCGAAAATGGCGTTGCGCAGCATCTTGGCCCGATCTCCTTTCCTCTGGAAGTTGAGCGGATTATAGCACGCGGGAAAAGCGTTTGTCAACACCTTTTCGCAAAAAAATGCAATTTCCCGCAAATTAAGCTGCAAAGGTATATTCATGCGCGAAGGAGGGAAAAATGCGTATATTCAATCCGGGGGAGGAAAGTATGCGGTTATTTATGTCTCTTTTTCCGACGCGCTGGAACCTGCGCGTGGTGGCGCGGAGCGACTCGCAGGAGGATCAGGAAAGAAAGCTGAAGGCGCGGGACGCAGTGCTTGAAGCAGCGCGAATGCGCCCGATAAACCTGAGCGCTCTGCGGCGCGCGGCGCGCAGCGTCGACCCGACGGCCAGGGTGCGAATGATTTTTTACCCGCCGGAAAACCCGCAGCCGACCGTGCAGGTGACGCTCGGCCAGGGGCGCGGGCATAACTGGCTTGGCATGCTCTTTCCGGGCGCGTTCGGCGCGCAGGCCGGGCCGACGCGGTTCAGATGGTGGTTTGCTGAAATGCTGAAAGGATGGGGATGGCTGTGATGCGCAGGGCAATCATTGCGACGCTTGCGATATTGGCCGCCGTGTGCGTCGCGCTGGGCGGGCTGCTGGCGTGGTCCGTGGCGCGGGCGGAAACGGTGTACTGGGGCTCGCGCGGGGAAACCGTGCGGCAGGTGCAGACGAAGCTGAAGCAGTGGGGGTACTACTCGGGCAGCGTAGACGGCGTGTTCGGGCAGAGCACGTACGAGGCGGTGACGTGGTTCCAGCGCGCGAACGGTCTGACGGCGGACGGAACCGTCGGCGGGGCGACGCTTGCCGCGCTGGGGATTTCCGCGCAGAGCGCGGAGGGGACGACGGCAGCCAGCGCCGCCGGAACAAGCGACGTGGAGCTGCTGGCGCATTGCGTGTACGGGGAGGCGCGCGGCGAACCGTATGTGGGGAAGGTCGCCGTGGCGGCGGTGGTGCTCAACCGGGTGAAGAGCTCGTCGTTTCCGAATACGATTTCGGGCGTGATCTATCAGGACGGCGCGTTTACGTGCGTGTCGGACGGGCAGCTGTATCTGACGCCGGATGAAGACGCGTATCGGGCGGCGAGGGACGCGCTGAACGGGTGGGATCCGACGTATGGGTGTTTGTATTATTATAACCCGGCGACGGCGGTAAGCGCGTGGATCTGGTCGCGGGAGGTGCGGCTGACGATCGGGGCACATTCTTTCGCCGTGTAACGCAAGCACGGGGTAAAAAGCGGAAGGTCCAGGGAACTCAGTTCCCTGGTGGGGTTTTAGGGGCAAAGCCCCTAACGTAGCCCAGCCCGCGCGGCGAAGCCGCCGAAAGCCGCGCGCAATGTTCGCGCGGGACGCGCGGACGAGCAGGCAGTGCTGCATGGCTTTGAGTTAAGGCGGAAGGTCCAGGGAACTCAGTTCCCTGGCAGGGGCGTGGGGACAGAGTCCCCACCCTAGGGTGTATCTGAAAAATTCCCTGAGGCTCCATCACGGCGTCTTTTCCGCCATTTCAGCGTCGGAAAATCTCGATTTAGCCCCACTAAACCTTCGATTTCCCTCCTTGAACTGACGAAAAATCCGCTCGAGCTGTCGCCTCTTCCTTTTTCAGATACACCCTAGGCCGCGGCGAAGCCGCCGAAAGCCGCGCGCAATGTACGCGCGAAGCGCGGACGAGCCGACATGGCTGCATGGAGCCGCCGAACGCGTTTCAAAACGTTCCAGCAGAACCACGGCGATATGCCCCTTCCTGCGGCGAAGCCGCAAAAATCCATCTACAACCGTCGCATACGCGCTGCGAAAAATCCCTCTAGAACCGGAGGTAAGCTATGCTGAAAAAACATTCCACTCCGATTATCTGGCTGCTTCTCGTTGCCCTCGCCGTTGCCGTCGCGCTCGCCCTGTGGCAGTTTCGCGAGGCGAAGGCCGCGGAGATCACCGTCCGCGCGGGGCGCGAACGCGCCTATTACAGCGCGCTCGATTCGCTGACCAACCTCGAGGCCGATCTGTCCAAAGCGCTCGTCGCTTCAGGACCCGGCCAGCATGCGCTGCTGCTGGGGCGCGCTTCGTCGCTCGCGGGCGCGGCAAGCGAAAACCTGTCCGCCCTGCCTGCCGCGTACGGCGCGGATGAGAGCGGCCTGAAGTTTCTCGGCCAGACGGCCGATTACGCGCAGACCCTCGCCGCGGCCGCCGCGGAAGGGCGCACCCTGAGCGAGACGGACGTGCGCCAGCTGGCGCAGCTGATGCAGAAAAGCGGGGAGCTTCGCCGTCACCTCGAAAACGGCGAGGGCTTTGCCTACGACGCGCCGAGCGAAGAACAGAAACTGTCCGGCATCGAGTATCCGTCGCTCCTCTACGACGGACCGTTTTCCGACGGCGTGCGGCAGGGCGCGCCGCGCGGACTGAGCGGGGAGGAGATCACGTCCGAGCAGGCGGTCGAGGCGGGGCGCGCGTTCCTTGGCGCGGCGCGCGCGCAGCGCGCATCCGATATGCAGGGGCCGATCCCGTGCTGGGGCGTGTCGGCGGAGACGGACGGCGTGACGATTACCCTGCAGGTGACCCGGCAGGGCGGCAAAATCCTCTGGATGGCGCCGGAAACGGCAGGGTTTGAAACGAAGCTGGGCATGGAAGCGTGCGTGGCGCGCGCGCGGGAGTTCCTTGAAAGCCACGGTTTCGGCGAAATGGAGCCCAGCTTCACGCAGCAGTACGACGGACTGGCCGTGATCAGCTTCGCCGCCGTGCAGGATGGCGTGACGCTCTACCCCGACCTCGTCAAGGCGCAGGTGCGCATGGATACGGGCGAGGTGGTCGGCCTTGAGGCGAATAACTACTGGATGAACCACACCGAGCGGGAAAACCTTGCGCCGCAGGTGGATGAACAACAGGCGCTTCGCGCCGTATCGGGCCGCCTGACCGTGACTGGCTCGAGATTGTGCGTCATTCCCGTAGACGACGGGCTGGACAGCGGCAAAACGGAGAAACTCTGCTGGGAATTCGCGGGCGAATGGAACGGCAGCCGGTATTTCGTGTATATCGACGCGGAAACGGGCGAGGAAGAGAAGGTGCTCAAGGTCGTTGCCGGAAACGGCGGGACGCTTACGATTTAGAATCATAAAAGGCGGAAACAGGCTCGCATAGCGGGCCTGTTTTGCTATAAAAAGAAAAGACACAGAGAAAAAGAACAAATCATGATACATAACCACAAACGGAACGATTGTTTTTTTCATCACAGGCATGATAAAATAACCGCGGCTTGGAAGGGATCGACGAAAAATATGTAAATTAACGGATTCTTTCGCCAAACGAAACGGCTCAAGATAGAGAGGATGAGGGATGGATCATGCAAAGAAGGCGTGGTAACCAGGAGAAGCTGAGCTACCGGCTGAAACAGTACTGGCCGGCGTATCTGCTGCTGCTGCCCGTGGTGCTCTGGTATGCGATTTTCTGTTATGCGCCGATGGGCGGCCTGGTCATCGCGTTCAAGAAATACAGCGTGATCAAGGGAATCTGGAACAGCCCGTGGGTGGGGTTGAAAAACTTCGAGCGGCTGTTCGGGTCTGCGGCGTTTATGCGGTCGATTCAGAATACGCTGGTCTTCAGCGGTCTGAATTTCGTCTTCGGTTTCCCGCTCCCGATTATTTTCGCCATTCTGCTCAACGAAATGCCGGGCATCCGTTATAAGAAAATCGTGCAGACGGTGAGCTATTTGCCGCACTTCATTTCCTGGTCGGTCGCGGGCGGTCTGGTGTATATGCTCCTTTCGCCCAGCACCGGCGCAATCGCCGCGATTGTCCGCGCGCTCGGCGGCACGCCTCAAAATTATATCGGCATCAGCCGGTATTTCCGCCCGATCGTGGTGGTATCGGATATCTGGAAATCGCTCGGCTGGAGCGCGATCATCTACATCGCGGCCATTTCTTCGGTGGACGAGCAGCTTTACGAGGCGGCGCTGATCGACGGCGCGGGGCGCTTCGCGCGCATCTGGCACGTGACGCTGCCGGGGATTCGCGGCATCATCTCCATCCAGCTGATTCTGACCGTCGGTAAAATTCTCAACGTCAGCTTCGGTCAGATTTTCGTGCTCATTTCCGACCTGACGCTCGACGTCGGCGAAACGATCGATTATTATGTCTACCGCGTGGGTCTTGGTTCGACGAACAATATGAGCCTTGCGACCGCCTCCGGCATGTTCAAGTCCATCATCGGTCTGATGCTGATCGTGCTGACGAACTATGCCAGCCGCAAACTGACGGACGGGGAGGGAATCTGGTAATGAAAATCAGGAAAACGCCGGCGGATCATGCGTTTAACGCCGTGAACTATCTGATTATGACGATCGTGCTGATCGTCACCCTGTACCCGTTCTGGTACGTAACCTGCGGTTCCGTTTCCTCCATGGCGCATCTGATTAAGAACGGATTCATTCTCTGGCCGGACGGCCTGCACCTGGACGCCTACGAGCAGGTCTTCCGCAACGACCTGGTGCCGGTGGCCTATCGCAATACGCTGATCGTTACCGTCGGCGGCACGGCGGTCAGCATGCTGCTGACGATTCTGGGCGGATTCGCGCTTTCGCTGCGCAAGCTGCCGGGGCGCGGCGTGCTGACGTTCTTCTTCGTGTTCACGATGATGTTCGGCGGCGGTCTGGTGCCGACGTTCCTGGTCGTCAGCTCTCTGGGCATGATCGACACGCTCTGGGCGCTGATCATTCCCGGCGCAATCAGCACGTACAACATGATTCTGCTGCGCAACTTCTTCCAGAGCGTGCCGGAAAGCCTGTACGAGGCGGCTTCCATCGACGGCGAATCGCTGCCGGGATATGTGTTCCATATCCTGCTGCCCCTCTCCGGCGCGGCGCTGGCGACGATCACGCTCTTTTACGCCGTGGGCTACTGGAACGATTATTTCAGCAGTATCATTTACATCCGCAACAACCGCCTCTGGCCCATGCAGACCGTTCTGCGTCAGGTGCTGCAGACCGCGCAGATGAACAGCATGATGTACGACGACGCGAAGAAGGGCGTCGCGCCCGAAACGATGAAGGACGCGATGATCGTGGTGACGATGATCCCGATCCTGTGCGTGTATCCGTTCGTGCAGAAGTATTTCGTCAAAGGCGTTATGGTGGGCTCCCTGAAGGGATGAGCGCGTAATTTACACGGCGAAAGCCGTGTAAAAATAAAAAAGGAGGAACTCTCCATGAAGAAGATCCTTACCCTGGTTCTGACTCTGGCTCTGGTGCTGACGGCGACCGCGCTGCCCGCGCTGGCCGAAGAACCCGTTGTGCTCAACGTGTTCTATGCCACTTCCCGCCCCATGAACGAGGCGACCGACCTTACCCGCGAATACATCAAGAACGAAATCGGCGTCGATTTCAACCTCACTGAAGGCGACGGCAGCAACTTCTCCCAGCAGCTGGCGCTCTACATCGCCAACGGCGATATGCCCGACGTCGTCCGTCTGGACTACGGCATGTGGAAAGAGTATGCGGCGGAAGGCGCCTGGGCCGACCTGACCGACTACGTCACCGATGAATACACCGACCTGAACAATTATGTCGGCGACAACTGGACCTACGCCAAGCAGGACGGCCGCATCTACGGCGTTCCCAGCGTGAGCGGCACGCCCTCCAACCACGTCATCGCCATCCGTCAGGACTGGCTGACCAAGCTCGGCCTGGAAGTGCCGGTGACCCTTGACGATTTCGTCAACGTCATGCGCGCTTTCACCACGCAGGATCCTGACGGCGACGGCCAGAACAACACCTACGGCCTCGGCGGTTCCGGCGTGAACACGCTCAGCCCGCTCTTCGGCGCGTTCGGCGCGTCCCCGGCGCAGGCCAGCTTCCTCAACGAGGACGGCACCATCACCACCAACGCGATCAGCCCCGCCTATAAGGAAGCCCTCAAGTACATCCGCGATGTGTACGCCGAAG
>CAKTTL010000045.1 GCA_934615235.1 uncultured Clostridia bacterium
GGGTTCTTCTTTCTCCTGAAAGAAGTCCCCTCTCGCAAAAAAACACGGCTTTCTCTGCCGCAGCGTTTCTCCGTTCCGGCGCGCCCTCCGCGCGCCGGAACAGGAAATCCCATGCGGCTTTCTTCGGGAGAGCGCGAGAGGGTTCTTCTTTCTCCTGAAAGAAGTCCCCTCTCGCAAAAAAACACGGCTTTCTCTGCCGCAGCGTTTCTCCGTTCCAGCGCGCTCTCCGCGCGCCGGAACAGGAAATCCCATGCGGCTTTCTTCGGGAGAGCGCGAGAGGGTTCTTCTTTCTCCCGAAAGAAGAACCCTCTCGCAAAAAAACACGGCTTTCTTTGGAGGGGGCGCGTGGGAACCTTTCTTTCCTCAGAAAGAAAGGTTCCCACGCAAAAACCCCCGTCTCCCCTACCTCTCGTCTCTCCTGCTTCCGTCGGGCATGGCGGCATTGTAGAAAGCGTCGCCATCTGTGGGCATGGGCGGGAGACCGGAGACGGCCTCCTCGCCGTCGGCGGAGAGGGAAAGGAAGCGTTTGCGTTTCGGTTGTTGGGCGTACGGCTGCGGCGCGGACTGTTCCGGCGTTACCAGGCGCGCGGGGCGCGCGTCAGAATCCGCCGCGCGTCGGGCTGAAGAAGCGTCGTCGTTCGTCACGCGGCGGGCGGAAACGGGCGCGTCCTCGTCGTTCCAGCCGCTGGCGCGAATGCCGCGCCTTCTGCGGCGCGTGGGCGGAGCGGCGTAATCGGCCGCCTCGTCCGGCTCGACGTATGCGTTATCGTCGTTCTGCACGGGCTCGTCGGGCGCAAAATCCGGCGTGTCGTACTGCGCAGGCTCGCGGCGGCGGACAGGCGCGCCTGCGCGCCCAAAAACGCGCGTACCGCCTTCCATCGCCTCGTCGTCGCCCTCCGCGGCGTACAGATCGGGGCTGGGCTGCTGCCATTGCGGCTCCGGCTCAGGGTCGGATTCCGGCTGCGCGGGCGGCGCATACGGCTGCGGCGCAGGCTCGGTTTCTCCGTCGTCAACGTCATAGAAATACTCGTCCGGCGTTTCCGCCCACGGATCGTCGACCGTGCGGCGCGGCGGTTCGGGCGGCGCGTAGTCGAGCACCTCGGGCGCGTCGAGCGAAAGGTTGTCCGCCCAGTCCGGATCGATTTCGGAAAGCGTGCGCAGCGTGGTATCCGTCCAGTCGGCATGCGCCATGGCGGAGTCCAGATCCGCATCGTCGTCCGGGCGGTAATAGGGCTCGTCCTCGTCCTCCCAGTCCGCTTCATTCTGCGGTTCGGGCACATTGACGCGCTTGCCGAAGATCAGCCGCAGCGGCCGCCAGCGCACCATCCACACCAGCCAGTCGACCGCCATGCCCGTCACGACGAGCACGATCAGCCACGTTTTCCAGTGCGCGAGAACGAGCTTGTACAGCCCCTCTCCGCCGCCGCTGAACAGCGACCAGATCCAGTCGTTTACGGCGCGCATCCATACCAGCAGCGCCGAGTAAATCGTCTTTCCAAGGTTCGACACGCGCAGCACCTTCTTTCTGCAAAAAAAGAAACCCCGGTTAATTAACGAACCGGGGGAAGTTTTTGTTTCATTCCGCCTCGGGCTGAATCGTCAGCGTGACCGTTTGCTGCTGCGGGGTGAAGGCGTACGCCTCCGTGCCGTCCACGCGGCAGCGCACCTCGACGTTATACACGCCCTCGCCCAGGCCGGACGCATCGACGTAAAGGTGAATATTCGCGGCTTTCAGGCCCTCGACATCCTGATACGCACCGGTGATGATCGCGCCGAGCCGTTCGCGGCTGAGCCGCGCGGAAAGCCCCGGAGCGAGGTT
The DNA here is from genome assembly GCA_934615235.1 of uncultured Clostridia bacterium. GTDB lineage: Bacteria > Bacillota > Clostridia > Christensenellales > Aristaeellaceae > Aphodomonas. The sequence continues at coordinate 1,820 of CAKTTL010000045.1, forward strand.
GTCCACCTGCACGGGCAGATCGTTATACGTATGCGTATGCTCGGCGGGCACGATGGAAACGCTCACCGCGACCTCGCGCGCCGAGGAATAGGCGTGCGCCGTCGCACCGGCGAGCGGCACGGTAACGAGCAGATCCTCCGTCGCGCCGGAGACGTCGACGGGCGACTGCACGAACATGGCCTGCATGTTATCCAGCGCGTCCGCGCTGTCGGCAATCACGACGGTCTCGGGCGAAACGTGAATTTCACCGATGCGATAGCCGTGCGCGGGCGTTCCCGTGACCGCGCTCTGCGCGTCCACCGTATACGAACGCGTGGGCAGCACGCTGCACTCGAGCAGCACGGAATCGACAGTGACCGATTCGGACGTGACGCGGATGAGCGGGGATTCAATCTTCTCCCCGGTCGAGGTTTCCAGCGTGATGGGCACGGTGACGCGGTTGTTTTCAACCGCCGCATCCATGCTCTCCAGCGGCAGCTCGACCACCGCGCGGCGCACCTGCTCCACCAGCGACGCGGGGCCGCTGACGGAAACCATCGACGGATCGCTCGTCGCGGAGGAATGCCACAGCCCCTCCGGCGCTTCGCCCGCCGTGCGGACGGTCACCGGGACGCGGCTGCGCGTGATATAGCGCTCCACGTTCACAAACACGGATTTCGGGTTGAAGGAAACGACCTCGCCGTACGTGCTGTAGCCGGCGGTGAAGAAAACCTCCTGCCGCCCCTCTCCCGTAATCTGCGAAAGATCGAGCCGGGGAGAGAAGCTGGACGCGGTGGCGCGGTTGTAGTTGCCCTGCGTCACCTTCGCGGTGATTTCGACGTTAATTGCCTCGCTTGTCAGATCGTCGGTGACGACATAGCCGCGCGTGCGCAGCGTGTCCGCGCCGGTAACCGACGCGCTGGCAAGGATTTCCTTCTGCCGCTCGATCGACGGATCGGACGCGATAACGACGAGCCAGAAGATGATCGCCAGCAGCACGGAAGACAGCTTCAGGACGGGATGCCGGCTGATGCGCTTCCAGATAAGCCGGAACCTCGACTCGGGCGCGGGGCGGCTTTCGGGCGTCTGCGTCTGCATGGTATCCCCTCCTTTATTTCAGCGTGCGAATTATTTTTCCGTCTTTTCCTTATGGTGCTTCGGCGGGAAGAGCAGCGAGAGAAGGCTTACGTTCGCAGCGCTTTCGTCGCCGTAGATTTCCTCGAGCACCTGGCGCAGGCTCGCCGCGTCGAGGTAGCGGGTGATGCGCCCGCCGCGCGCCATGGAGATGATGCCCGTTTCCTCGGAGACGATCAGCGTCACGCTGTCGGTAATTTCGGAAACGCCCAGCGCCGCGCGATGGCGCGTGCCCAGGTCGCGGCTGATGCTGGTATCCTGGCTCAGCGGCAGCAGGCAGGCGGCGGCCTCGATGCGATAGCCGCGCACAATCACCGCGCCGTCGTGCAGGGGGGTGTTGGGTTCGAAGATGTTTTCGATCAGCGGGGCGGAAATTTCGGAATCGATCCGGGTGCCGGTATCGATGATATCCTGCAGGCCCGTCTTGCGCTCGATAACGATCAGCGCGCCGACACGGCGGCGGGACAGGCGCGTAAGCGCCGTAATAATTTCCTCCGTCACGCTCGCGCCGAGTTCTTTTTTCTCGCCCGCGCGAATATGCGAGGCGGAGCTTGCGCGGCCGATGCGCTCAAGCGCCCTGCGCAGCTCGTCCTGGAACAGAACGACCAGCACGACCGCGCCGCTGTTGACCACCAGCTGCAAAATCCAGTTCAGCGCCTTAAAGCCCAGCCAGTCGCTCACCCAGTAAAGGACGAACACCACCGCGATACCCTTGAGCACCTGCGAAGCGCGCGTATCCTTGGCGATCACGAGCAGCTTGTAAATCAGAAACGCCACGATAGCGATATCCAGTATGTCCACGATCGTGGGACGGCTGACAATCGTCCACAGCAGACTGGTAACCTGCTGCCAAAGCTGCTGCATCGCCACGTTCCCCCTTCATTTTCATTCCGCCTTACCATTATACAACACACGCGGCCCGGAAAAAAGCCGCAATTCGGAAATTTTTTCAGGAAATATTAAACACCTCGCGCACGACGGGCTTTCCCTTCCTGAGCAGGACGCATTCGTCGTACGCCATCACAAGCAGCGGCGAACCGGCCAGCAGTTCCAGCGCGAATTCTCCCTCCCGCAGCGTAAAGCCGACCACGCGATCCTGATAGCGCAGGCGCAGCGAGAAGGGCCGCGCTTTTTTCAGCGCGCGCGGCGCGAAGGTGAGCGCGCCCGATTCGACGCTCAGCCCAGCGTAGCCCCGCACGAGCGCCAGCCATGCGCCGCACTGCTCCGCGGCGCGAAGCGCCTCTCCGCCCGCCGCCTGCCCCGCAGCGCGGCCGAACAGCTCCGCCGCCTTTTCCTCCCGGCCCAGACGTACCGCCAGCGCGGCGTGCACCCCCGCCGACGCGCCGTGGTGCAGCGTCAGCGGCTCGTAGAGGTCGAAATTCGGCGCAATCTCTTCGTCCTTATACTGATGCGGCAGGCAGTAAAACCCCAGCAGCACGTCGGCGTGCGCGATCAGCGCGCTACGCATCAGGCGATCCCAGCTCCAGTGCCGCTCCGGCGGCAGTTCCGCTTCCTCCAGCTCCGCCGCGGGACGCAGGTCTCTGTCGAAAAAGCCGTCCTGCTGCTCGAAAAGGCCGCGGCTTTCGGGCAGATACAGATTGCGCGCAACGCGCGTAAAGAGCAGAAGCTCCCGCCCCGTCAGCCCGAGCGGCCGCAGGACGATCGTCCCGGTAACGTTCTGCGCAAGGTCGCAGAAGGTTTCCAGGCAGAAGCGCGCCATGCGGTTCGTATACCAGTTGTTGGCGACGCAGCGCTCGTATTCGTTCGGACCGGTCGTATAGAGGAACAGAACCCTGCGCCGCTTGGGCTGCCAGCTCGCCCGGCTCACCCAGAACCTGCAGATTTCCAGCATCACGGGCATGCCGTACTGGATGAGGAATTTCTTGTTTCCGGTATATTTGTAGCCGAACCAGAAGGCATAGAAAACGGCCGCGTTGCGGTGCAGCGCCGTCAGGACGGCCTCGCCGTCGCGGCAGCCTTCCTCGCCGTCGAACGTTTCCAGCGGGTAGAGCGCGCCCTTGCAGCCGATCGCCCGCGCAGCCTCCATCGCCTGCGGCAGCTGCTCGAACCGTTCGCGCAGCAGCGCCTTCCCAGCCTCCTCTCCCTGCACGCCGAACGTCGCCGGCACGCGGAAGAGATCGTCCTCCCAGTTTCGCGCCTCGCCCATGCAGCCGCTTTGCAGCCGGAACAGCGCCAGCCGCACGCCCTGCGTCGCCGCTGCGTCCGCCTCGATTTCCGCGTTCGCCGCGTCCCAGCGCGCCCCCCAGACGGCGGCATGCTCTTCCAGCAGCGCGTCAAAGCCCGCGCTTTCAGCCGCGCAGAGCGCGTCCAGCGCACGCCCGCGCAGCGCCTCGGGCGTTTCTTCATCCCCGCGCGCAAGCGTCACCGCCACAAATTTAACGATTTCCGCCGTTTCACCCGCGCGAACGGCCCTGCAAACCCGCCGCTCCGCCCGGCCCGGCCCGGCTTCCCGCGCGTCTCCGCCGCAGGAAAACGCGCAGCACACCGTAAAGCGCGCAGCGCCGAACGGGTTTTCCTCCGTCCGCGCCAGAATATACGATCTGCCGTCCTGCTCGCCCGCGCCGAGCGGCTGCCAGCAGCGCTCGACGTTCGCATCCACGGCCGGCGCGAATTCGATTACCGTATCGAACGAGGGCGTGACGCGATAGCGCAGCGCCAGCAGCTCCGGCCGCGCGGCGGAGAAAAACCGCTCCGTCTCGCACGCGGCCTCGCCGCCCTCCAGCCGCACGGCAAACGCCCGTGAAAGCACGCCGCGCCGCATGTCCAGCTCCCGCCGGAAGGAAACGGGCTCCATCGCGCCCAGATCGATCTCCTCGCCGCCAACGCGCACGTTCGTCTCCAGGATATCCGGCGCGCAGGACGCGCAGCCGTAAAACGCGCTGCAGCCGCGCCGCTCGCCGTCCTCCCGCGCGCGGGGAACCCACACGCCCGCCAGGCGCGCGCGGCGCGACCCGTCGCCGGAATATTTCTCCTCAAATCCGCCGTCCGCGCCGAGAAAGCCGTTGCCCGCCGCCGTCGCGGCGTCGGCAGCCGCCCGGTCCTCGCGGTGCAGCTCCGTTTCCGTTATCAGCCAGGGATCTACATGGAAGAGCGTTTTCACCCGTTTCGCTCCTTTTCTTTATCGCATTTTTTCCTGCAGCTTTTTCAGTTCCGCCCGGATCTCCCCCGAACCCTCGATCTCGACGACCGCATATTCGCGGTTCTTCAGCGCGCCGGGGTTCACCAGCAGCACGCCGCCCTCCCAGCGGCAGTACGGGAGATGCGTATGCCCGAACAGCGCCAGCGCGCAGCCGTTGGCGGCCGCGGCCTCGGCCAGCATCCCCGTTTCCAGCTTCACGGAAAAGAGATGTCCGTGCGTGATCATCACGCGCACGCCCGCCGCGTTCAGCCGCACCGTCCCCGGCAGGGACGAAAACGGGTCGCAATTGCCCGCCACGGCCTGGAATTCGGTTTCCGGCCGCGTTTCGGCCAGCGCGGCGCGCAGATACAGCGCGTCCGATTCCACGTCGCCCAGCCAGCAGAACAGATCGCAGCCCGGCATTTCTCGGACGAGATCCTCCCGCGCGAAGCGCGCGTTATGCCCGTCCGACGCGCAAACGATTCTGTACATTATTTTTCCGCCTCCAGCGCCGCAATCAGCGCGGCCGCCGCGCGCTTGCGATGGCTGACGGCGTTCTTTTCGCTCTCGCTCATTTCGGCGAAGGTCTTCTCCCCGCCCGCGTAGAGGAAGACGGGATCGTAGCCAAACCCGTTCTCGCCGCGGCATTCGGGGATGATCTCGCCCTCGGCGCGCCCCTCGACGACGAGCGGCTCGCGGCCGGGCCGCGTGAGCGCCATCGCGCAGATAAACCGCGCGGTGCGCGGCGCGGGCACATCCCTGAGGTTTTCTTCCAGCAGCGCGACGTTCGCCGCGTCGTTGCCGTGCTCGCCCGCATAGCGCGCGCTGTATACGCCCGGCGCGCCGCCGAGCGCGTCCACGCACAGGCCGGTATCGTCGGCCAGCGCGGCGCAGCCGGTCAGCTTTGTGACGGCCTCGGCCTTGAGGAGCGCGTTCTCGGCGAAAGTTTTGCCGGTCTCCTCCACGTCCAGTTCGATTCCCGCCTCGCGCAGCGAAAGCACCTCGTAGCGTCCGTCCAGAATTTCCTTCACCTCGCGCGCCTTATGCGCGTTGTTGGTGGCGAAAAGCAGGCGCGGCGTCTTCGGGGCGATCCAGCGGGCAGCCTCGCCGAGCGCTTCGCGCTGTGCGCGCATGAGCGCGTCGATTCCTTCCTCCGCCAGATCGAGCAGCGCGGAAAGCCGCGCGCGCGGGAAGACCGCATGCTCGCCCGTGCCCTGGATTTCGATGAGGCTGCGGTTTTCGTCCATGATGACGTTCATGTCCACGTCGGCGCGGCTGTCCTGCTCGTAGCACAGATCAAGCGCGTTCTCGCCCGCCACTACGCCGCAGCTGACGGCCGCAACCTGCCGCACGATCGGCGAATCGAACAGCTTATGCTCGGCGATCAGCCGGTCGACGGCCAGGCAGACCGCCACGAAGCCGCCGGTAATCGACGCGCAGCGCGTGCCGCCGTCGGCCTCGATCACGTCGCAGTCGACGGTAATCGTCCGCTCGCCCAGGCGCGTCAGGTCGACCGCCTGCCGCAGCGCGCGGCCGATCAGGCGCGAAATCTCCACGCCGCGGCCGTCCTTTTTCACGCCGTCGCGCGGCTTGCGGCCGTTGCCTGTGGATGCGGGCAGCATGGCGTATTCGGCGGTCAGCCAGCCCTGCCCCTTGCCCTTGAGGAAGGGCGGCACGCCCTCCGTCACCGTCACGGCGCAGAGCACGCGCGTGCCGCCGCAGGAAATCAGACACGAGGGCGCGCGGAGGAAATTGGTTTCTATGGCAATCTTTCGCATATTCGTTACTCCTTCGTTTCGCAGCGTATTGTGTTTTCAGTATATCACAGATACGCGCTGCGCGCAAAAAGGAAAACCCTCCCGCCGCGTTTTTTGCGGCGGGAGGGCTGCAGGATCCGTTATGCGGAGAAATTATTCCGCGTCCGCGGTCGGGATTTCCGCGTCCAGAGCCAGCACGACGCTGCCCTGATAGGTATCCTCGATAAACTTCTTGGTCTCTTCGCGGTTGAGGCATTCGCGGAGCGCTTCGATCCACGGCGCGTCTTCGTTGCCTTCCTTGACGACGATGTAGTTCACGCGGCTGTCATAGCCTTCGGACTCGCTGGTCTCGCTGGCAACGGCGTCGGTCAGCAGGGACAGGCCCGCGTCCAGCGCGTAGTTGCCGTTGATAACGGCCAGGTCGAAATCCTGCAGCATGCGGGGCAGCTGAGCGGCTTCGATCTCTTCGATCTTGAGGTTCTTGGGGTTGTCAATGATGTCAACCTTGCCGGCGGAAACGCCCGCGTCGGGGTTGAGGGTGATCAGGCCGAGCTGCTGCAGAAGCGCCAGCGCGCGGTATTCGTTGGAAGTGTCGTTCGGCACGCCGATGGTCGCGCCGTCCTTGAGGTTTTCAAGGCTGTCGCACTTGCCCTTGAAGACGCCCATGGGCTCGAAGTGAACCGGGATCACGGGCACAAGATGCGTGCCGTTCTTCTCGTTGAAGTCGAAGAGGTAAGCGGTATGCTGGAAGTAGTTCGCGTCGATCTCGCCGGATTCGACAACCTGGTTGGGCAGCACGTAATCGGTGAAGGTCTTGATATCCAGCTCATAGCCCAGCTCTTCCATAAACGGGGCGATAAACTCCAGGATGACAACGTGCGGCACGGGGGTCGCAGCGATGGTAACCTTTTCCAGCGCGAAAGCGTTCGCCGCGCAAAGCACGAGCGCCAGGGTCAGAACGAGAGCAAGCAGTTTCTTCATGGTTTCCGTCCTCCTTACGAATTTTTCCCCAATTTTGTTGGGTGTATATGTCAGCGAAGCCGATGGTCCAGTTGGACCGAGAGCCTCGTACCGACCAGCTGCATGGCCTGCACCAGAACGACCATAATCGCGATGCAGACGACCATGACCTCCGCGTTGAAGCGGTAATAGCCATAGTTGATGGCGATTGCACCCAGGCCGCCGCCGCCGACCGAGCCGGCCATTGCGGAATAGCCCAGGATATTCGTGGCCACGATGGCCGCGCCGGAAATCAGCGACGGAGTCGCCTCGGGAATGTAAACCTTGCGGATGATCTGCAGTGGCGTGGCGCCCATGGCCTGCGCGGCCTCGATCACGCCGCCGTCCACCTCGGCCAGCGAGGATTCCACCATGCGGCTGATGAACGGGAAGGCCGCCATCGTCAGCGGCACGATCGTCGCCGTGGAGCCGTAGCTCTTGCCCATAACGAAGCGGGTGAATGGGATGATCGCGATCATCAGAATCAGGAACGGGATGGAGCGCATGATGTTGACGATCACGCCCAGCACCTGGTTGACCGCCAGATTCTGCCGGATGCCGTCGCGGCGGGTGATAATGAGGATCACGCCCAGCGGGAGGCCGATTACATAGCCCAGCAGCGTCGAGGCGAGCGTCATGTAAAAGGTTTCATAAATGCCCAGGCCGATTTCGGCCCACAGTTTAGCCGACATTGCTTTCTTCAACCTCCTCCACCGTCAGGCTGCGATCCCGCAGATAGCGGATGGCGCGCTGCGCGCTGTCTTCGCTCTGCGGCAGGCGGACAATCATCTGCCCGATGCTGCGGCCCTGAATCTGCCGGATATCCGCCTGCAGGATGCTCACCGGCGCGCCCAGCTCGAGCACCATCTCGGAGATGATCGGCTCGACGTAGCTGCCGCCGTCGAATACGACGCGCACGCACTGGCCGCCCTTTCCGCGTCCGCCCTCGGGGATGCCGAAGAGACGGCGCGCCGCCGGCGTGCGCGGGTTGGTGAAGATCTCGGCGACGTCGCCCTTTTCGGCGATGCGTCCGCCGTCAATGATGGCGACCTGCGTGCAGATCTGCCGGATAACCTGCATCTCATGCGTGATGACGACGATGGTGATGCCCATCTCGCGGTTGAGCTTCTGCAGCAGCTCGAGGATCGACTTGGTCGTCATCGGGTCGAGCGCGCTGGTGGCTTCGTCGCAGAGGAGAACGCTCGGGTTCGTCGCCAGCGTGCGGGCGATGGCCACGCGCTGCTTCTGGCCGCCGGAAAGCTGCGCCGGATACGCGTCCGCTTTCTGCAAAAGGCCGACGATTTCCAGCAGCTCCCTGGCGCGCCTGCGCGCCTGATCCTTCGGCATCCCGGAAATCTCCATCGGGAACATGATGTTCTTTTCGACGGTCGACTGCATGAGCAGGTTGAACTGCTGGAAGATCATGCCCACCTGGCGGCGCAGGCGGAGCAGATCCTTCTGGCTGGCCGTAAGAATGTCCTCGCCGCCGATGAGAATGCGCCCCTCCGTCGGCGATTCAAGCCGGTTGACGCAGCGGATGAGCGTCGATTTGCCCGCGCCGCTCATGCCGATCACGCCGTAAATATCGCCCTGGCGGATCGTCAGATCGATCCTGTCCAGCGCGACGACCTCGCCCTGCGCGCCGGAGAACGTCTTGCGGACGCCCTGGATGTCGATCATCACGGGCAGCTGTTCGCGGGAAGGAGTGGAAGCCATGATTCGCAATCACCTCTGTATAAAATCGGGAAAACAAAAAGGCCGTTCCGCGCGTTATGCGGAACGGCCAAAAGCTTACGGAAAAACGAAGCCTCAGGCTGCGCAGCACAAATAACGCACGGTGTTGGCCGCACGCATCGACATACCCATAGCACAACTGTTAATCATGTGTGCGAGCCTCCTTCCGGCGCAACTGCGCTTGAAAACTGAATATGGGCGAATTATAATCCCGCCCCCGGCGCTTGTCAAGCGGTTTTCTGGAAAAACGCAATTTTCTTGCAGGAAGTTGCATTTTTTAATGAAAACTTCTATACTGTGCAAAAAAGGAGGCCGTATATGCAAAAAACGCTGTATCTCGTCGGCGGCCCGATGGGCGTGGGAAAAACCGCAACCTGCCGCCTGCTCGAGCGGATGCTCCCCGCCTGCGCGTTTCTCGACGGCGACTGGTGCTGGGAGATGCACCCTTTCACCGTCACGGACGAGACAAAAGCCATGGCGCTGGATAATATCTGCCATATCCTCAATAATTTTCTCGCCTGCAGCGCATATGAAAATATCGTCTTCTGCTGGGTGATGCACGAGCAGTCCATCCTCGATACAATTCTCTCGCGCCTGCGCGCGGAGGGAACGCGCGTCGTCGCCGTCTCCCTCACGTGCGGGCCCGCCGAACTCGAGCGCCGCCTGCAGCGCGATATCGACGCGGGCCTGCGCGCTCCGGACGTGCTCCCCCGCGCGCTCGAACGCCTGACCCACTATAATGACACGCTCAAAACCCATAAACTCGATACCACCCGCCTGACCCCTCTCTCCGCCGCTCAGGCCCTGCTGAACCTATAACGAAACATACGCGCCCGCCGCTCGTTGAGAGCGGCGGGCGCGTAAAAAAGCGGCTTTCCTTCGGAAAGGGGGGCTGGGGGAAAACCCTTCCTTTCTCCAGAAAGGAAGGGTTTTCCCCCAGAAAAAAATATTATCTATTTATTCCTCCACAACCCCCGCATCCGCGGCCAGATACGTCTCTCCCGAGCGCACCTGGAAGGTTGCGGTAAGGCCGGGGCGTTTGGTGTTGGTTTCAAGCTTGCTGTTGATCGTCGGATAGTCGGCGAGGAAAACGGTAGGCGCATAGCCGTCGGGCAGCTCGAACTGGACGCGGTACGTGCCCGGACGGACGAAATCGAAGCGATAGCGCCCCGCCGCATCGGTCACGGTGCGGCGGCATTCGCTCTCGCTGTAATCGGCCGCCACGCGGATGAGAATGACCGTCACGTTTTCAAGGCCCGGCTCGCCGCTGTCCTGCAGCCCGTTGCCGTTTTCGTCCACCCAGACGCGGTCGCCCACGCGGCCCGCCGTAAGCGACCCCGCGCTGACGTCGGCGCGCACTTCGCCCGCGCGCAGCGCGAAAAGATCCGTCTCGCCCACGTTGCTGTCCGTCTGCCGGATGATCGAACCTTTTTCGTTATAGTCGGTGAAAACGCAGCCGCCGTCGAGCGTGAAGCGCACGCGCATCTCGCCGGGGCGCAGCCCCGCAAAAGCATACGCGCCGTCCGCGTCCGTCGCCGTTTCAGAAATCACATCGCCGTCCGCGCTGAGCAGCTCGACCGCGATTCCCTCCAGCGGCGTTTCGGTTCTGCGGCGCAGTCCGTCGGCGTTTTTATCGTCCCAGACGAAGCCGGAAACCTCCGCCGGCCGCCATGCCGCTACGGCTTCCTCCCACGCGCCGCCCTCGGCCAGCGTAAACGCCGCCGGCTGCGCAAAGCGGACCTCGCCGTCCTCCGCCGCGAAGGCAAGCGCATATTCGCCCGGCGCAAGCGCCGCAAAGCGGAACGCGCCGTCCGCGCCCGTGCGCGCCGTGCGCAGGGCGATCGTCTCGCCGTCCTCCAGCCGGTTGAGCGTTACCTGCACGCCCGCAAGCGGCGCTTCGCCTTCGGAGCGGTTATCGCCGTTTTCGTCGTACCAAACCGCCCCCGCCGCCGTCGCTTCAGGCTGCGCGGCGAACGCAAATTCCCGCGTTTCGCCGGGCGCGAGGGAGAAGGTCTGCGTTTCCTGCCGCCATTCGGTCAGCGCAAAGCCCGCCTCGGGCAGCACCTGCAGCGTGTACTCGCCGGGCAGCAGCCCGTCGAACGTAAACGCGCCGACCTCGCTGCATTCCCAGTTTGCGCCGTCCGGGCCCTGCAGCGTCACAAACGCGTTCGCGCCTGCAATCGCGCCGGTCAGCTTCGCCGCGCGAACAGCCGCAAAGCGCACGTTTCCGCGCGATTCGCCCATTGTAAGCGTCACAGACTCCGTTTCCTCGCTGCGCACGAGCAGCCCGTCGGGCAGCTGCGGCTCGACAGCGTATTCGCCGGGCGGCAGCGCGTCGAACGCATACGCGCCGCGCGCGTCCGTTTCCGTCTCGCGGACGGTTTCGCCGCCGCGCGTCAGAAGCACGCGCACGCCCGGCAGCGCTTCGCCGCCGTCGGGAGAGAGCCGCACCTCGCCCGAAAGCTTCGCCGCGCGATAGCCGCCCGCGTCCACGAGCAGCGTTTCGCCCATGGGCAGGTACAGCTGCGCCGTGCGCGCCTCGTTCGCGGCCGTTTCGGGCACGTCGCTGTTATAGGAGGGCGCGTCCGCGCGTTCGCGCGTAAACTGCCAGCCCTCGGGCAGTCGGAAGGAGACGATGTATTTCCCGGCCTTCAGGCCGCTGAACGCATACGCGCCCGACGCGTCGGTCCGCGTCTGCGCGAGCGCGTTCCCCTCGCCGTCCAAAAGCGTCACGGCCGCCGGGGCCGCCGCCTCGGTTTCGCCGCGCAGGCCGTCGTAATCCGCATCGGCAAAGACGACGCCGGAAACGCCGCCCAGCTTCGTCAGGCCGATGCGCCCCGCGTCCAGCGTCGCGCCGCTTGCGGCGGCGATCGCGTCCGGCTCGAGCGTCGCCGTCCAGCCTTCAGGGCAGACGGCGCGCAGGCGGTATTCGCCCGGATACACCGCGCCGAAGCGGACGACGCCGTCCGCATCCGTCTGCGCAGAGGCGGTTTCTTTTCCCTTCGCGTCCACAAGCGCGACGGTCACGCGCGCCAGCGCGGGCTCTCCCGCCTGCCGCACGCCGTCGGCCGATTCGTCGGCAAAAAGCGCGGCGGTAATCTCCGCCGGGCGCACAAAGCCGAGGTTCGCTTCAAAATCCGTTTTCCAGGTGCGCACGGCCATCGCGGCGGGCTCGCCCGTCGTCGCCAGCATGCCGTCCTGCGCGGCGCGCACGATATAATCGCCGCTGCGCAGATGCTCGAACGCGTAGCGCCCGTCCGCGCCGGTCACGGCCGTCCGCACCGTTTCGCCGTTCTGTTCGAGCGCGACGGTCACGTTCGCCAGAGGCGCTTCCGCGCCGTCCATCGCGCCGTCGCCGTTCGCATCCTCCCAGACCCTGCCTTCAATCCGGCCGGAAAGCACCGCGCCGCAGAGCAGCCTGGTCTTTTCTTCGCCGCTGGCCAGCGTGAAGGCCGCGCTTTCGCCCGCGCGGTCGTCCTGCCCGGCGATGAGCCGCTGCATACCTTCCGCCTCGCGCGAGAAAATCATATGCTCCGGCAGCGTTACCGCGATGCGGTATTCGCCCGGCAGCAGGCCGTCGAACGCGAACGCGCCGTCCGTCTTCGTCGTCACGGCCGCAAGCGGCGCGCTGGACGCGTCCAGCAGCGTCACTTCCGCGCCGGAAACGCCCGCCTCGTTCGCCGAGCGCAGACCGTTGTTATCCTCGTCGTGCCAGACCTCGCCGCGCACGCTCGCCGCGCGAATGGCGCAAAGCGCAAGCGACGCCGTCTCGCCCGAGCGTGTAATTTCGATTTTTTCCGGCGCGCCCTCGATCGCCATGCCGTCCGGGGTTTCAAACGCAAGCGCGTATTCGCCCAGCACAAGGCCGTCGAACGCAAAGCGCCCCTTTTCATCCGTTTCGGTTTCCGCCTCGTTCAGCCGCACGCGCATGCCCGCAAGCGGCTTGCCCTCTTCGGTCAGCACGCCCTCGACGCGCGCCGGGCGCATCGCCGTAAGCGTAATTTCCCGCGCCTCGCCGTCCGCCAGCGCGATCTGCTCCGCTTCCGCGCCGCAGGCAAGATACCCCGCGGGCGGCGCAAGGCGAAGCGTTTCGGTTTCCTCGGGGAAAAGGTTTTCAAACGCGAACGCGCCGTCCGCGCCGGTCTCGCAGCGCTGCGCGCCGTATGTCACGCGCGCGCCGGCAAGCGGCGTTCCGTCCGGTTCGCAGACGCGGCCGCGCAGCGACGCGGCGCGATAAACGGCGAAAACCGTTTCGCCGCCCTCCGTCCGCGTTTTGGACAGATACCCTTCGGGCAGTTCGATTTCAATTTCCGTACCGGGCAGGCATTCGAAAACGAGCGCATCGCCGGCGCGCGCCGCACGCGCGTCCTCGCCGCAGCGAACGGTCAGCGCCGCGCCGCGGACGGCCTCGCCGCCCTCCACGCGCACGCGCCGCGTTTGAAGCGGCAGCATCTGCGCGCCGTTTTCAGTATAGCGCACGCCGAAGCCCTCGTCCGCGCGGACGGAAACCCGTCCTTCGCGCGCGAATGCGTACGCGCCCAGCGGATCGGTTTCGACCGTTTCGAGCACGTTTCCGTTTTCATCCAGCAGCGAAACCTCACGGCCCGCAAGCGGCGCGCCGTTCGCGTCCGTCAAATAGCCGGAAACGGCGTATCGGACGGGCTGCGCCGCCGCGAAGGAGGCGATTTCCGCCTCAAACGGCGCGGAAACGGCCTTCGTTTCCTTCCCGCCCTGGTTATCCACAACATATTCGTATACGAACGAAACCGTGCCCCGCACCGTCAGCGCGCCGATTTCCTCCGCGCCGGGCAGGTTGAAGCGGCGCGCGGCATGCACCGCACCCGCGCCGTCCGCGGCGATTTCGCCGCTCACGCCCGCAAGCGCAGGCAGCTCCGCCGCAAACGCGGCGCGCACGCCCTCGGGCAGCCCCTCCACGCGCAGCGCGACGGAAATTTCCGCATCGCCGTCAAAAAGGCTCGGCAGACTCGCCGCGTCGCACGTCACGCGCGGCGCGGTCACGGCCGCGGGCAGCGCATCGCTTGCAAACGTCGCCTCGACCGCCTGTTTTTCCGGCAGATACGGCTTAACCGTCACCGTCGCACGGGCTTCCGTGTAAACGTATCCCTCCGCCGCGCAGCGCATCGCAAGCGTATATTCGCCCGCCGCAAGCGGCGTATCGCCCGTATAGCGGCCGTCCGCGCCGACGGCAAGGCGCAGCGCTTCCGCGCCGGAAGCGTCATACAGAACCAGCTCGCCGCCCGCGACGGGAAGCCCTGTCGCGGAATCGATCTGGGCAACGTCGACAAACCCCGCCTCGCTCGTAACGAGCGCCTGCGCGGGGCATTCCGCCCCGGAAAAGACAAGCAACTCATGCACGGCCGTATCGGCGGCAAAGCCGTCCTCCGCGCCGCCTGCGGCGCAAAGCGTATACCGCGCGCCGTCCTGCGCGGCGGTCACCTCGATGGATTCGCCGTTTTGGAGCGTCGCCACGCGCGCGCCGGACGCGTCGAACAGATCGTACGCGCGCTCGAGCGGCACAAGGCGCGTCTGCCCCGTGCGCCTGTCGGCGGAAAGGCCGCGGACGGAAAGCGTCACCCGTCCGGGCAGGCTGTCGACGATTTCCTCCCTAGCGATTTCGCCCGCCGAAACGGTCACCGCGCGCGAGGGTTCGTCGATCGTATAAGGCGCGGGCGCGCCCGATTGCGTAAGCGTGTACTCGCCGGGCGCAACGCCGGTAAACAGCGCCACGCCGTCCGCGTCCGTCTCCGCCTGATAGGACGCGCTCCCGTTTTCAAGCGTGAAGCGCGCGCCCGCAAGCGGGGCGGGGCCGTTCGCCGTGTCGCCGCGCAGCAGCACGCGCACGCCCGTTTCGCTCAGCCCGCGGCAGGAAAGCGTCAGCTCGCACGGCGCTTCGACGCGCAAAGGCTCCGTCAGCGCCAGGGCGTACCCTTCCGGCGCGGAAAGCTGGCACAGGTACAGTTCCGCCGAACGCGGCAGCGCCACGGAAACCGGCCGCGCCGCCGTCTCGATCACCAGCGGCCGCGCGGGATCCCGCGGGTCGGGGTAGGCGACGAGCGCGCCGTCCGCGCCTTTGGCGTAAACGCCGAAAACCGCGCCAGCCAGCGCCGAGACGGACTCGGTTTCCAGCGTGCGCGGATCGACAAACTCCGCCGAGACGGAAAGCGTCAGATAGGCCGCGCCCTCCGTCTCGCCGGGGAAAATATATTGAATTCCATTATATGTAACGGTATCCGCCAGCGCCGCGCCGGAAAAAGCCAGCAAAAGCGCCGTCAAAAGCGGCAAAAATTTACGGAATCGCATCTGATACCTCCGCAGAATCATACGGTGTATGGTATCACAATGCGCCGGGTGCGTCAAGGAAAGCGTCAAACCTCCAGCGCGCGCGCTGCGGCCGCGGGATCGATTTCGCTTATCGGTACGACCGGCCGCGGGTCGTTTTCATACGGCGCAAGCGCCTTTTCGAAATACGCCACGTCGTGCCATTCTCCGTTTTTGTAGCCCGTGCTGTGCATCACGCCGATGCGCGCAAAGCCCATCGCCTCGTGCAGGCGTTCGCTGCGCTCGTTGGGCTGCGTAATAATCGCGTACGCCGTCTTCACGCCCTGCAGGCGCAAAAGCGCCGTCAGCGCGGTATACATCCGCCGTCCCAGACCGCGCGACCGCGCGTCCCTGTCGATATAAATGGACAATTCCGCGTTCCACTGATACGCCGCGCGCTCCTGCAGCCGGTGCGCGTAGGCATAGCCGACGATCCGCCCGTTCTCTTCGCAGACGAGATACGGATAAACCTGCGAAAAGCTGCAGATGCGCTCGGCGAATTCTTCCTCCGAAGGGAGCACATATTCGAAGGTAATATTCGTGTCGATATACTGCGCGTAAATACGCAGAAGCGCCTTCGCGTCCTCCGGCACGGCAAAACGAAGTTTCATTACAGCAGCCCTCCAATCCAGTCTGCAATCGGGTAATAGAGAATCGGCAGGAACATCGCCGGGAGAAGATTGCCGATGCGAATCTTCGTCACTTCCAGCATGTTGATGCCCAGCGCGATAATGAGCAGCCCGCCTACGGCGCTCATCGCGCCGATGATCTGCTCGGTCAGAAGCGGCGCAATCACGCCCGCCAGCAGCGCGATCGCTCCCTGATAGACAAACACCGCCGCCGCGCTGAGCAGCACGCCCGGCCCCATCGCCGCCGCAAAGAACATCGCGCTCACCGCGTCCAGCGCCGCCTTGGCGATCAGCGTCGCGTTGTCGCCCGTCAGCCCCGCGTTGAGCGAGCCGACAACCGCCATCGCACCCACGCAGAACAGCAGGCTCGCCGTCACAAACCCCTGCGCAAAGCGGCCCGTGCCGCCGTGCACCAGCTTGCGCTCGGCGAAACCGCCCAGCTTCTCCAGACCGCCTTCGAGGTTCGCCGCCTCTCCGATGAGTCCGCCGGCCACCATGCAGACGATGGACACGAGCACGTTCTCCGTCTCGATCGCGCCCTGCGCGCCGATGAGCAGCACGCACAGCGCCAACCCCTGCATGACCGTCCTGCGCAGACGCTCCGGCACGCGGCCGCCCAGCAGCAGCCCCAGCGCGCCGCCCAACAAAATCGCCCCGACATTTATCAAAACGCCTACCAACGTCCCTCACCTCAACCTCGCATTTTGGGAAACGATAATTCGTTGTATACGGTACAGATTCCTTCATGGGGGAAACGTTTTTTTCTGGGGAAGGGGCCTTCTTTCAGAAGAAAGAAGACCCCTTCCCCAGACCCCATCCCCAAGAAAGCCGCTTTGGGAACGGGAGGCGTTTTCTTTTTTGCGAGAGGGAAGATTCTTTCAGGAGAAAGAATCCCCCCTCTCGCGCTCTCCCCCAAGAAAGCCGCATGGGTTTCCTGTTCCGGCGCGCGGAGGGCGCGCCGGAACGGAGCAGCGCAGCCGAATAAAGAAACGCCCGCGCCCGCCGCCCCCTTCGGGCGGAGGACGCGGGATAAAAGCGGCTTCCTTCTTGCGAGAGGGAAGATTCTTTCAGGAGAAAGAATCCCCCCTCTCACACTCTCCCCCAAGAAAACCGCATGGGTTTCCTGTTCCGGCGCGCGGAGGACGCGCCGGAACGGAGCAGCGCTGCCGAATAAAAAAAACACCCGCGCCCGCCGCCCCCCCTTCGGGCGGAGGACGCGGGAAAAAGCGGCTTTCTTCTTGCGAAAGGGAAGAATCCCCCTCTCACACTCTCCCCCAAGAAAGCCGCATGGGTTTCCTGTTCCGGCGCACGGAAGGTGCGCCGGAACGGAGCAGCGCAGCCGAATAAAGAAACGCCCGCGCCCGCCGCCCCCTTCGGGCGGCGGACGCGGGAAAAAGCGGCTTTCTTCTTGCGAGAGGGAAGAATCCCCCTCTCGCGCTCTCCCCCAAGAAAGCCGCATGGGTTTCCTGTTCCGACGCGCAGAGGGCGCGCCGGAACGGAGCAGCGCAGCCGAATAAAGAAACGCCCGCGCCCGCCGCCCCCTTCGGGCGGAGGACGCGGGATAAAAGCGGCTTCCTTCTTGCGAGAGGGAAGATTCTTTCAGGAGAAAGAATCCCCCCTCTCACACTCTCCCCCAAGAAAACCGCATGGGTTTCCTGTTCCGGCGCGCGGAGGACGCGCCGGAACGGAGCAGCGCTGCCGAATAAAAAAAACACCCGCGCCCGCCGCCCCCCCTTCGGGCGGAGGACGCGGGAAAAAGCGGCTTTCTTCTTGCGAAAGGGAAGAATCCCCCTCTCACACTCTCCCCCAAGAAAGCCGCATGGGTTTCCTGTTCCGGCGCACGGAAGGTGCGCCGGAACGGAGCAGCGCAGCCGAATAAAGAAACGCCCGCGCCCGCCGCCCCCTTCGGGCGGCGGACGCGGGAAAAAGCGGCTTTCTTCTGGAAGGGGGTTTGGGGGAAACCTCTTCTTTCTCCAGAAAGAAGAGGTTTCCCCCAAAGTTCCCCGTCCTTCCCTTCCGTTCCCCGTTACTTCGTCCCCTCGATCGCGTCGGTGCGCCAGATAAAGCGGACGCTGCCTTCGACGTTCTCGGCAAGGCCGGAGTAGTTGTTGTAGGTTCGGGAGGCGTTGAGCATGTCCTTGGCGCGTTCAACGAAACCGTTGAGATCGCCGTTCACCGCGTCGGCCAGCTTGGCGACGCCTTCCGCATCGAATTCGTTCAGGCCGTCGAGCAGTTCAGCCGTGCCGTCGGCAAGCGCCTGCACGCCGTCGCGCAGCTCAACCGTGCCGTCGGAGAGGGACTTCGCGCCGTCGTGCAGCTCGGTCACGCCGGAAACGAGCGCCGGAACGGCTTCGCCCAGCGTCCTGGCGCCGCTTGCGGCGCTGTCAACGCCCTGCGTGTAGGCGGCAAGACCGGTATAGAAAGCGTTGTAGCTGTCGAGCTGCGTCTTAAGGGCCGTCAGGCTCTCCCGCGCGGCTTCAGCCTGCTCGGACGCGGCGGCAATCTGCCTGCGCACATCGTCGGAAGCCATGTTCTTTTCGATCAGCGCGTCAATCTGCTGCTGCGTGTTCGCGTCGATGATCGCGGTCACGTCGGCCGATTCCATCTGCGCCTGCAGCTGCTGCGCCGTCAGCGCCTTCACTTCGTCGCTGGCCAGCTGCGTCTTGACGGCGCCTTCGATCTGCGCCTTCGCTTCGTCGGTCACCTGACCGGCTTCGAGCGCGGCCTGATACGTTTCGGGCGTCATATTGAGCGCGGCGAGCACCTGCTCGGTCACTTTCGCCTCGACGGCGGCGTTCACCTGCCCGCTCACTTCGTCCTCAACAGCCTGCGTCACGGCGGCGCGGACTTCGTCCTCCCGTTCCATGACTGCCGCTTCAACCTTTGCGCGCGCGGCGGCTTCCACATCGGTCTGCGCAAGCAGCGCGTCGAGCGTCTGAGAATAGTTGTCAATCGTCAGCACCACGTCCTGTCCCGCGGCGGCCAGCTGCGCGTTGGCGACGGCGAGCAGGGAATCGAACACCTGCGCGGAGCCTTCGGTCAGCGCGGCGCTGTTGCCGCTGAGGGTGGCGAGACCGTCGGTCAGCGCGTTCACGCCGTCGGTCAGTTCGCCGCTCTTTTCCTGCAGGGTGGCCAGGCCGGCTTCCAGCTGGCCCGCGCCGCCCCGCAGCGCGTTCGCGCCGTCGAGCAGCCCGTTCGTGCCGTCCAGCAGCCGCGACGCGCCGTCTTCCAGCTGCGTCATCGCGTCGGAAAGCTTGGCAACCGCGTCGTTCAGATCGTCCATCACATCGATTTCGTCCGTATCCACAAGGCTGAACACTTCGTTCGTGGCGAGGCTCAGCGTCAGCGGCAGGGCGAAGTTTTCTGCATCGGCGGTGATTTCGATATAGGCGGGGAATTCAACGTCCTCGGTATCGAGCTCGAGGTTCTCGTTCATGCCCGGCAGCGCCACGCCCGCGACGATCGTCCGATCGCCGTCGTTGACGAGGTAGCCGTTCTCGACTTCAACGTTGGTGAACACGTCGTTATCCAGCAGCGCGCCGGTGACGACGGCAAAGGGAATATAGCGCGCCTGCGCGCCTTCAATCCTGGCCGCGTCGGTCAGCGTGTAATCGAAGCGAATCGTCGCGCGGCCGCTCTTGCCCGCGATTTCCGCGGCGGTGAGCGTCTCGCCGTCGAGCGTGTAGGTGATTTTCAGCTCGACGGGCAGCGTCTCTTCGCTGGTTCCCTGATAATAAATGTCCTTGCCGTTCGCGGCCCAGACGGTTCCGTCAAAGGTTTCGTCGCCCTTGACGTTTTCAACGCCGGCCAGCGTGGAGACGTCGGCGAGGGTTTCCGCGCCGTCGGGGTTCGTCAGCCAGTCGCTGACGATCACCTTGCGGGCTTCGCCGTCGGCAGTGGCGATGACGTAAACGGTTTCATCTTTGATTTCGCCCCCGGCCAGCGCGGGAACGACGGCGCAGAGCGTCAGCAGAAGAGAAAGCAGCACGGCCGTTAGCTTTTTCATGGAAATTTCCTCCTTTATTCTTTCACTTTCATGCCCAGCGTGGTGTGGCGGACGACGCCGTCGAGCAGCATCAGCAGCGCCGGCAGGAAGAAGATGACGCTGACCATGCTCACCAGCGCGCCGCGCGCCATCAGCATGCA
>CAKTTL010000046.1 GCA_934615235.1 uncultured Clostridia bacterium
CTCAGCCTCGTAATGCTCTCAGCGAATTGACTGTCTCTTTCTTTCTCTTGCTTCCTGTATCGTTTTCAAGGACCGCCTCGCGTCCCTTCCAAAACCGACCGTGGTTGGTTTCTTCCGTGGCGCGAGTAATATAATACCACGTCTCCCCTCCCCTGTCAACCCCCTTTTTTACTTTTTTCGCGCTTTTTTCGATGTTTTTTCCCGCAGGTGTGATGGCGCGCGTGAAAGCATGTAAAAAGCGCCCCGCCGGGCTGCCTGCAGCCCGGCGGGGCGCTTTGCGCCTCCGAAGAAAAAACCTTACGCCTCAATCTTAAACGTGCGCACGATATTATCCAGCGCGGGCAGGTCGTCCGGAATGGAGCGGGTCGAGGAGAAGGAATAGTAATGCAGCATCACGCCGCGCTCGCCGTAGTTGAACCAGATGATATAATCGATGCCCATGCGGCCGTTATCCGAATTATCCAGATAGCAGTCGTAATGCGCGTCGATTTCGCCGCCCACGGTGAAGTTCTGGTTCGCAACGCGGATATAATCGCCGCTGCCCATATCTTCAAAGTCGGCTTCCATATCCCACGTCTGATCGTTGATATAAACCGTCAGGGCCGGAATGAAGCCGTTCACATCCGCCGGGCCGACCAGTTCAATCTCGTCGTAGCCGTTGTAGGCGATCGCCGACTGCTCCGTCCAGGCCGTCCCCGGCAGCTGGAAGGAAACGTTGCCGTTGTAGTAATAGCCGCGGCGAACCGTTCCTTTGGCGCCCCTGGCGCCGTTAATTTCCAGCGCGGACGCGGAGCCGACAAGCCCCGCGCACAAAACCAGCGCCAGCAAAACGGAAATTATCTTCTTCATTTCTTCCGCTCCTTTCCTCAGGGCACCATGATGCTGTTAAACAGATCCTGCACGCCGTAAAGATCGTCGATCATCGTGCGCTGCGCGCCGTAACAGTCGTAAGTGATACGGACGATGTTGCGATCGGTCGAGAAAGCGTACACTGTCAGGTAGCTCGTGCGGCTCTGCCCGCCGCCGTCGCGGTAGACGAGGAAAAGCCGCCGCGCGTCCACGCCGTATTCGTTGAAATATTCGGACGCGATCAGATAAAAGTCCTTATAATTCGCGCCGTACGTTTCAAGCAGTTCGGCGAGTATGTCGGAGGAAGTATATTCGTCCATGTTCACGCTGCCCGGAATCACGTCGACCAGCAGCGCGGGACCGAAACCGTTTTTATCGCTCGGGCCGGAGAACGAAATGCGGAAATACCCGGCTTTTTTATTCTCCTGGCGCACCAGCGAAAACCCGCTCGGCACGGGGAACATAATCCCGTTTCCGTTATCGTAAACGCCGTTTGTCACCTTTCCCTTGGTAAAATCCGCACAGGCAGGGGCTGCCGTCGCGATGCAGACCAGCAATGCCAGCAGCAGCGCGAAAAACCTGTTTTTCTTCATGATCACCCTTCTTTCCATATAATAGTAGTTATTCACATTATATCATCGTTTTTTTCGAACTGCAATAGTATTCGGAGGTGTTCCGCATTTTGACAGGATATGGTATACTGATTCCATGCCGGCAAGGCGGGAGGAAGCGCTATGTTTCGCATTTTGCTTGTTGAAGACGACGAAAGCCAGCGCACGATGATGACGGCCGCGCTGCGCGCCGACGGATACGACGTTTTCGGCGCCGAAAGCGCCGAGAACGCGCTGGAGATCCTCGACGGGGTAAAGGTCGATATGGCTATCTGCGACGTGATGATGCCCGGGATGGACGGGTTCGAACTGACGCGCGAACTGCGCGCCGCCTATCGCGATCTGCCCATCATGATCGTCACGGCCAAATCGGAAATCGCCGATAAGGAAGTCGGCTTCCACGCGGGGACGGACGATTACATGGTCAAGCCGCTCGATCTTTCCGAGTTTCGGCTGCGCGTGCGCGCGCTTTTCCGGCGCGCGAAAATCCAGACGGAAAAGCAGGTCGCCGTCGGCGGCGTTATCGCCAACGCGCAGGACCATACCGTCCGATACGGCGCGGAGCGCATTTCGCTCCCGCGCAAGGAGTTCGAGCTGCTGTTCATGCTCATGAGCTATCCCGACATGATCCTCACCCGCCGCCAGCTGATGGACGAAATCTGGGGCGTGGACTGCGACACGGGCGAACGGACGGTCGACGTGCACGTCAAGCGCCTGCGCGAAAAGCTTTCGATGATCGAGGATTTCAAAATCGTAACCGTCTGCGGCGTGGGGTATTCGGTGGAGGTTTCGCATGCTTAAGCTGCGCGTGAAATGGACGCTCTTTGTCGTGCTCATCCAGGTGACCGCGCTGCTTTTGTCCGGCGGCATTTCGGCCGTCGTCAGCAGCGCGTGGCTGACGCGTCAGATTCGCGCCTCGCAGGAGGAGCTGGCCGCGCTGACCGTTCGCATGCAGAAGGAAGAAGACCTCCCGCTCGAGCGGATGACGGAAATCTTCGAGGATCGTTCCACCTATCAGCTGAATGTTCTGGCGGACGCGCCCGATCTTTCTCAGGACGCGCTCGCGCGTCTTGAAAACGGCGAATTCGTCTCCATCGGCCGGGGCGCGAACGTCGCGACGTATTTTACGGCCGGCGGCGCGTACGGCGTCGTCCGTTCGGCGCATACGAACGCGCTGACGAGCCAGTCGACGCTGCGCTGGCTGATCAACGCGCTGCTGATGTTCGCCATCGGCCTCGTCGCGATGTGGACGCTCGCCATGGCCATCACCCGTCCGATCGTCGGGCTGACGGAGGCCGCCGGGCGCGTGGCCAAGGGCGATTTTTCGGCCAAGGTGCCGCTGCGCAAGCAGACGAAAAAACGCCCTTATGATGAAATCGAAGCGCTGGCCGCCACGTTTAACCGGATGACGGACGACCTGCGGAGCATCGAATACCTCCGCAAGGATTTTACCAGCAACGTTTCGCACGAGATCAAATCGCCCATCGCGACCATCAGCGGCTACGCGCAGCTGCTGTGCGACGAATCGCTCGACGCGCAGACGCGCATGGCCTATACGCGTTCCATCAGCGAAAGCTGCGCGCAGCTCTCCCGCCTGTCGGACAACCTGCTGCGCATCACGCGGCTGGAGAGCGGCAAGCGCAAACCGCTGGCCGAGCCTTTCATGCTTGACGAGCAGCTGCGGCGCACCCTCGCGGCGATGATGCCGCAATTCCGGCGCAAGCGCCTGGAACTGACGGTCGATCTCCCCGCCGCGCGCATCGTTTCCGACCGGGAACTGCTCGAGCAGGTCTGGCAGAACATCCTGCGCAACGCGATCAAGTTCACGCCCGAGGGCGGCGAAATTTCCGTCCGCCTTGCAGCCGCGGACGGCGCTTTCCGCGTCGAAATCGCCGACAGCGGCATCGGCATCTCGCAGGACGCGCAAAAGCATATCTTTGAAAAGTTTTATCAGGCGGACGGCAGCCATCACACCGAGGGCAGCGGGCTCGGCCTTTCGCTGGTCAAGCGCATCGTCGACGCGTGCGGCGGCGAAATTTCCGTTCAAAGCGCCCCCGGAGAAGGCAGCGCGTTCACCGTCGTCCTGCCTGCGAAACCCAGAGAATAAAAACAGCACATCGGAGGTTTTTTTCATGAACCGGCAGATTGAATCGCTGCGCCGCATGCAGTGGGAACGCGTGCATCACGCG
Organism: uncultured Clostridia bacterium; assembly: GCA_934615235.1. Lineage (GTDB taxonomy): Bacteria > Bacillota > Clostridia > Christensenellales > Aristaeellaceae > Aphodomonas. The sequence goes on from CAKTTL010000046.1 coordinate 3,650, forward strand.
GCCCGCAAGCCCGTCCCCGCAGGCGTCGAAGCCGCCTACCGCCGCCCTGAGCTCACCGACTTCGAGCGCACCGCGCTGCGGCTGGAAACGGCGCTCAGGCTGGAAACGCCCTGGTTTATGGACGGCGAAATTCTCGCCTTCACGCGCACCATGCCCGCGCTGCCGATGATTTTCGACGAAGCGGAATGGGACGAAATCCGCGCGCATCATTTCGTCCACGAGCTGGGCAGCGTCAGCAACCTCTCGCCGGATTACGCTTCCATCCTCGAAAACGGGCTGGAAATGTATCTGGGCAGGCTTGGCGAGGGGCGCTATCACGCCGCCATGCGGCGTTCGATCGAAGCGCTGCTCGATCTGACGGCGCGCTACGAGACCGCCGCGCGCAGCGCGGGCTATTCCGAAATCGCCGATACGCTCGCCCGCGTCCCGCGCTTTGGCGCGCGCACGCTGCGCGAAGCGCTGCAGAGCCTGCGCGCGCTGCATTTCGCGATGTGGTGCGAGGGCGATTATCACAACACGCTCGGCCGGTTCGACCAGTACATGGCGCCCTACCTGCAGGCCGATCTCGACGCGGGCCGTGAAACGGAAGAGTCCGCGCTCGCGCTCGTCGAGGCGTTTTTCCTCGCCTGCAACCGCGACAGCGACCTTTATCCTGGCATGCAGCAGGGCGACAACGGGCAGAGCATCGTGCTGGGCGGCAAAACGCCGGACGGAAAAGACGGCTTCAACCTGCTCTCGAAACTCTGCCTGAAGGCCAGCGAAGAGCTGCGGCTGATCGACCCGAAAATCAACCTCCGCGTCTGCCGCGAAACGCCGCTGGAAATTTACGAAATGGGCACGCGGCTGACGAAGCTCGGCCTGGGCTTCCCGCAGTATGAAAACGACGACGTAGCGATTCCCGCGCTGACGGCGCTGGGCTACGACGAAAAGGACGCGCGCGATTACGCCATGGCCGCCTGCTGGGAGTTCATCATTCCCGGCAAAGGCATGGAAATTCCGAATATCGGCGCGCTGCCGTTTGCAAACATCGTCGATGCGGTTGTGCGGGAAAAGCTCGCGCAATGCGCGGATATGGACGCGCTCCTCGCCGCCGTGCGGGAGCGGATTTTCGCGTCCGTGCGCGAAACGCTCGACGAGCGGCGCGGGCTGTATGCGATCCCCTCGCCGTTCCTTTCGCTCTTCTTCGAGGGCTGCCTCGAGGGCGAGCGGGACATTTCGCTCGGCTGCAAGTATAACAACTGGGGCCTGCACGGCACGGGCCTTGCCCCGGCGGTCGATATGCTGGCCGCAGTGGAGCAGGTAATTTTTGAAGAAAAGCAATCGCCCGAAACGCTGCTGGCCGCGATGGACGCGAACTTCGAGGGCTTCGACGCGCTGCACGACGAGCTCGCCCGCCGCTGTCCCAAAATGGGCAACAACGACGACCGCGCCGATACGTACGCCGTAAAGCTGCTGGCGATGTTCGCCGACGCGGTACAGGGGCTGCGCAACGAGCGCGGCGGCGTCATCCGCTGCGGCACGGGTTCGGCGATGTATTACATCTTCCACGCCAACGAGCTGGGCGCGACGGCCGACGGCCGCAAGAAGGGCACGCCGCTGCCCGCCAACTACGCCCCCTCTCTCAACGTGCGCCTGAACGGGCCGGTTTCGCTCATCCAGTCGTTTACAAAGCCCAATTTGAAGCGCTGCCTGAACGGCGGCCCGCTGACGATCGAATTCTCCGACAGCGTTTTCCGCTCGGACGAGGCGATCGCGAAGGTCGCGCAGCTGGTGCGCAGCTTCGTGCTGCTTGGGGGCCATCAGCTGCAGCTGAACACCGTCAACCGCGAGCGCATGCTCGACGCGCAGAAGCACCCGGAAAATTACCGCAACCTGATCGTCCGCGTCTGGGGCTGGAGCGGATATTTCGTCGAGTTGGACAAGTGCTATCAGGATCATATCATCGCGAGGGTGGAACTGAATGTGTAAGCCGCCCGCCGGTACGATTTTCGATATCAAGGAATTCGCCGTCTACGACGGGCCCGGCATCCGCACGACGGTGTTTCTCAAGGGCTGCCCGCTGCGCTGTCAGTGGTGTCACAACCCGGAAGGGCTCTCCCCCAGGCCGCAATTGATGACCAGTCCCTCGGCCTGCACGCACTGCGGCGCGTGCGCGCGCGTCTGCGCGCATCATCCCTGCGTCGCGTGCGGGGCGTGCGTGCCCGTGTGCCAGGCGGGGCTGCGGCGCATCGTGGGCACGGAATGGGAAAGCGGCGCGCTCGCCGCGCGGCTTTTGCGCGACCGCGCAATTCTCGAAGGCTCGGGCGGCGGCGTGACTTTCTCAGGCGGCGAACCGACGATGCAGTGGCCGTTCGTGCGCGCGGTGATTGATTCGCTCGAAGGGCTGCATACCTGCATTGAAACCTCGGGCTGCTGCTCCGACGAAGTTTTCGCCGAGGTAATGGCGAAAATCGATCTGGTAATGATGGATATCAAGCTTGTCGACAGCGCGGCGCACCGCAGATGGACGGGCGTGGACAACGCGCCCATCCTGCGCCATGCGCGCATGCTCTGCGAAGGCGCGAAGCCGTTCGTCATCCGGCTGCCCGTCATTCCCGGCGTAAACGACTGCGACGCGCATTTCGAGCGGACGGCGGCCCTGCTCCGGGGCGCAGGCGCCCTCCAGCGCGTCGAACTGCTGCCGTATCATAAAACCGCCGGAGCGAAGTACGAGATGGTCGGCATGAAATACGACGTCGCGTTCGACCCGGAGAAAACGGTTTATATCAACACCCGCCCCTTCGACGAAGCGGGCATACCGCATCTGGTTTTATAAAACGCAAAAGGAGTGTTTTTCCATGGATACGATTCAATGGCGCGAGGAAATCCCCGTCGCAGGAAAATACGATGTGCTCGTCGCAGGCGGCGGACTGGCGGGCGCTGCGGCGGCGCTCTCGGCCGCGCGGTGCGGCCAGCGCGTGCTGCTGACGGAAAAGCAATGCGCGCTGGGCGGCCTGGCCACGACGGGGCTGGTCAATTTCTGGGTGCCGCTTTGCAACGGGCGCGGCAAGATGATCATCCGCGGCATGGCGGAAGAGTTTTTGAAGCTCTCTATCCGCGACGGGTTCGATACGCTTCCGCCGGCCTGGAAGCACGGCGAACCCGCCGCCCCCACGGAGGATCGCTGCGCGACCCTTTTCTCCGCCGGCCTTTTCTCGCTCTCCCTTTTGAAGCTGCTTCGGGACGCGGGCGTAACCATCGCCTACGACACGGTCGTCACCGACGTGCTGATGGACGGCGGCGCGTGCCGCGGCGTAATCGCCGCAGGCAAAAACAGCAAGCGTTTTTATGAAACGAAAATGCTCGTCGACGCGACGGGCGACGCGGAGCTGCTCAAAAAGGCCGGCGTGCCCACCGTCGACGGCCGCAACTACATGACCTATTACGGCGAGGGCGTCACGCTCGAGGGCTGCAAAAAAGCGCTGGAAACCGGCAACCTTGCCCACGCCTATTACCATCCCTTCGGCGGCCCCTCGACGCTCTACGGCGACGGGCAGACGCCGGAAATGCCGCTGTATCACGGCGCGGACGTGGACGAAATCAACCGCTACCTGCAGGAAAACCAGCTGCTGATGCTCGAAAAGGAGCTGCAAAAGCCGCGCGACGCGCGCGCCATCCACATGCTGCCCGGCATGCCGCAGCTGCGCACCTCCCGCCGCATCGACGGCGACGCAACCTTCACCGAAACGCTCGTCTATCAGCACCGCGCGGATTCCATCGGCGCGATCTGCGATTTTGATTACCGCGACAGGCTCTATGAAGTTCCGTATGGGACGCTCGTGCGCTCCGGCTTTTCCAACCTCATCACCTGCGGACGCAGCGCGTCGGCCTCGGGCTGGGGCTGGGACGTGCTGCGCGTCATCCCGCCGGCCGTGCTGACCGGACAGGCCGCGGGCATCGCCGCCGCAATGGCGAACGAAACGGGCGCGCCCATCGCGCAGGTTCCGCTCGCGCCGCTGCAGAAGGCGCTGGCCGATACGGGCGTACTCATCCATTTCGACGACGCATGGGTTCCCGAAGAAAAAAAAGACGCGCACGGCGCGTCGGAAGGACACATTTAAGCGATGCAACAGACACGCAAGCCGGGCGTAATGGATATGACGCGCGGCCCCATTCTTCCCCATCTGCTCCGTTTCGCCTGGCCGGTCTTTATCGGCTGCCTGTGCCAGCGGCTGTATAACCTCGTCGACGCGCTGATCGTCGGCAAATATCTGGGCGACGCGGCGCTTTCAGCCGTCAGCGCCGCGGGCATCGCGACGTACATGCTCTCCTCGCTCGTTCTGGGCGTAACGACCGGCGCAAGCGTGGTGCTGTCGCAGTATTTCGGCGCGGGCGACGAAAAAGGCGTGCGCGCGTCGTTCGTCTCGTCGATGTACGTGGCGCTCGTTTCCTCTCTGGTGCTGACGCTCGCGGGGCTTGCGACAACCGACCCGCTGCTGTGCCTTCTGAAAACGCCGGCCGACATTTTCGCCGCGACGGGCGATTATCTGCGCGTGATCTACATCGGCACAATCGGCACGATGCTGTACAACTGGATTGCCGCCGCGCTGCGCGCGCTGGGGAACTCCACCGTGCCGCTCGTTTTCCTGATCGTCTCGAGCCTGCTCAACGTCGCGCTCGACCTGCTGCTGGTTGCGGTCGTTCCGCTGGGCGTGGCGGGCGCGGCCTGGGCGACGATTCTCTCGCAGCTTCTCAGCGGCCTCGCCTGCCTTCTCTACGCCCGCCGCGTCAGCCCGCTGATGCGGCCGGGAAAGGGCGGCTGGCACTACAGCCCCCGTCATGGCCGCGAGGTGCTCGTCTTCGGCCTGCCCACGGCGCTGCAGATGAGCATCATCTCCATCTCCGACCTGACGCTGCTGGGCGTGGTGAACACGTACGGCTCCATCCTGACGCTGGCCTACGGCATCTGCTCGCGCATAGAGGGCATCGGCTTCCAGCTGGGCGACGCGCTGAGCACGGCCGCCGCGACGTTCACGGGGCAGAATATCGGCGCGGGAAATATTCCGCGCGTCAAGCGCGGCGCATGGATTACCCTCCTCATCAACGTGATCGGCTATCTGCTCTTCGCGCTGGTCATTTTCCTCTTTGCCGAACCGATCATGCGCCTGTTCACCGAAACGCCCGAGGCGATCGCCATCGGCAGGGAATACCTGTATCTGATCGCCGCGTTCTTTGTTTTCCTCGGCGTCACCTGCACGATGCAGAGCCTGCTGCGCGCGGCCGGAGACATCAAGGTCACCGTCGCCATTGCGATCGGCGAGGTTGTGACGCGCATCTCGCTGGCGTTCCTGCTTTCGGCGAAGTTCGGCTATCACGGGCTGTGGTGGGTGTCTCCGATCACGTGGCTGGTTTCCGCGTCGATCGGGTTTATCCGCTATCTTTCCGGCCGGTGGATCGGGAAATCGGTCGCGTCCGGATCGGATAAAAAATAGGACAAATCCGCCGTTTTATCCTAAAATCAGAAAAAAACCGCCGTTTGCTCAAATTTCGGGCAAACGGCTTTTTTTGCCCGTGGCGCGAAGCGGAGGAATCTTTTATGATAAACGCGACGATAGACATGACAACTCTCCTCATTTGCCGGGGGCGGCGGGCCTCGTCCACCCGCCGCCCCATCTCCCCAACACGGAAGGAATGTGCAAAAGATGATATACGTGCTCTACAACCCGCTGGCCAACAACGGCCGCGGCGAAACCTCCGCCCGCGCGCTGGATCAGCGTTTTTCCGATACCATTCCGATATATCTCGATTTTATCTCGCTCGACCTCGCGGCGTTTTTCAAAACGCTGCCCGCGGCGGATATGGTCATTCTCGCCGGCGGCGACGGCACGCTCAATTATTTCGTCAACCGTCTCGGCGGCGAAATCCCGGCGCACGAAGTTTATTATTATCCCGCCGGCTCGGGCAACGATTTTATGCGCGACGCGCAGAGCGCGGCGAAAAACAGCCTCGTGCTTCTCAACCCCTATCTGCAGAATCTGCCCCGCGTGACGGTCGGCGGGAAAACGCGTTTTTTCCTCAACGGCGTCGGCTACGGCATCGACGGCTTCTGCTGCGAGGAGGGCGACCGCCAGCGCGAGACGAGCGACAAGCCCGTCAACTACACGGCCATCGCCATCCGCGGACTGCTCGGCAAATTTCACCCCGTCCGCGCGACGGTAACCGTCGACGGCCTGACGCGCACGTACCGCCACGTCTGGCTCGCCCCGGCGATGAACGGCCGCTACTACGGCGGCGGCATGAACGTCGCCCCCGCGCAGGACAGGCTTTCCGCGGACGGCACGGTGAGCGTCGTCGTGCTGCACTGCGCAAGCAAGCTGGCGACGCTTTGCGTCTTCCCGTCCATCTTCAAGGGCGAGCACGTCAATCACACGAAAATGGTCGACGTGCTGACGGGGCGAGACGTCTCCGTCTCCTTCGACCGCCCGACGGCGCTGCAAATCGACGGCGAAACCGTCCCGAACGCGACGGGCTACAGCGTGCAGGCGGGCGCTCGCCGCACGGCAAACGTTGAAAAGAAGGCGGGCTAATGAAACGGAACAAATGGCTTTACGCGGCGCTGCTCCTGTGGGCAGCGCTGATCGCGTTGTGTCTGCGCTATCGCGAGACGCTTTTCGACGATATTCTGCGCTTTACGCCGCGCAATTCCTGGCTGGCGGCCGGAGTGATCGTCGCGCTCTTCGCCGTCAAAAGCGTTTCGGTCGTGCTGTATTCAGGCGTTTTATACGCCGCAAGCGGCGTCCTGTTTCCGCTGCCCACGGCGCTTGCCGTAAGCCTTGCGGGCACGGCGGTAATGTTCCTCATCCCGTACCAGGTCGGCCGCAGATCCGGCGACGAAGCCGTCGAGCAGCTGATGGAGAAATATCCGCGGCTGCACGCGCTGCGCGATCTGCGCGAGAAAAACGATTTTCTCTTCACGCTCGCGGTTCGCTCCATGCGCCTGCTCTCCTACGACGTGACGAGCCTTTATCTCGGCGCGGCCGGCGCGGCGTTCCCGGCGTATATGGGCGCGAGCCTGCTTGCCTCGCTCCCCTCTCTCGTCGCCTTCACCGCGATGGGCACCGGAGCGGGCGATATGTCCTCGCCCACGTTCTGGATCGCGCTCGGGATGGAAGCGTGCATGCTGGCCGTCTCCGTCCTTCGCGGACGCAAAACGGCGCGGTGCGGCGAATGAACGGTTACCCGCAGTACACCTCGCGGAACTGCGCGGGCGTCATATGATACTGCTCGCGGAAGCACAAAATCAGATAGCTCGCCGTGGAAAAGCCCGTTTCCAGCGCGATATCGGTCACCGAACGGTTCGTCCCGACGAGCAGCGCCACAGCGCGGCTGAGCCGCATCGAACGCACATACGCCGGAAACGACACCCCCGCCGCGCGGCTGAAAAAACGCGAAAACGTCGAACGGCCCATGTTGCAGCAGGCCGCCGCGTCCGCCACGGAAACCGGTTCGTCCAAATGCTCGGCGATATAGGCCAGCGCCCGCTGCAGGCGCTGCACGGCGTTTTCGTCGACGTCGGCCGCGCCGCCCTGTTCGTGCCATGCGCGGATAAACCACAGAAGCACCTGCTGCACATACGCGCGCAGCGCCATTTCATAGCCGTATTCGCATGTCTGCCGTTCGCGCAGGATGCGGTGCAGAATTTCTTCCATGCCGCTGCCCTCCAGCGCTTTTTTTGTATATACGTATACGCGCCTGTCGCTGAAATGCAGGTAAGGAAGGATGCACTTGATCTCGTGCAGCGGCTCGCGCGCGGAATAGAGCGCCTCGGGCACGAATTTAAGCACGAGATAGCTGTTTTCGCCGTCGAAACGCGTGGTCGTCTGATGTGGTTCCATCGGGTGAATCAGCGCCGCGTCGCCCGGCGCGAGGCAGTATTCGCGCTCCCCCACGCGCAGGTCGAAGCCGCCTTTTTCGCAGTAAAGCAGTTCAAAATGCTGATGCACGTGCGGCTTCGCGGCCATGCGCAGCCCGCGCACCGTCTGCATAAAGCACTCGCACACCCCGCCCAGATCCACCTCCGGGCTGATTTTCTCCAGATAATACTCCATACGCGCCTCGGCACAAAATTGATATTTCTCGCCGGTTCATTATATCATTCCCGGCGGCCGTATGCTATACTGTTTTCATCAAATTGATCATGTCCGCGCCCTGCGCGGGCAGAAAAGGAGTTCACCCATGTCCAGATTGAGAATTGGCATCATCGGCTGCGGCGGCATCGCCAACGGCAAGCACCTGCCTTCCCTGAAGGCCATCAACCGCGCGGACATCGTCGCTTTCTGCGATCTGATTCCCGAGCGCGCCGAAAAGGCCGCCAGGGAATACGGCACCCCCGACGCGAAGGTCTACACCGATTACCACGAGCTGCTCAAGGACGAATCCATCGACGTCTGCTACGTCCTCACCCCGAACCGCAGCCACGCCGACATCACCATCGACGCTCTGCATGCCGGCAAGCATGTCATGTGCGAAAAGCCCATGGCTAAGTGCGCCGCCGACGCGCGCCGCATGGTCGAAGCCGCGAAGGAAACCGGCAAGAAGCTGACCATCGGCTACCAGCACCGTCAGAAGGCCGCCAGCCAGTACGTCAAGAGCGTCGTCGAGCGCGGCGATCTGGGCGATATCTATTACGCCAAGGCCTTCGCCATCCGCCGCCGCGGCACGCCGAACTGGGGCGTGTTCCTCAACGAATACGAGCAGGGCGGCGGTCCGCTGATCGACATCGGCACCCACAGCCTCGACCTGACCCTTTACCTGATGAACAACTACAAGCCGCGCATGGTCGTCGGCACGACGTATAAGAAGGTCGAAAACCCCGAGTGCGGCAACCCCTGGGGCGGCTGGGGCGAAGACGAAAACAAGACGCTGGAAGACGCGGCGTTCGGCTTCATCGTCATGGAAAACGGCGCGACCATCACGCTGGACGCGACCTGGGCGCTCAACACCGAGGAGCCCATCCCGGAGGGCAGCTGCCGTCTGTGCGGCAGCAAGGCCGGCGCTTCCATCCTTTTCGACAAAGTAACGATCAACAAGGGCGAATTCGGCCGCCTGGTTGAAACCAAGCCCGATCTGGGCGCGGGCGGCGTCGCGTTCTACGACGGCGTGAAGGAAACCCCGCCCATCACCGAGCAGCGCCGCTGGCTCGACGCGATCGAAAACGACACCGATCCCGTCGTCCTGCCGGAACAGGCCTGCGTGGTCAGCGAAATCCTCGAAGCCATCTACACCTCCGCCAAGACGGGCAAGCCCGTTTATTTCGACCACTGACGAGGTGCGTAAATGAGAAATTTTGCAATGCTGGGCAAATGGCACGTTCACGCCGAGGGCTATGCCCGCGAGCTGAACGCCCTGCCGGACTGCCGCATTACCAAAGTCTGGGACGCGGACGAAACCGCCGCGAAGGCCTGGGCCGAATCGCTCGGCTGCCAGAGCGCGACGGTTGAGGAAATCCTCTCCGACGCGTCCATTGAAGGCGTGCTCGTCTGCAACGCGACAAACGAGCATACGGACCTGATTCTCCGCGCCTGCCGCGCGGGCAAGGCCGTCTTCACCGAAAAAGTGCTCGCGCTCACGCTGAAGGAAGCGGAAGCAATCCGCGAGGCCGTTCAGGCGAACGGCACGCGCTTCGCCATCTCCTTCCCGCATCTGAGCGAACCGTGGACCTGCTTTGCGCTGGATACGGCGCGCAGCGGCAAGCTGGGCAAGCTCAATTACGTCCGCGTGCGCAAGGCGCATAACGGCGCGACGGGCAACTGGCTGCCTCCGCATTTCTACGATCCTATCGCCTGCGGCGGCGGCGCGATGGTCGATCTGGGCGCGCACCCGATGTACCTGCTGTGCGATTTCCTGGGCGAGCCGCGCTTTGTGCAGTCCGCTTTCACATTCGTCACCGGCAGGGCCGTCGAGGATAACGCGGTATGCACCGTCCGCTTCGACGGCGGCGCGATCGGCGTTTCCGAGACCGGGTTCGTCTCCAGCGGCTATCCGTTCATCATCGAAGTCGGCGGCGAAAAAGGCACGCTGCTCGTGCGCGAACGCGAGGTCGCCTATCGCTGCGAGGAAACCGAGGGCAAGTGGGTCACGCCCGCGCTGCCCGAAGCGCTCCCCTCTCCGCTTGCCGAATGGGCGCTGGCGCACAGCGCCGCGGAAATCCGTCCCGAAATCGGCATCGACGACGCGGTGCGGCTGACCCGGTTGATGGAAGCCGCCTACGCGCCCGACGCGAAATGCGGCAAGGAAATCTAACGCAACGCATAAAGAGCATCCGTCCGGTTTTCCGAACGGATGCTCGTTTTTGTTTTACGGCCGCTTACGCGGCGTTTTTTTTATTCTCCCGATTCCTCGATAATCGCCCGAATCGCCGTGCACCGGCGCGCTGCATTCCCCTTCCGAAACGCTGCACGCCGCTTGCCCAGACCTCGATTGATGTTGTCACGGCCGTTCGGATGCCCCGTCCCGTTGCCGTAAAAGCAGGTCATGCCGTCCCGGACAAGCGTAAACATCGGCCGATAGAGGTTGGAATACAGCGTATCCCCGCCTGCAGGTACAGGGATTCGCTGCAGTCCAGCGTCACGGCCGGAGAGAGAAATTCTTCCGGCGCGCCTGCGCGCCCGGCAAAAAAATCCGCCGCCTGCCCGCCTTCCACATCGATTACCGTAACCTCTTGCCCGGCTGCGATATCGATGCTCCGCCCGCTGCAGAGCGCAATCCGGTATTCCCGGTTCACGCTTCTTTCTACAGCCACCATTCCGGCGTCAGTTCGCCAAGCGTGACGATTCTCTCCTTTTCATAGTCCAGCATCACCTCGACGCCGCGGTAATCCTGCGGCATCAGCTGCGTCATCAGCTCGCGGCATGCGCCGCAGGGCGGCAGTGCCTTTCCTTTGCTGTTGATTGCAAGAACGCGGCGCAGCCCGCTTTCGCCGTTTGTAATCATATTAAAAATCGCGTTGCGCTCCGCACAAACGCCCAGCGTGCACGCCGTATCCACGCATACGCCGACATAAATTTTGCCGGACCCCGCCTCGATCGCCGCGGCAACGCCGCCCGCCTCCATCATCTTCGAAACCCTTCTCGGGTTCAGAACCGCCCTCGCCGCGGCGTATAAATCCTTCCAGATCTGCTCCATCCGTTTACTCCTTTATCTGCCCAGCAAATAAAATTCGTCCGTCCTCCGTCACGGCGGCGCAATAGGTCTCCGCCGCCTCAATCGACGCGACGTTTTCCCAGCCGCGCACCTGCGCGGCAATTTTCTCATCGCCCGCGCAAAGCACCGTCCCGTCTTCCCGCAGGCCGAGCGCGAAAGCTTCGCCCAGCTTTACGTCCGTAAGCCCCGTCCAGTCCGCGACCTGCGCCTGCAGCGTCTCGGGCCAGGCAATCGCCGTTCCGTCAATGCGCGCGCCGATCAGACGCATATTGTCCCACGCGAGCCGGCTGCCGGCCGCGCTTTTGCAGATATCGACGCGCGAAAGCCCCGTCCAGTCGCCTTCGGTGCGCAAAAGCTCCGTCCGCTTCCCCAGATCGAGCGGAATCTCGCCCATCACGCCGCCCGGGCCAGCGCTCAGCTCGCCCTGCGTGTTCAGCAGCAGAATAAACGGCCCGAAGCACGCCGCCTGCGCCACCTCGCTCACATGCGGTATGCCGGCCGGCTCGAATAAATACCCGCTCTCAGCCGGGCGCCCGCCGCCGAACAGCACCTTCGTATCCGTTACGAAAACGCAGCCGTCCGCCGTATCGGACGCAATCAGCCGCACGGGAAGCTCCGTGTACGGCTTGTCCCCGTCCAGCAGCTTCCGAATGCCCCACTGCCAGAGCGCACCGTCTTCTTTGGCCGCAACATACGTCCGCAGCCCCGCACCGATATCGCGTACCCCGCTCAGCCCGGCAAATCGCTCCGTCATCTCCTCGGAATCGTAGAACCCGACCTCCGCGCCGGAAACCGTGCCGTCCGCATGCAGCGCCATATATCCATTGTTGTTCAGCGCAGCCTTCGTAATGTCGCGGCTGTCCGCGTCCGTCACGTCCACAAACTTCGCCATCACCCAGCCTTCGCGGCGGGAACCGTTCTGTACCGGCCGCCTGTAAATTACAACGCGATACCACTCCTGCCCCTTCGCATCCGTTTCACTGCCGGAAATGAAGACGTTCTGCCCCTGCTCCGCGCGGAAAATCAAATCCCCGCCCGCACTCTTTCGAATGTTCACCGCGTCCGCGTTGATCGAGCCGAACCCGACCGTTTCCGCCCGCGCCAGAACGCCCGCACAAAGCGCCGCCAGCAGCACCGCAATCGCAATCGCCCGTTTCATCCGTATACCCCTCCCGTCCTTTTATCCGTCCCCTCATATAACGCCCCACCCCGCCAAAACCATGCAATTCCCCCAAAAAGCGGCAGCGCCGCCCGCCCCTCTCTCCGAGGGGCGGACGGCGCAAATCGGCTTTCTTCGAAGGGGGATCCAAGGGGGAAACCTTCTTTCTCCTGAAAGAAGGTTTCCCCCTTGGCCGTCACTCCACAACGCCGCCTTCAACCACAAGGTTGTCCGGGTTCACAGCTTCGCCGTAAACGTCCTTGAGCGTCGCGTCGAAATCGGCGTGGAAGAAGTTTTCTTCGGCCAGTTTGACGATTTCGTCGTTGATGAAGGCGAGCACGGTTTCGTTGCCCTTCTGCACGGCGGGCGCAATCGTGTCGAGGCTGCCGAGGGATTCAATGCCCACGGTGAAGCCGGGGTTGTCGAGCGCCCAGGCAAGCACTTCGGTGTTGTCGGTGGAAAGCGCGTCTCCGCGGCCGTCGAGCAGGGCGTTGAACGCTTCGGTATAGGTGTCGAACTTGAGCAGCTTCACTTCCGGATGGTTCTCGGTGAAGTACGTTTCAGCCGTCGTGCCCTTGCTGACGATCAGCGTCTTGCCGTCCAGCTGCGCAACGTCGGTGATCAGCGCGCCGTCGGGCGAAACCACGCCCAGCGCAACTTTCATATAAGGCAGCGCGAAATCAACCACTTCGGCGCGCTCAGGCGTGACGGTAAAGTTCGCAAGGATAATATCCACCTTCGCGGAGGTCAGATATTCGACGCGGTTCGGCGCGTCCACGGAAACGAGCTTGAGCTCCGTGCCCAGATCTTCCGCCAGCCGGCGGGCGAAATATACGTCGTAGCCCTGATAATCGCCGTTTTCATCGACATAGCCGAAGGGCTTCTTGTCGGAGAACACGCCGACGACCAGCTCGCCGCTTTCTTTGATTTCATCCAGCGTACGGGCGGTGGAAGCGGCGAAGGCCGAGGAGACGGTCAGAAGCGCAAATGCAAGAACGAGTGCAAAAACCTTCACGAGCTTTTTCATATTCAAAATCCTTCTTTCTGTTTTTTCGAAGTTTTTATGGCGCTTTCTTCTCTCGGGCGTCGACACTCGTCTCTCGCCCGGCTGGGGATCCGCCTGCGTTTCATCTTTTCTCTTCCCCTTTCGCAAACAATCAAAAAACGGGATGAACGTTGCCGTCCATCCCGTCTGCGCCTTTGTTTTCACGGCCTTACGCCGCTACGCCAAAAAGCCCGGCTGACGATGGACAGCGGGAACGGGAACAACAACACATCATCATAGAACGCTGCATCGTGTTCGCCATGTCCGTCCACCTCCCAGTTAATCTACAATCCCTATCGGAATTGTCTGTATTATAAACCCGGTTCCGAATTTTGTCAAGCGTTTTCCTGCAAATTTTTTGCTTCATAGGAAAAGCTCTGCAGGAACTGCCTTGCGCGCTCCGTCTTCGGATGATGGAAAAATTCTTCCGGCGCGCTCTCTTCCACGACAAGGCCGCCCTCGAGGAACACGACCCGATCGGCCACGGCCTCGGCGAAGCGCATCTCGTGCGTGACGATCGCCATCGTCATCCCGGAGCGCGCCAGGTCGATCACCACGCCCAACACCTCGTGCACCATTTCCGGGTCGAGCGCGGCGGTGATTTCGTCCAGCAGCAGAATTTCCGGGTGCATCAGCATCGCGCGCACCAGCGCGACGCGCTGCTTCTGTCCGCCCGAAAGCTGGCGCGGCAGCGCATGGATTTTATCCTGCAGCCCCACGCGCGCAAGCAGCGCCTCCGCCTCGGGGATCACCTCGGCCTTCTTCCGGCGCAGCACCTTCGTCGGGCCCAGAAGCAGGTTGTCCAGCACGTCCATATGCGGGAAAAGGTCGTAGCTCTGAAAAACCATGCCGATCTTCTGCCGGACGAGATGCAGGTCCTTTTTCTTTTCATGGATGGCTTCGCCATTGAGCAGCACCTCGCCGCCGTCAATCGTCTCCAGACCGTTCAGGCAGCGCAGCAGCGTCGACTTGCCGCACCCCGACGGCCCGACGATCACGACCACCTCGCCCCTGCCGACCTCCAGAGAAACATCCTTCAAAACGGGCTGCCCGTCAAACTGCTTGCGCAGATGGCGCGCCTGCAGAACATAATTCGCCATTTTCTTCTTCCTCCTTTATGCCCAGCGCTTTTCCAGCCTGCCCGCCAGCAGCGAAATCGGCCAGCAGACGAAAAAATACAGGAAGAACACCACGCCGTAAATCCAGACCGCCGCCTGCGGCGAATCATAGCGCGCCGCGTCGATAATCTGCTGCGCCACCTTCAGCACCTCGACCACGCCGATGAGCATGACAAGCGAAGTCGTCTTGATCATGCGCGTGGCAAGGTTGATCGATTGCGGGATGAGCCGGCGCATCGTCTGCGGGATGAGCACATAGCGGTAGATCTGCGCTTTTGTCAGCCCCAGCGCGGCCGCGCTTTCAATCTGATGCCGCGGCACGGACGTCAGCGCGCCGCGCACCAGATCGCCCATCTCCCCCACGCCCCAGAACGTGAAGACGATTACCGCCGCCGCCTCGCCGGAAAGCTGGATATCGAACGCCTTCGCCAGCCCAAAATACACCAGAAACAGCAGCACCAGCTGCGGCACGATGCGAATCGTTTCCAGCCACAGGCGGCACAGCGCGCGCGTGACCGGGTTTTTCAGCGTCATCACCACGCCCAGCAAAAGCCCCAGCGCGACGGACAGCGCAATCGACGCGAGCGACAGCTCCAGCGTCACCCACAAACCGCCCATCAGCCGCGCAAAATTGCGCCCCTTAAACAGCACGCTGATCGCCAAATCCGGCATAGCGCATCCTCCTTTCAATCGCGGTGAACACGAGCGAGAGCGGCAGCAGAATCACCAGATAAGCGATTACGAGCATGAAAAGCGCCTCGTCCGTCTTGTAATACATGCCGATCAGGTCCTTCGCCACGTACATCAGATCGGCCAGCGCCACGGCGCTGAAAACGCTCGTCTCCTTCAAAAGAAAGATCACGTTCGCCCCGATCGCCGGCACGGCCGTCGCCAGCGCCTGCGGGAGGATAACGTAGCGGATATTCTGCCAGTGCGTCAGCCCCAGGCAAAGCCCCGATTCCTCCTGCACCCGGTCGACGCTCTCCAGCCCGCTGCGCAGCGCCTCAGCCATATACGCCCCGCCCAGAAACGTCAGCCCGACCGTCGCGCACGTTTCCGCGCTCAGCTTTACGCCGATTTTCGGCAGGCCGAAATAAAGGAAGAAAAGCTGCACCAGCAGCGGCGTATTGCGCGCCAGCTGAATATACGCGCCCGCAATCTGCCGCAGCGCCGGTACACGGAAATACCTCGCCAGGCAGCAGAGCGCGCCCAGCGCGATAGAAAGCAAAATCCCCGCGCAGCCGATGCGCAGCGTCAGCCCGGCGGCTTCCACGTACATCGGCGCGTATTTCCCGATAAACGACCAGTCCATTTTCTCCCTCCCTGCAACAAAAAAGCGGCGGGCCGTCATTCAGCCCGCCGCGTCTTTCCTTTTTATGGGAATATCAGCATACGCAAAAAAGCACAGGCAGATGACGGAATTTCATCTCCTGAGAGCAACAAGAGCTCCATTTGCCCGTTTTCGCGTACATGCTTTCAATCTCCCCGTTTGAGTCTGCGCGATTATCATACGCCCTTTTGTCCATCATGTCAATAGGAAATCGTGCAGGATCCGCAGTTTATTGATGCAGAAACACCTGTTTCAGCTGCGGCTGCGCGCCGGTTTCCGGATCGCGCTCCATGACCATGACGTCCTTCATATACGCGTCCCAGCGAGCGTTAACCTCGCTCTCGGCCTGCACGCGGCACGCCCGCTCCAGGTCTTCGCATTCATAATAGCCGAAAAGCTCGTCCCCGACGTTCCAGATCGTGTAGTTGTGTACCCCGGCCTCGTTGAGCATCTCGGTCATCTCCGGCCAGATTGCGTTGTGGCGGCGGATATATTCGTCCAGCATCCCGGGCCTGACCCGCGCGCGCCATGCGTATCGTTCCATGTTTCATTCCTCCCGAGTATCGTTTTCTTCATTTTATGGCGCTAAAGCGCCGGTGTCAATGCGCAAACTTCGCTTTTGTTTGCAAATCAAATACGAATCGTTCACAAACCGGACACACCTTGGAAAAAAATCGGTGTTATCATTCCTCTCGTAACCGAAAAGGAGGTTGACAGATATGAAAAATACGAAATGGATCAAGCGCGCAGCGCTGTTTGTAGCCATTGTGATGTGCGGCTTCTTCGGCGGCATCGCGTTCACCGGACATCTGAATCTTCAGAAAGCGGCCGCGGCCGAGAGCGTTCTCGCTCAGGATACCGCGCTGACTTCCGATCAGCTTGAAAGCCCGTTCAAGGCCGCTTACGAAAAGGCGAGCCAGTCGGTCGTCGGCATTAAGATTTCGACCGGCACTTCGATCGCCAACGGCCGTATCTCCTCGCAGACCGCGTTCGTCGGTTCCGGCGTCGTCGTCAGCGATGATTCCTACGTCGTCACCAACAACCACGTCATCGAAAGCGCCGACAGCATTTACGTTGTCGTCGGTGAAGAGGAGTATCCGGCTGAGCTGGTCGCAACCGATGCAGACAGCGACGTGGCCGTCCTCCTGTGCAAGGATCTGAACGTTACCCCCGCCACCCTCGGCAACTCCGATGAGCTTTCCGTCGGCGACTGGGCGCTCGTTATCGGCAACCCGCTGGGCGAAACCTTCGCCAACACGCTGACCACCGGCGTCATCAGCGGCCTGGGCCGCGACGTGAGCACCGCGGGCGCGAACACTTCCGTTAACAACTTCATCCAGACCAACGCGCAGATCAACTCCGGCAACAGCGGCGGCGGCCTGTTCAACATCGCCGGCGAGCTGGTCGGTATCACTTCGATGAAGCTTTCCAATAACGGCTATTACGGCTCCGCCGCCATTGAGGGCATCGGCTTTGCTATCCCGATCAACACCGTGAAGGACGTCGCGGACGACCTGATCGAATACGGCGAGCGCCAGTACCCGGCGATCGGCGTGACCGTCGCCCCGATCGACTCCAACACCGAAGAACCCACCAAGGATTCTCTGCCCAAGAGCATCTGGGTCCGCAGCGTTGAAAAGAACAGCCCTGCCGCCGAAGCCGGCATCCAGGCCAACGACCTGATCGTCAAGGCGGACGGCAAGCGCATCTCCACCGTCAGCGAACTCCAGTCCATAATCCGCGGCCATGAGATCGGCGAGACCGTCGAGATTACCGTCTATCGTATCCCGAACCTCACCCAGATCAAGGTCAACGAAGACATCCCGGACGGCGAGTACCTGACGTTCGATGTGGAAGTCAAGGTTATCAAATAAAGATTTCAGGTTGAGGTTTTGCGAGGGGCCCCTTTCTTTCGTGAGAAAGAAAGGGGCCCCACGCGCTCCCCACCAAATAAA
>CAKTTL010000047.1 GCA_934615235.1 uncultured Clostridia bacterium
GCCGCATGGTTTTCCTGTCCCGGCGCGCGGAGAGCGCGCCGGGACGGAGGGGCTTTGCGGCGGTGCGGCGAATCAGGCGATGCCGGTCTTTCTTCTGGGGAATGCGGTGTTTTCTGTTATTTTCCCTGCATCAGCTTTTCTGCGGCGGCCATGGTGGGCATGGCGGCCTGTGCGCCGGCGGCGGTTGTGGAGAGCGCGCCGACGGCGTTGGCCAGGCGGATGGCGTTTTCGAGCGATTCTCCGCGCGCCAGCCCAACGGCGAAACCGCCGTTGAAGGAATCGCCTGCCGCCGTGGTATCCACAGCGTTGACCTTGAAGCCGGCGTAGAGTTGGGCGCCCTCGCGCGTGACAAGCAGCACGCCCTGCGCGCCGCGCTTGTTGAGCACGGCCTTTGCGCCGAGATCCAGCAGCTTGCGCGCTGCGGCGGCCGCTTCGTCGACGCCGCGCACGGGCATGCCGGTCAGCAGGGAAAGCTCCGTTTCGTTCGGGGTTACGTAATCGCAAAGTGCGAGCCATTCCGGGCGGATCGGCTGCGCCGGAGCGGGATCGAGCAGCACCGTCGCGCCCGCGCTGCGCGCGATTTCCGCCGCGTGGAACGCGCCCGCAAGATCCGTTTCCATCTGCAGCATGAGGAGACCGGCGCTTTCAATGGCGGCGCGATGCGCGTCAATGAGCGCGGTATCCAGCAGCCGGTTTGCGCCGGGGACGCAGGCGATGCGGTTGTCTCCGTCTGCGGCGACTTCGATCAGCGCCACGCCGGTCGTCGCGCCGGGCAGAAGAGAAACGGCTGAGCGCACGCCCTCTTTTTCCAGCACGGAAAGATAGCGGCGGCCGTAATCGTCGTCGCCCAGCGCGCCGATCATCGTTACGTCCGCGCCCAGGCGCGCCGCGGCGATGGCCTGATTGCCGCCCTTGCCGCCGGTAAAGGTGGCGAAGCTGGTGCCTTCGATCGTTTCGCCCGGGGCGTGGAAACGCGGAACGCAAACCGTCAGATCGATATTGAGACTGCCGACGACGCAAATTTTCTTCATTCTGTTTTCCTCCGTTATAACCCGGAAAGGGTTTTGAAATCGCCCTGCAGGTGCGGGTAGAGCGCGCGGAAAAGCGCGTAGTATCTGTCATATTCCGCGCTGCGCGCGGTATTGGGAACGTCCGCGCTGCCCGGACGGCATACGAGCGCGCGCACATCGCGTACCGAACCGAAAACGCCTGCGCCGACGCCCGCCAGCACGCACGCGCCCAGCGCGCCGCTGTCCGCGTTTTCAAGGCGGCGCATGGGAAGGCCGAGCACATCGGCGAGCATCTGCCGCCAGACGGCGCTTTTGGCGCCGCCGCCGCAAAGCAGCATCTCCTCCGGCGCAATCCCCATTTCGTTGAGCACGCCGAGACAGTCGCGGATGCCGTAGCTTACGCCTTCCATGACGGCGCGCGCCATATCGCCGCGCGTGTGGATGCTCGAAAGGCCGAAGAACACGCCGCGCGCGTCCGGGTTCATATGCGGCGAACGGTCGCCCATGAGATAGGGGAGATAGATCAGCCGACGCGCGCCCACCGGGAGAGACGCGATGTCGCGGTTGATCTGCTCGTATTCCCGGTCATCGGGATAGAGCGTGTCGCGCATCCATTGCATGGAAAGCCCTGCGCTCTGTTCGGAGGCGACGACGAGCCATTCGCCCGGCACCGCGCCGCAGAACGTATGCACGCGGCCCGCGCCGTCCACGCGCAGCTTTGCGGCGTGCGCGCTGATGACTCCGCTTGTGCCCAGCGAGAGGAAGGCGTGGCAGTCGTCCACCACGCCGGAGCCGACGGCGGCCGCCGCGTTATCGCCCGCGCCCGCGACGACGGGCGTGCCCGCGCGCAGACCGGTTTGCTCTGCCGCGCGGCGCGTGACGCGCCCGGTGATTTCGGGCGATTCGTAAACCGCGGGCAGAATCGCGTCGTCCAGCCCGAGCGCCGCGGTGATCTCACGCGACCAGCGGCGATGCGGCGTATCCAGCAGCTGCATGCCGGATGCGTCGCTCATATCTGTGGCGTATTCGCCGGTGAGACGGAGCCGGATATAATCCTTTGGCGGCAGGATGTGGCGGCAGGCGGCGAAAACCTCGGGCTGGTTGTTTTTGACCCAGAGCAGCTTGGCCAGGCTGAAGCCGGTCAGCGCCGGGTTGCAGGTGATGGCGAAAAGCCTTTCCGCGCCCAGGCGCGCGTTGATCTCCCCGCATTCCGCCGCGCCGCGCTGATCGCACCAGAGAATGGCGGGGCGAAGCGGCCGGCCGTCTTTGTCCAGCAGCGCGACGCCGTTCATCTGGCCGCTCAGGCCGACGGCGGCGATGGATTCCGGCTGTACGCCGCTTTGGGCGATTGTTTCGCGGATGCAGGCGAAGGCCGCCTGCGACCAGTCGTCCGGGTTCTGTTCCGCCCAGCCGTTCTGCGGCGAGAAAAGCGGATAGGAACGGCCGGCGCTGCAGATCGGACGCAGCTGATCGTTGTAGAGAACGACTTTTACCGCGCTCGTGCCCAGATCGATTCCGAGTAAATGAGCCATGGGAAACCCTCCGTGAAAAATATCTGTGCGGGAAAGTGGATATCGCGTCAAATTGTGTTATAATCATTTTAAGCGAAAAAGCGGCTTTCTTCAAGCGCGGCGCAAAAAAAGCGCGGCGGAGCCGCCATAAATAAAGGAGAAACCGCATGAACGACACGCTGCGCCTGAAAATTGCCATGCTGCCTGACAGCCCCGGCTGCTATCTGATGAAGCACGGGGGCGAGATTATTTATGTCGGCAAAGCGAAAAATCTTAAAAACCGCGTGCGCAGCTATTTCATGCAGAAGGAGCATACGCCCAAGGTTGAGGCGATGATCGCGAAAATCGAGGATTTCGATATTATTCTGTGCGAGACGAACCTCGAAGCGCTGATGCTCGAATGCAATCTTATCAAGCTCCACAAGCCGTATTACAACATTCTCCTCAAGGATGATAAGCATTATCCCTATATCCGCATCGACGAGCGGGAGCCGTATCCGCGCGCGCAGATGGTGCACCACATGGTCAGGGACGGCGCGAAATATTTCGGGCCGTATATTGGCGGGGGAGCTGTGCGCGAGGTGATGGAAGTGCTGCGGCAAACGTTTCCGCTGCGGACGTGCAGTCAGGCGCCTGATCCGGATAAGCCGCGCCGCCCGTGCGTGCATTACGAGATCGGCCAGTGCTGCGCGCCCTGCGCGGGAAAGATTACGCCCGAGGCGTATGCGGAAATTGTCCGGCAGGTGATCGGGTTCCTCAACGGTAAATCCGACGAAGTGCTCAAAGATTTGAAGCGGCAGATGGCGGAAGCCTCGCGGCAGCTGCAGTTTGAAAAGGCGGCGCTTCTGCGCGATCGCATCCGCGATGTGGAAGGGCTGCTCGAGCGGCAGCTGGCGCAATCGACCGCCGGGGGAGAGCGCGATGTGATCGCCGTCTGGTCGGACGGGCTGGACGCGATGTGCGAAGTGCTGCATATCCGCGGCGGCAAGATGATCGGCGGGGACAACTTCGCCCTTGAGCGCGCGGGCGATGAAGAAGCGGCGACGGTGATCGGCGATTTTCTGCTGCAATACTATGAGGACGGCCGCATGCTTCCGCGCGAGGTGCTCTGTCAGGCGCTGCCGGCGGATGAGACGGAGGAGCTGGCCGGCGCGCTGGCCGAGCGGCGCGGCGGACCGGTGCGGCTGCTCGTGCCGCAGCGCGGCGAAAAGCGCGCGCTGGTGCTGATGGCCGAAAAGAACGCGCGCGACGCGCTGGAGAAGCGTAACGCCCGCGCGAAGGCGAGCTACGAGCGCACCATTGGCGCGGCGAAAGCGCTGGCCGAGGCGATTGGCATGACGACCGTGCCGCGGAGAATTGAGGGCTACGACAACAGCAACATTCAGGGGGCGCAGCCGGTTGCGTCGATGGTCGTTTTCATCGACGGCAAGCCCGCGCGCAAGGAATACCGGCATTTCAAAATCAAGACCGTCGTCGGTGCGAACGACTTTGCGACGATGGAGGAAGTGCTCGGACGGCGTTTCCGCCGCGGTCTGGCGGAGCACGAAGAGAACCCGGATTCCGGCTTCGGCGATCTGCCCGATCTGATCCTGATCGACGGCGGCCCGGAGCAGCTCCTTTTCGCGCGGCGCGCGATGCTGGCAGCCGGAGCGAATATCCCGATGTTCGGCCTGGCGAAAAAGCTGGAGGAGGTTTGGCTTCCGGGCGCGGACGCGCCGATTATGCTGGACCGTCACTCGCCCGCGCTGTATCTGATTCAGTCCGTGCGCGACGAGGCGCACCGTTTTGCGATCACGTTCCACCGGCACCTGCGCTCCAAGCAGACGATTCGTTCGCAGCTGGAGGAAATCCCGGGCGTCGGGCCGAAGCGCAGAACGGCGCTTTTCAAGGCTTTCGGTTCGCTCGAAGCGGTGAAAAAGGCGAGCGTTGAAGAGCTGGCTGCCGTGGACGGCATGAACCATACGGCGGCGCAGGCGATTTACGAATGGGCGCGCGCACAGAAAAAATAAAAAACGCCGCGGAGCGAATGGAAAACCGCTCCGCGGCGAAATTGTATCCGGCTTACAGCACGCCCAGGTGCTCCAGAAGAATCTTCACGCCCAGCAGGCAGAGAATCACGCCGCCGGCGATCTCGGCGCGTTTTTTATAGCGCAGGCCGAATACGCTGCCGACCTTTACGCCGATTGCGCTGATGAGAAACGTCGTCGCGCCGATGGTCAGCGCTGCGGGTACGATGTTGACCTGCAGAAAAGCGAACGTGATGCCTACGGCCAGCGCGTCGATGCTGGTGGCGACGGCCATGAGAAACATTGTTTTGAAGGAAAGAGAAGCGTCGGCTTCGCCTTCCTCGTCTTTGGAGAGCGCCTCGCGGATCATATTCGCGCCGATGAGCAGCAGCAGAACAAAAGCGATCCAGTGATCGACGGCGGTGATGGATTTTTCAAACCGCGTGCCGAGCAGGTAGCCGACGGTTGGCATCAGCGCCTGAAAGCCGCCGAACCACGCGCCGACGACGCACATATGCTTCGCCTTCACCTTGCCTACGGCAAGCCCCTTGCAGATGGAAACGGCGAAAGCGTCCATGGAAAGACCGACGGCCAGCAAAAGCAGCGAGAGAAGATCCATAACCGGTCACCATCCAAAAAGTTAGTCATGCGAAAGAAAGGAACGTCCCCGCCACCTTATCACGACGAAGCGGGATTGTCAACGGAAAAATGCCTTTCCTGCGGCGCGGCAGCGTTTACGGCGATTCCGCGGCTTTTTTCACATGCGCCCAGCGCGCCTGCGAAATCCGCGTCCGACGCGAACGACGCGGTATCGCCCTGGAAAGCGCAAGAGAAACGCGACCTGAAAACGATGTATTGAAAAGTCATAATAAAAAGAAATAATTGGTATATAGGGTAGACAAATGGAATCGGTCGTGATAGAATAACGGTAACAGAAAAAAACGCCTGCCGGGCGCGCTGTAAAAAAAGAGGGCTTTCGCGGCGCTCTGTCGCGTACGCGTTCCGGCGCGGAATTCCCGCGTCGCGATTCGCCCCGTTTCAGGATTCGTTCGCCGTCCGAACGTCCGCCGATATGCGTTTTGCAGCATGTTGTCATAACGCCCGCGAGCAAAGGGAAAAAAGGCGCGAGCGCCGTTTTATTCACAGACAGACCTTGATCTGAAAAAAGCCGTCAGGGAACGGGATTTTTCCCGGCTTCGATACAAGCGGGCCGAGAAAATAAATAAAAAATGGAAAGGGAAGGTAATCGCTCATGAAGAAACTCGCTTCTTTCCTCCTCACGCTGGTCATGATTATGACCATGGGTCTGTGCGCAAGCGCGGAAACCGTAGTGGAACTGCCTCGCAACGAAACCCTGTACTTCGCCGGACAGCAGTGGGGCACGGTGATCAGCTGGAACGTTATCGGCACCAACCAGAACAACGCCATGGCGATCGCCGGCAACGCCGGCGGCTATCGCACGCTGATGTTCGAGACGCTGTACATGTTCGATTTTATGGACGGTTCGCTCCGGCCGCTGCTTGCCGACGGCGACTACGCCTGGAACGAGACGATGACCGAGCTGACCGTGAAGATCAAGGACGCCGCGAAATGGTCCGACGGCGCGCCCCTCACCGCTGAAGACGTGAAGGCGACGCTGGAAATCGGCGTTCAGATCGGCAACACCACCGGCAGCGACTACGGCGCCTACATCAGCGCCATCGAGCCCGTCGACGAGAAGACGCTCGTCATCAAGGCCGCGCTGCGGGAAGACGGCATGGCTGTGAACCCCCTGCGGGTGCTGGACTTCCTCACCGGCGCGCCCATCGCGCAGAAGGCGTGGATTGACGCCGTCGTCGCGCGCAACAACGGCGACGCGGTCGCCATCCTCAACGACGCCGGCGAAGACGTCGTATGGTCCGGCCCGTATACGAAGCTGTACGCGGACGATCAGAAGGTTGTTCTCGTGCGCGACGATAACTACTGGGGCCAGGACGCCTCCATGTGGGGCAGGCTGCCTGTGCCCAAGTACATTGGCCACGCCATCTACGCCGACAACCCCGCGGGCGAAAACGCGCTGAAAAACGGCGAGGTGGACGTCTGCCAGCTGTTCATCGGCAACGTGCAGAAGCTGTGGGAGGACGAAGGCCTGCCGATTTCCACCTATTATGAAGAGCCGCCTTACGGCGTGTGCCTGACCATGCCCACCGCGTGGTATAACATGAACATCCCGGTGCTGGCTGAAAACGCCGCGCTGCGCAAGGCCATCGCCATCGCCGTCGATTACGATTCCATCAACGCCAACGCGATGACGTATCAGAGTCCGTCCTTCTCCGTCGTGCCGCGCTCCCTGATGAACCCGACCGACGGCGAACAGGCGCTGTACGACCATGCGGCCGTGGCGGATCTGCAGTGGGTCGGCAACGACATCGAAGGTGCGAAGAAGCTGCTGGACGAAGCGGGCCTCGTCGATACCGACGGCGACGGCTGGCGCGAGTGGAACGGCGAGAAGATCACGCTGAACGCCTGCTGCCCCAACGGCTGGACCGACTGGCAGGCCTCGATGGAAATCGTCGCCGCCGCCGGCGATAAGATCGGCGTCGACATCACCACGCTCTATCCGGAATGGAGCATCTACCAGACCGTGTACACCAACCCCAATCAGAGCGAATACGCCATTTTCATGCAGTCCCCGGGCGCCGCTTCTCCGTCCAACCCCTGGCAGCGCGTCAACCAGCTCATGGGCTCGGAGTATGTGGGGATTGAAAACAACTGGAGCGGCAACTTCGGCCAGTATCTGAACAAAGAAGCGAACGATCTTATCGTGAAGATCCCGCAGACCACGGATATGGAAGAGCTGAAGTCCCTCTACACCGAACTGACGAAAATCTACCTGACCGAGGTGCCTTCCTTCTCCCTGATGTATCGTCCCGCCGTGTTCTACTCCGTAAACGAGAGCGTCTGGACGAATTACCCGTCCGCGGAAGACGGCCGCAACATCCCGCCGGCAGACTGCACCGACGGTTACGGCATCGCCGCGCTGTACGAGCTGGAGCTTGTCAATCCGTAAGCGAATGAATCAGAGGCGGCCATGCTTTTCCCCGTGGAAGCATGGCCGCTTCCTTCATAAAGGAGATGGGGAAGAATGAAGGGATATAGAAAATATTTCGGCAAGAAGGCGCTTTGGTTCATTATTACGTTCATCGTCGCCGTCGTGCTGAATTTTATCCTTCCGCGGCTGATGCCGGCCGATCCGGTCGCAGCGATCGTGGGAAAAATGGCCGAGGGCATGACGGACGCAAGCGCCGTGCAGCGCATGTACGAGCGGTACGCGGAGGAATTCGGTACAAACAAGTCGATGTTTCAGCAGTTTCTCATTTTCGTAAAGAATATGTTCCGCGGCAATTTCGGCACGTCCTTCAGCCAGTATCCGCGCGGGGTGAGCAATATCATTTCCTCCGCCATCGGCTGGACGATCGCGCTGCAGCTGCCCGCCATTATCGTCGGCTGGCTGCTGGGCAACATTTTGGGCGCGCTCGCCGCGTACGTTCGAAAGGGCTTCGACAAGGTTCTCATGCCGGTTTCGCTTTTTATGAGCAATATTCCCGCTTTCGGCATGGCGGTCATTCTGCTCGTTCTTTTCGGTGTAAAATGGAAAATCGCGCCTATATCGGGCGGCTACGCCTTCGACATGATTCCCAATTTCAGCTGGAAGTTTATCAAATCCGTCGTTTCGCACTATCAGCTTCCGTTCTGGTCCATCGTGCTGGTGGCGATCGGCGGTCAGGCGGTAGGCATGCGATCCATGTCCATTTACGAGCTGAACGCTGATTACGTCAAATACGCCCGCTTTCTGGGCATTAAGGATAGAAAGATCGTGGGGTATGTGTTCCGCAACGCCATGCTGCCGCAGGTGACCGGCTTGGCGCTGTCCATCGGCACGATGGTTGGCGGCGCGCTGGTGGCCGAAATCATTTTCTCCTATCCGGGTCTTGGCAGCACCATGTACGCCGCCGTTACGGCGGCCGATTATCCCCTGATTTCCGCCACAACGCTGATCATTACGGTGATGGTGCTGGTGGCCACGTTCCTGCTGGATCTTGTGTACGGCTTCATTGATCCCCGGGTCAAGGCAGCGCAGTTCGATTAAGGAGGGGACGGAGCATGAAAAATATTTTGAAGCAGGTTCTTCACTCTCCTAAATTCATGGCGGGATTTTTGATTTTTGTCGCCATTCTGCTCGTCATGCTGTTTTATCCGCTGATCAATCCGGGCAACCCGCTGGAAATGATCGGTCTGGGCACCTTTGCAAAGCCGGGCACATATGTGTCGCTGTACGATTCCGTAGGCACGGATACCCGCACGTTCAAGCTGCCCGACGCGGACGATAAGCGCATCGCCAGGATGCTCGCCATGGACGACCGGGTGAAGATGGTGAACTGGCTGAGCAAAATGGAGATTGACGTAGAAGGGCTGGACGTCGCCGATACCGAGGCGCTTCTGGCGCTGTGGCGCGCCAATTACGACGAAAAGGCCAGACCCGCCGGGATGATCAAGGCCGATATCAACGCCTGCAAGCGCGTCAACAAGAAGCTGCAGGGCGCCGCCAGCGCCGATACGCTGATGATTACCGAGATGCTGCCGGACGGCGGAACCGAGGAAAAGGGCCGCATCACCAAGACGGACTACGTCAACATCAGCGACGTGGCCAACGTCAAGGTTCTGCCGCTGGGAACCGACAACTTCGGCCGGGACGTGCTCAAGGAACTGGTATCCGCCTGCGGAACCTCCATCCTGATCGGCCTGCTCGCGGGCACTGTCGCCACGCTGATCGGCCTGACAATGGGGCTTCTGGCGGGATATTTGGGCGGCGTCGCCGACGATCTGATCATGTTCCTGACCAACATTTTCACCGTCATCCCCAGCTTTGTGCTGCTGATCCTGATTTCCTATTCCATCGGTCAGGAAAACCGCGGCGCGTCCGTGGTGGCCGTCGTCATCGGCCTGACCAGCTGGCCCTGGACGGCCCGTTCCGTGCGCTCACAGGTGATCAGCCTGCGCAACCGGGATCATGTGAATCTGTCCCGGCTCAGCGGCCATACCCTGCCGCGCATCGTGCTGACCGACATCCTTCCCTACATCGCCAGCTATGTGGTCATGGCTTTCATCCTGCAGGTGTCCAGCGGCATCCTCAGCGAGGCGCAGCTCTCCCTGCTGGGCCTGGGCCCGAGAACCACCGAAGTGCCTACGCTGGGCCTGATGATGAACTGGGCCATGCTGTATTCCGCTCATACCAACGGTTCCTGGTGGGCGTATTTCCCCGTCATCCTCACCATTACGCTCATCTCGTTCAGTCTGAACCTGATGAACACGGGTTTGGATCAGGTTTTCAACCCCACCCTGAGAAACTGAGGAGGAAACGAGCATGGCAAAGATTATGCTGGACGTCAGGGATCTGACGACAAAATACGTGACCCGCTTTCATGAAGACGTATACGCCGTGGATCATGTCTCCCTCAAAATTGAGGAAGGCCAAAGCCTTGGGATTGCCGGCGAAAGCGGCTGCGGAAAATCCACGCTGGCGCTGAGCCTGATGGGGTATTATTTCGCGCCGCTGCACTATATGAGCGGCGAGATTATAATCGATGGAAAGAGTATTTCCGGGATGAAGCCGGACGAGGTGCGCAGGAATATTCTGGGCACCGAGATCGCCTACATTCCGCAGGCGGCCATGAACGCCCTGAATCCTACCCGCAAGATCAGCAAATTCATCGAGGACGTGATACGCGCCCACGACCCAAAAGCGAATAAGAAGGACATCGCGGAGCTGTCCAGGAGCCGCTTCGCGGAGCTGGGGCTGCCTGTGGAAGCGCTGGACAGGCACGCGGTGGAATTATCCGGCGGCATGAAGCAGCGCGTGGTCATCGCCGTATCCACCATTTTGAAGCCCAAGGTGCTCATTGCCGACGAGCCGTCCTCCGCGCTGGACGTAACCAGCCAGAAGAAGGTCATCAAGATGCTTCGGGACATGATGGAAAAAGGCTATATCAAGTCCATGATTTTTATCACGCACGAGCTGCCTCTTCTCTATAACGTGACCGATCGCATCGTGGTCATGTATGCCGGTCAGATCGTGGAGCAGGGCACAGCCCGGCAGATGGTCTTCGACCCCATTCATCCCTATTCCCGCGGGCTGATGAAATCCATCCTCGTGCCCGAGGAGGGTACGCGCGAGGCGAAGCTGACGGCCATCCCCGGCACGCCGCCGAACCTGAAAAAACCGCCTCAGGGCTGCCGTTTTGCCGAGCGCTGCCGCTATGCGGCGCCGCAGTGCAGGGCGGTTGCGGTTCCCATGACCGGCTTTGAAGACGACCGGGCCTGCCGCTGCATTTACTCCGCGGCCCATCTGAGGGAGGTATACGGTCATGAAGAATGACAATTTGCAGGAACGCCCGCTGTGTCTGAGCGGCACGGGCGTTACCAAAGTGTTCGGCTACGGCGCCAGGGCCAATACGGCCGTGGATCATGTGGATTTCGCGTTCCACGAGGGGGAACTGGTGAGCATCGTAGGGGAAAGCGGCAGTGGCAAAACCACGCTGTCCAAGATGCTGCTGGGATTGATGAACCCCACGGAGGGCGAGATTTTCTTCCAGGGCAAGCCCAGAGATATTTCCACGCACGCCAGGAAAAAGAAATACTGGCGGGATATTCAGGCCATTTTTCAGGATCCGTTTTCATCCTTCAACGTGTTCCACAAGATCGACAGCGTGCTGCTGGACTGCATCAACATGCGCGGCGGCAGGCGGTTGCCCGCAGAGAAAAAAGTGGAAATGATGACGGAAGCGTGCAGCTTTGTGAACCTGAAGTACGCCGAGCTGACGAACAAGTATCCTTTTGAATTGTCCGGCGGCCAAATGCAACGGCTGATGATCGCCCGCATCTTCCTGCTCAAGCCGAAGATTCTTCTGGCGGACGAACCCACATCCATGATCGACGCGTGTTCCCGCGCCACCATTCTGGATATGCTCCTGCATCTGCGGGACGAAACCGGCATGACGGTCATCTTTATTACCCATGACATCGGACTGGCCTACTATATTTCGGACGCCGTATACATCATGGAGCGCGGCCGCTTTGTGGAGAGCGGCAGGGCGGATGATGTGATCCTGAACCCTCAGGCGGCGTATACCAAACGGCTGATCAGCGACGTTCCGAAAATCCATGAGCCGTGGGATTTGAGCACCGTGGGCTGCGTGTGAAAGGAGCAGAATATGGATATCAAAGCGATTGTCGGTCAAATGACGCTGGAGGAAAAGGTTTCTCTGCTCTCCGGCCTGGATTTCTGGCATACAAAATCCGTGGACCGGCTGGGCGTTTCCGGCGTGACGGTCAGCGACGGACCGCACGGCCTGCGCAAGCAGGACGACCAGTCCGACCACCTGGGCATAAACGAGTCGATCAAAGCGGTCTGTCTGCCGCCGGCGTGCGCCGCCGCCGCCAGCTTTGACCGGGACGCGCTGAGGCGGATCGGTCAGGCCGTGGGCGACGCGTGCCAGCACGAGAAGGTGGCCGTCAACCTGGGACCGGCCATCAACATCAAGCGTTCGCCGCTTTGCGGCCGTAATTTCGAATACTTCAGCGAGGATCCCTACCTGACGGGCGAGCTGGCCTGCAGCCTGGTCAAAGGCGTGCAGAGCCGAAACGTGGGCGTCAGCGTAAAGCACTTCGCCGCGAACAGCCAGGAAAATCGCCGCATGTCGAGCGACAGCGTTGTGGAGGAGCGTACGCTGCGGGAGATTTATTTCCCCGCCTTTGAAAAGTGCGTGCGCGAGGGCAAGGCCTGGACGGTGATGTGTTCTTACAATCGCGTTAACGGCGAATACGCCTCTGAAAACCGCTGGCTGCTGACCGAAGTGCTTCGAGACGAGTGGGGTTTCGACGGCTATGTGATGAGCGATTGGGGCGCCGTCAGCGACCGGGTAAAGGGCGTTTACGCGGGGCTGGATCTGGAAATGCCCGCAAGCGGCGGCGCAAACGATCGCCGGGTCCTGCAGGCGGTGCGCGATGGCCGCCTGGAGGAAAAAGACGTGGATTTGGCCGTGGAGCGGCTGATAACCGTTCACCAGCGCTATCTGGATAACGCCCGGCCGCAGACCGTATGGGACAAGGAAGCCCAGCATGAACTGGCCCGCGGGCTGGCGGCGGAGTGCATGGTGCTTTTGAAAAACACAGACCACATCCTGCCGCTGAACGAGGGAGAGAATATCGCCGTGATCGGCAAGTTCGCCCGGACGCCCCGCTATCAGGGCGGCGGCAGCAGTCATATCAACGCGTTCCGGGTAGAAAGCCTGATGGACGCGCTGGAAGGCGTCGAAGGGATCACGTACGCGCAGGGTTACGATGTGAAGAGCGAAGAACCGGACGAATCGCTCATCGCCCAGGCGGAAAACGCGGCGCGGAGCGCCGATAAAGCCGTGATCGTCGCCGGTCTGCCGGACAGCTTTGAAAGCGAGGGGTACGACCGCGCCCACATGCGCATGCCGCGCTGCCAGGTGGAGCTGATCCGCCGCGTGGCGCGGGCAAATCCAAACGTGATCGTTGTGCTGTACAATGGCTCGCCTGTGGAAATGCCCTGGATCGGCAGCGCGAAAGCGGTTGTGGAGGCGTATCTCGGCGGGCAGGCCGTAGGCGGCGCAACCCGCGACGTGCTGTTCGGCCGCGTGAACCCCTGCGGCCGTCTGCCGGAAACGTTCCCCCATAAGCTGGAGGATAACCCTTCTTACCTGACCTACGGCGGCGAGGGCGACCGGGCGGTATATAATGAAGGCGTTTTTGTGGGGTATCGGTACTATGACAGAAAGAAAATGGACGTGCTGTTTCCCTTCGGTTACGGCCTGAGCTACACCACGTTTGCTTACAGCAACCTGCGGGCGAACGCCGACACGATTCGCGATACGGAAACGCTGACCGTTACGGTCGATGTGACCAATACCGGCGCGCGCGCCGGCAAGGAAGTGGTTCAGCTGTACGTCGGCGACAGGGAAAGCAACGTGTTCCGTCCCGTGCGGGAGATGAAGGGGTTTGAAAAGGTGTTCCTCGCGCCCGGCGAGACCCGGACGGTCGCTTTTACGCTGGATAAGCGTGCGTTCGCCTACTGGAACGAGCAGATCCACGACTGGTATGTGGAAAGCGGCGTGTTCGACATTGAAATCGGCGTCTCCAGCCGGGATATTGTCCTGCGCTGCGCGGTTACGGTGGAAGGCACTGCGGCGCTGCCGGCGCGCTTCACCGTGGACAGCATATTCAGCGACCTGATGAAGAACCCCAAAGCCGTTTCCGTACTCAGGCCGATTCTGGACGCTATGACGAAGCAGATGCAGAGCATGGCCGGCAGTTCGGAGGGCGCTCGAAGCGCCATATCCGCCGAAATGGTGCAGGCCATGCTGAACAACCTGCCCCTGCGCGGAGTCGTCAGCTTCGCCGGAGGGCGCGTTACCTATGAGCAGCTTCAGACCCTGATCGATCAGATAAACGGCTAAACGGCTGACGTGTTCCGGCGTGCGTTTCCAAACGCCCGTACCTTTTTGAGCCATAGCGGACTTCCGCGGTTTTTTTGTTGTTGCGGCAGCGTCAACAACACCGCGTCCGCTCTGGCTCTTTTTTACGACCAGTTCTGTTTTCCGGTGAACGCGCAACTTATCGTTCAAAACAAAAGAAGTTTGTGTTGACAAATCCTCATACGTGTTTTAGAATAAAACATGAAAGTTTCGATTCGATAATTTCAAGCTTGGAGAGATGTTATGCTGAACGAGCGGCGCTCGCAGATTCTGGACGCGGTAAACCTGCGGGGCACGATGACGTTTTCCGCGCTGATGCAGATGTTTCCGAATATTTCAGAGATGACGCTGCGCAAGGATCTGAAAAGCCTGGATGAGGAAGGCAAGCTGGTACGCATTCATGGCGGCGCGCGCTCGCTGGATACGGTTCTGAATGCGGACGCGCCGCTGACGCAGCGGCTGAGTCAGAACATGGAATTAAAGCGCGAGATCGCGCTCAAGGCGCGCGCGCTGGTGCAGCCTGGCATGACGGTGTTTATGGACTCGGGCTCTACGATGACGGAGCTGGCCAAAGCGTTTCAGGATGTGCCCTGCACAGTGTTTACAGGCGGCCTGACGTGCGTGCAGGAACTGAGCCGTCTGACGCAGGCGGACGTTTTTGTCCTGGGCGGGCGCGTCAACAAAAGCAGCATGAGCGTTCGCGACGCGCGGCTGGCGAGCGACCTGAAGGAACTGTATTTCGACGTGGCGTTTATCAGCGTGAACGGCTTCAGCAAAGAGAACGGATTCAGCTGCCGTTCGGCGGATCGCTGGTACATGGAGCGCACGGCCGTTTCCCGCGCGTCGCTTGTCGTCGTGCTGATGGATTCGACGAAGGTCGGTCGCGTATGCTCCTTCTCTATCTGCGGTCCGGACGGCATCGACAAGCTGGTGTCGGACAGCGGGCTGGACGCTGAAACGCGTGAGGCGCTGGAAAGCGCCGGCGTTGAGGTGCTGTAAAAAAACGGAATTTTAGGTCGAAGAACGCGGCCTGAAAAATATTCATTTTAGGAGGCATCCCTCATGAAAAAACTCCTGTCCCTTGCTCTGTGCCTGGCGCTGGCGCTGACTCTGGCGGCCCCGGCGCTGGCCGAAGACGTTCTGTTCTGGCATACGCTGGAAGAAATGTACCGCGAAGACCTCGGCAGGCTGGTGACGGCATACGAAGAAAGCAGCGGCGATAAGGTGGACGTGCAGTATCAGGGGCGCGTGGCTGAAATCCTTAAAAAAGTGCTGGCGGCCAACATTACCGGCGGGGACGAGCTGCCGTGCGTGTTCCCTGTGCACACGTCGGAAATCAAGAACCTGGCGCGCGACGGTGTGGTCGAAAACTTGGACAAGTACATCGAAAAGTACGGTACCGATCTGACCAACATGAACATGCGCGACGCGTATGCCTACGAGGGCAGCCAGTACGGCCTGACATGGACCATCACCGGCATCAGCGTGTTCTATAACAAAACGCTGGCGCAGCAGGAAGGCGTTTCTTTCCCCAAAACATGGGACGAAATGGATGAATTCCTGCATAAGGCGACCGTCAAAAACGAAGACGGCACCACTAAGCGCTACGCGATGTGGATTCCCGGATGGGACTCCTACTATTTCACCTGGATGTTCTGGAACTTTGGCGTTGTAACCGTCAATGAAAACGGCGAAACCACCATCAATTCCGACAAGGCGCTGGAGGTCGTGTCCCAGATGAAGAAGTGGATCGACGAGGGCCTTGTGATGTGGGGCTACGGCTCCAACGGTTCGTCCAATATGCGCTCTGCGTTCTGGGATGAAGGCGCGTTCGCCATCATCCATACGTCCTCTCAGTATAAGAACCATCTGGACAACATGAAGGCCAAGGGCTATGAACTGGGCGTCGCCATGCCGCCGGCCGGCGACGTTATGAACACCACCGAGGTGTTCGGCATGTCCCTGTGCATCCCCGCCAAACTAAATGAAAGCAGGAAGGACGCCGCCTATCAGCTGCTGGCGTACCTGACCAGCCGCGACGTGGATCGCGAAATGGCTTCCTTTACCGGCTTCCTGGCCAACTATGCCGACGCCATGGAAGCCGATGCGGGCAAAGCGTATCTGGCGGAAAACCCCGAAATGGCCAATCTGTATGATCACATCACGGAGATGACCAGCGCAGTACAGCTGCCCTGCTCCGCCGCGATTACCGACGTGATGGAGGACGGCCTGGCGCTGATCTTCCTGGAAGGCGCGGACGCCGAAACCCAGCTGGACGCGATGGCCGATGAAATCGTCGGCTTGTACGAGGACGCTCAGTAAGGCGCTTTACGGGCCATATTTATCAGGGGCAGGGCGGTTGCCCTGCCCCGTTATTTTCTCCTTTGAAAGAGAGTGTGTGTCATGACTGCATTGCAAAAGAGTACGAATCTGCGCCGTCGCAGCCGTTTGTTTGACTTTGCCTGCACCGCGCCGGCGCTGCTGCTGTTCATCTTATTTACTTATTATCCAATCCTCGAATTGTTCCGCATCAGTCTGACGGACTGGAACCTTTCCCGCTCGACGTACAAATATGTATGGTTCAAAAATTACCAGTGGCTGTTCGCCGGCCGGGGGGTCAACGCCTTCCTTTCATCGCTCAGGGTGACGGTCGTCTATACGTTGGGCGAGGTGATGGTAACGCTGCTGGGCGGCATCTTGCTGGCGCTGCTGTTCGACAGGATGACGCGCTGGTTCGGCGCGATGCGCGTAGCGCTGGTCATGCCCAAATACATTCTCGTTTCGTCCACGGCCCTCGTATTTATGTGGCTGTATAACGATCTGTACGGCGTGTTCAACTATGTTCTTTCTCTGCTGGGGCTGCCGGGAATCAACTGGCTTGGCAGCAGGGAAACGGCGCTGACGTCCCTGATTCTGTTCAGCGGCTGGCGCACGGTGGGTTACGCCATGCTGATCTATCTGTCCGCAATCAAGGGCATCAGCGGCCAGTACCTTGAAGCCGCGTCCATCGACGGCGCAAACGGCTTCCAGCAGTTCGCGTATATTAAGCTTCCGCTGCTTGCGCCTACGACGCTGTTCCTGGTCGTGACCACGGTCACGTCGTCCATGAAGGTCTTCCAGGCGGTGGATATTCTGACCCTCGGCGGGCCTTATAAATCCACGATGGTGCTGGTATACCAGATTTATAACCTCGCGTTTATCGATCATCGGCTGGATCGCGCCGCCGCGGTCGGCTGCGTGTTCTTCGTTCTGCTCCTTGTTTTTACGGCCATCACCATGAAATGGTCGAACAGCAAGGTCAGCTATGACGCTTAAAGGGAGGTGCGAACGCAACATGAAAAAGAAATTCTGGACGGGAAAGCGCATCCGCGCCGCGCTGCAGACGCTGCTGGCGACTTTGGTCATGATCGTGATGGTGTTTCCGCTGTACTGGATGATTGTCACTTCTTTTAAGACCACGGAGGAAGTGCTGCTGAACGTGCCGACGTTTATTCCCACGACGTTTACCCTGAACGCCTACAGGGAGGTCATGGCGCATTATCCGGTGCTGCGGTATGTGTTTAATACCCTGATCGTGACGGGCGGCATCCTGTGCATTCAGGTGCTGACGGCGATTTTAGCCGCCTACGGCTTTTCCAAGGGCCAATTCGGAGGCAGGGATACGCTGTTTATTTTCGTGCTCGGCGCGATGATGATCCCTATTCAGGTGACATTCATTCCCATCTACGTCATGATCTCCCAGCGCGGGATGCTTAACAGTTATATTGGGCTGATCCTGCCCGAAGCCGCTTCGGCGTACTCCATCTTCCTGCTCAGGCAGAGCTTTCTCAGCGTGGACAACAGCTATCTGGAAGCCGCGCAGGTGGACGGCATGGGCAAACTGCGCACCATCTTCAACGTTCTGGCGCCCATGTGCCGCCCGACGATCATTACCATGACGATTCTGGCCTTCATCAACGGCTGGAACGCCTACTTCTGGCCCAAGATGATCGTGACGACCGACAAGGTGCGCACCATCGCGCTGGGCATCGCCGATATCCGCAACTCTTTCCTGAGCATGGAAGCGTTGAACATGAACCAGATTATGGCGGCTTCGTGCATCGCCGCCGTGCCGATTCTTCTGCTGTTCGTGATCCTCCAGCGCTATATTCTGTCAGGCTTTTCCAAGGCTGCGATGAAATAAACGCCGGAATCGTTATCGAATCATACTCTGGAGGGCTTATGCGTCTTTCAACTACAACGAACATTTTGAGCCGGACCGACCAGACGCCGCCTGAACGCGTTGTGTTTAAGCAGATGGAGCTTTGCCGCGAAGCGGGTTTTCAGCACCTTGATCTGCATTTGAGCGCGCTGGCGCGCGAGGGCTTTCCGCTGGCGCAGGACGGCTGGGAGCGTTGGATTGGCGAAGTCGGCGACAAAGCGGCGCGGCTGGGCGTTACGTTGTACCAGGGGCATTCCTTTCATTATACCACCCGCGAATCGACCGATATGCGCATTGACAGAGCGTGGTATGAGGAACGTTTCCGCCGTTCCATCCTTGCGGCGCATCGGCTCGGCATTCGCTGGATCGTTATGCATCCGTGCGATTTTAACGCTGATCCCGAATACGATTTTGACAAGGCGCGCCGCTTCAATCTGACCTACTGGAAGCCTTTTGTGGAGATGGCCGCCCGGCTGAACGTCGGCATTGCCTTTGAAAACCTGTTCGCTTCCGGACGTCACGCCCGTTATTGCAGCCGGGCGGATGAGCTGATCGATCTGGTGGATACGCTCGGCGACCCGCATGTGGGGATTTGCTGGGATACGGGACACGCGTATGTGGCCGGGCAGAACCAGCCGCAGGCGATCCGAAAAATCGGGAGCCGCCTTAAAGCCATGCACATCCATGATAACCACGGGCTGCCCCGGGGCGACGAGCATTTGCTGCCGTATTTCGGCACGGTGGACTGGCCGCCCATCCTGGAAGCGATCCATGCAATCGGCTATGACAACAATTTTTCTCTTGAGGTCAAGCAGGCCACGTACAACCTGCCGCCGGAGCTTTGCGGCGACATGCTGCGGTTCATGTTCCGGCTGGGAGAGGAGCTGATGCGGATGGGCGCGGCGCGAAGGGAGGCGGCGGGCTGATGATAGATCCCGTATTTCTGGGCGTTGGCGGCGCGTTTCGCCCCGATCTTTTCAACACCAGCGCCTGCTTTCAAAAGGACGGGACGCTGTATCTGCTGGACTGCGGCGGCACGGTAATGGGCAGGCTTCTCAAAAGCGGCGCGCTGGAAAGCGCGGAGCGGCTGACGGTGTTGCTTACGCATCTGCACGCCGATCATGCGGGCGGTCTGGGAACGCTGCTGGCGTATTGCCGCCATGTCCGTCGCATGCCCGTCACGGTCGTTCATCCGGAAGAAACGGTCTGCGGGATGCTGGCGCTATGCGGGATTCCGCGGGAGCGATATGCGTTTTCTGGCGGAGAAGAATATGACGACGGCGTTATTCGCGTGCGGTTTATCCCTGTTCGGCATACCGCGGCGCTTCACGCCTTCGGCATGACGCTGAGCGACGCGGAGGAGATGGTCTATTACAGCGGAGACGCAGCCGACGTTCCGGAGAACGTCTGGATGCGCTTCCTTTCGGGCCGCGTTGCGCGCGTGTATCAGGACGCGGCGTTACGCTCGGATCCCAGCGCGCACGGCGTATACGAAGCGTTTTATATGCGTTGCCCGCCTGAAAAGCGCGCTGCGTTTTTTCCCATACACTGGGATGAAAACCTGCAAGAGAGAATTCTGCGCGACGGATTCGGGCTGGTGCGGCAGATTTGACAAGTAGAGAGGGTGACAGGACGCCTGAAGAGGCGTCCTCCAGGCCGTCAGCAAGCTTTCCATTGGATTTTGCGGATGCTCTGAGCCGGCGGCAACGCCGGCATTTTCTTTTTTTACAGGTTTATATATCCGGAACGGGACGTGCAATGCGGTTGTGATTCACAAAAAAACGGTCGGAACAAAACCGCGCGTTGAAAAACGGACGCTTGGCCGCCGAACAGGAACGTTTCGGTGCCGACTACGGTGGCGCTGTTTGTGGCGGTCGGCAGCTGGAATCAGTGGTTTGACACGCACCTGTATAACGCCAGCAAGCCCTATCTGCATACGCTGCAGTATCTTTTGAAGATGAAGCTGGCGACCACCCGGCAGAGCGCGAACGCAGCCAGAACCGCGGCCGACGCAATGCAGTCCACCACGCAGATGACGCCGGTCACCATCCGCGCCGCCGTCTCTGTGATTTCCGCGCTGCCCATTTTGGTGGTGTATCCTTTTTTGCAGCGCTATTTCGTTACGGGTCTGAACGTGGGGAACGTGAAGAGATAAGAGGCCGGGCAAGTAAAAAAACTTTGACAAAAAATTTCAGAACAGGTTTCATTTTTTAGCCAAATCAGTTATAGTGATAATGGAACGCAGGGAGAAACGCGACGGCTCAACTTGAAAAGAAAAGGATGCGTCTGCATGTATCGGGCGCTGCTGGTAGATGACGAAAGCTTGGCGCTGGAAGGGCTGAACCTGCTGGTCGACTGGCCGGGCGCGGGCTTTTCCGTGTGCGGTCAGGCGGAAAACGGACGGGAAGCGCTTGCGCTGATGGAACAGCTGCGCCCGCACCTGGTGGTGACGG
>CAKTTL010000048.1 GCA_934615235.1 uncultured Clostridia bacterium
TAAACCTTCGATTTCCCTCCTTGAACTGACGAAAAATCCGCTCGTGCTGTCACCTCTTCCTTTTTCAGATACACCCTGAAAAAAAGCAATCCGCCCCGGAGCGAGGAAGCACTCCGGGGCGGACGCCGTTATGAAGGGGGAGGGTAATTACTTCACGGCTCGGGAGAGGTAAGCCAACACACAACATATAACATTTGCGAGCCGGAATCGGGAAGGAGGAAGCTTCCCGATCACCCTTCCGGGGCGCAGCCGCCCCTGAATCATTCCGGACAAGCCGTCCCCTTTGGCTCATCCGGGATGAGATCGATCCGTTATTCTTCGCCGCTGGGGCTGTTTTCGGCAGCGAACAGATCGATGCAGTTGTAGATCATCTCTTCGTCCGCATCCACCGGGATGCCGGCCGCCATCCAGTAGGCATATTTGCCTTCGGTCATTTCGTTCAGCGCTTCCGGATCGTCGCCATAGCGGAACTCGATATGGAACGTCGTATCCGGGGTATCGGGCGCGAGGCAGATGTACGTGAACTCGCCCGCATCCGCGTCTTCGGTCTTGTACATGTAGCAGGCGAGCGAGCCTTCGAGCATGCCCGCATAAGCGTACGTGTGCTCAAAGACCACGTTGCCTTCCT
The DNA here is from genome assembly GCA_934615235.1 of uncultured Clostridia bacterium. GTDB lineage: Bacteria > Bacillota > Clostridia > Christensenellales > Aristaeellaceae > Aphodomonas. The sequence continues at coordinate 629 of CAKTTL010000048.1, forward strand.
CGTCCAGGCCGCGCACGACGTCGCCGTCAAAGACGAACAGGCTTACGCCGTTGGTGAAATAGCAATCGAAAACGGCGCTGTCTGGATCGGCGGTATACGCATCGACGGCTTCCTGACCCATGATTTCGCCGGTGCAGGCGGATTTGAGGATTTCGGCGACCATCTCCGCGTATTCCTCGCCCGCGTATTCGGCGGAACGATCGAGCCATACGTCGTCATATTCCGGCGCGCAGATCACCGGGAACAGCTCCGTATACGTGCCGGACACGGCATGCAGCAGCTTCTGCGGGTCAACCGCCTCTTCGGCCATCGCGCCCGTGAGGGCGACGCAGGCAAGCACAAGCGCCAGCAGCATGGATGCAAGCTTTTTCATTTTCATTGCCTTCTTTCTCTTCTTTGGAAAACCATATTACGCCAGCGCCGCGCCCAGCGCCTTGCAGGCGGTCAACGCGTCGTCGTCCGGGGTTTCCTGGCAGATGACGCTTTCGCAGGCGAGGGCCGCGCCGTCCGCCGCGCAGGTTTCTTCCCAGTTGCACATCCATTCGCCGTCGCCCCAGCCGTAGGAGCCGAACAGGGCGATCTTCTTACCCGCCAGCTTCGCCTCGCACGCGGAGAACATCGGTTCGAACTCGCTCTCCTCCAGCACCTCCGCGCCCATCGCCGGGCAGCCGAACGCGACCGCGTCGAAGTTGTCCATCAGCGCCGCGTCAAATTCGCCGGCGGAAAACAGCGTCGCTTCCGCGCCCCGCGCCTTCGCGCCCTCGGCCACGGCGTTCGCCATCGCTTCCGTGTTGCCCGTGCCGCTCCAATATACGATTGCTACCTTGCTCATTTTTTCATACCCCTTCTTGCATTGTAATTCTATGAACAGCTCACGATGAGCCGGTCAAGCGTCTGATGGCGGCCGTACGCCTTCTGGTAAAGCCGCGCGCACTTCTGATAGAGTGCGAATTTTTTCTTCGCCGCGTCCACGTCGCCGTAAACTTTCCATGTGCCGACGCATTTGGCGCCCTGCGCCCTGCAGCGGATGAAGCCGTCCACGTCCTCCGGCGGATAGCCGAGAAACAGGCCGATTTCGTGTGGGAACGCGCTCTGCGCGTTCATGCGCCGCGCCAGCTCCGCCACGCACTTTTCGCTGCTTTCCACCGGATATACCCGTTCGGTGAGAAGCTTCGCGGCCAGCGCGTTTTGCAGATCGTCCCGCAGCATCCGCGGCCGGTAGACATAGAGCAGCACGCTCTCCTCCGTGCGCCGCAGCGGGATCATTCGCGCTCCGCGCGGAACAAGCCGCGCGTTCATCTCGCGCACGCTTTCGGCGACGTCCTCGCCCTGCGCCACCGGACAGCAGAACAGGCTGCCGGTTTTGATTCCGGCCAGCGTCGGCGCGCCCTGACGTACGATCACATCCTCCGGCATGCCGTCCTCCTTCCCGCGCTTCTCGTGGAGGGCGGCGTCTTCGCCCTCCACGGAATACGGTTAAATATGCTTAACCCGATGGCAAAAATAAAAGCGTATGCGTTCGCTCTTACGGGAACGAATTATACGCGAATCAAAAAGCCGCATCCACTCCAAAAGGACGGATGCGGCTCCAAAACGAAATTTCACTTTTCGCCGGCCGTTATTCCGGCGCGCAGCTGTCGCGTTCCACGCCGCCGCGGTATTCGTTCGGGGAAACCCCGATCACATCGCGGAAGGCCTTGGCAAACTTGCTGGCGTTGTCGTAGCCGTACTGGCCGGCGATATCGAGCACGGTACGGTTCGTCGCGCGCAGCGCGTCGGCTGCCCCGCGCATCTTCTGCGCGCGGATATACGCCACCGGCGACATGCCGTACACGCCGCCAAACGCGCTCTTAATCTGCGCAACGGAAACCGAAAACCGTTCCGCCAGCTCGGTCAACGGCACGCGGCTTTCCGGGTTTTTCAGCAGATATTCGCTGATCTCTCCGGCCAGGCGAACCTGCGCGCCGGTATAAGCGCGCTTGCGCGCGGATTCTTCCGGATCCGGCAGCGCGCTCAGGAACAGCAGCAGCTCCAGCACCTTCACCTTGAAATACCCCTTGCGGATATTCTCCGGCACGGAGTACAGCTCCGAAAAAACATGCTTCACGCTCGCCGACGAGCGCGCCACGAAGCACGACCCGCCGCGGCAGAATTTCTCGATCAGCTCGCCCGGCCGCACGTTGACGTCCTGAAGAAAACAGGACACGCACTGCGGCGCGCGCTCCGGGTCGATCAGCACGGAAACGCCGTGATAATGCCCCGTCGGGAAGCGGCTTTCCAGCGGCGTAAGCGTCCGCAGGGAAACGGACAGATCGCCCGGCGTGAGGAAGAAAAACTTCTCCCCGCGCTGATATTCCAGCCGTCCTTCCAGACAATGCGCGATTTCCAGCAGCTTGCGCGTTTCGCCGCGCCCGGCCGCGCAGGCCTTCGCGTGCGCGTCGTGATAGACGATATCGATGCCGGGAAAGACGGGGTAGGCGGTCATCACCACCTCGCCGCCGGTTGCGGCGATGCGGCAGGCCACATGATCCGCGTCGCGGTGCAGCTCCTCGGCGTTTTCGCCGAATATCCGCTTTTCATGCTCGGAAAGCATGCGTTCTCCCGCTCCTTACAGCGACGAAACCGCCGCCTCGCATTTTCCTTCGAGATACAGATCCTCAACGCCCGCGGGCACGAAGAACGTATCGCCCGCCTTCGCGGCCAGCGTTTCGTCCCCATGGCGCAGTGCGCCCGTGCCGGAGAGAATCGTCACATAGCGGAAGCTCTCGCGCGCCGGGAAGCGCAGCGGCTGCGTGCCGTCGCAGCGGAGCTTGTCCAGCGCGAAAAAGCGCGTCTTCAGGCACTTCAAAACCGCGCCGCCGGGAACGGCCTCTTCCTGCCCCTGCTCGGGCTGCAGCGTCAGTTCGGGGCGCGCGCACTGGCAGGCCTTGTCCCAGTGCAGCTGGCGGGGCTTTCTGTCCGCGCCGAGCTTGCCCCAGTCCCAGAAGCGGTACGTCACGTCGCTGGACTGCTGGATCTCGTACAGCACGATGCCCGCGCCGATCGCGTGTACCGTCCCCGACGGGATATACAGCACGTCGCCGTCGCGCACGTCTACCCAGCGCAGGCAGTCTTCGATTTCCCTGCCGGAAACTCTGGAAAGATCGGTGCCCGGCTTGAGACCGTAAACGAGCTTCGCGCCGGGCTCGGCGTGCAGGATCAGCCATGCCTCTTCCTTGCCCAGCTTGCCGTTTTCATGCTCGGCCGCGAACGCGTCGTCCGGATGCACCTGAACGGAAAGGCGCTCCTTCGCATCGATGAACTTGAGCAGCAGCGGCAGCGGACCGCCGCAGAGCTCGGTCAGCGTGCGGCCGTCGGGCAGGCGGCTTTCCAGCCCGGGCAGCGTGGAGGCCTCGAGCGATTCGCCCGTCATCCCGTCCGGAATCTCCTTGCCGTAAAGCGTTTTGAGTTTGCTTCCGCCCCAGGGGGTCATCACGCCGTGTCGGAAAGCAGGAGTCATCTTGTACGCAAATTCCATTATTCTACCACCTCCGGCAGCCAGCAGCCGTCCTCCGCGTAAACGCTGAGGGTAATCGTCGCCATAACGACGTCCTCCTGCGCGGCGAGCATCTCCAGCCGCAATGTTTCGTCGTATCCGTCGACGGGCTCTTCGCGCCAGTACAGCGGCCGACCGTCGGAAATAAACGTAGAGCCGACCTCCACGATTTCGCTGCCGTCCCAGATCAGCAGCATGCCGCCCGTCGTCGTCCAGCGGAAGCGGCAGCCGACGGGCGCGCCCGTCTCGTCGCTCAGCTCGGTATCCAGCGGAAGCCCCGGCAGCGAGGAATACTGCGGCGAGAATTTGCGCAGCGTTTCCAGCGTCAGCCTGCCCGCCGCCGTCTCAATCTCGAACCGGCGCACGGTGACGGATTCGTTGGCGTAGGAGAGCATGCCGGGCGTGTACATCGCCACGATGGTGCCGTAACCGCCGTTTTGCAGGAAATCGCCGAGCTGGTACAGCAGCCATTCCTCGCGCTCGCTTTCGGCCAGCAGGCCCTTTTGCACCAGCAGGTCGGCCAGCGTGTCCAGGAACGCCTCGTATTCCGGCTCGATCTGATGCAAATCGCTTCCGGAAAGATACGCGCCGTCGTTTGCCAGCGCCGCAAGCGGCGCAAGAAGGCACGCGACAAGCGTCAGACAGAGCAATCGTTTCTTCATCCGAACCTCCTCCGTTACGGCGCGGGGACGGCGGGTTCTTCTGCCGCGTCCACGAAAATGATCTCCGCGTTCGCCGTGGGCGAAGCGGTAAAGCAAGGCGTTATCTCGGCGGAGTCGACCGTCTCCCATGCGCTTTGCGCATCCGAAACCGGCGGAATCGGCGCGCTTGTGGGGGAAGGCTCGACAACGGGAACGGCTCCGCGCGGAGCGGCGGCCGTCAAAAGCAGCGTCAGCAGCAGCACGCCGCCGCATAAAAGCGGCCTGCGCCAGCGTTTTCCCGCCCTTTTTCTTCCGCGCGCCATGTTCCTTACGCCCCCTACCTATAAAAATCCGAAATATAACGAATGACCTCGCCTTTTTCTTCCCCGCTGTCCCGGCGTGCCGGAGCGTGAAAAAAAACGCGAAAAACGGCGTTTTTTGTCGAAAGTGGTGAGCTGTTTTGTTTTTCAGCGTCTTTTGCTCTGCATTATGGAGCGCAAATGGCGCAAAAATCGCATTTTCCTTGACATATAGGGAGAATGTGGTACAATACGGGTGATGAAAATATTTTTTCTGCGCCGGTTTTATCAAGAGGAGGATCGGTATGGCTCAGCCTTTACGGATTACCTACCTTCGCCATAGCGGCTTCGCCGTGGAGCTGGGCGACACGCTGCTTGTTTTCGACGATGCGGAATCCGAGCAGTCCCGCGAGGGCGGCGTCGCGCAGGGCCATGTCGATCGCGCGTTTCTTTCGCGCTATGCGCACGCGATCATCTTCGTCAGTCACGCGCACGACGACCATTACAACAAGGCGATTTTCAACTTCGCCGATATTCCCGGCGTCCGCTATGTGCTCGGCTTCGACGCGCCCGTGGGGAGCGACGCACGCGTCCTGCGCAAGGGCGACGAGCTTTCTCTTTTCGGCGTGGAGATTACGGCCTACGGCTCCACGGACGAGGGCGTTTCCTTCCTCGTGCGTGCCGGCGGCTGGACGCTTTTCCACGCGGGCGATCTGAACTTCTGGCACTGGCGCGAGGAATCGTCCTTCAAGGAAATCGCGCAGGCGGAGGCGGACTTCCACGCCGAGGTTGCCCCGCTCATCGGCCGGGAAATCGATTTTGCGATGTTCCCGCTTGACCCGCGCATGGGCGAAATGTACGACGCGGGCGCGCAGTATTTCCTCATCGAGGTGCGCCCGAAGGTGCTCATCCCGATGCACTGGTGGGGGCGCGCGGAGGCGGCGCTGGAATTCGCCCGCCGCAACCGCTCCAAGCACTCTGAAATTATCGCGCTGACGCGCCCGGGCGAGTCCCTGCGCGCGGAGCGCGGCGCGGACGGCGAGATCGACATTACGCTGCCGTGAGGGAGGGACGAGGTTTTCTGGGGGAGGAACCTTCTTTCAGGAGAAAGAAGGTTCCTCCCCCAGACCCCCACCTCTAAGAAAGCCGCTTTTTTCCGCCTGTCATAAGAATAAATTTTACGTCCGCTTAGCAGGCGGGCTCTTTTCTTTTAACCAGCCATATGTTATAATCGAGCCAATTTATTTTGAAGGAGGGCTCTTTTCTTGGGTAACGACGCATCCGACCCATTATTGGGCAGCTTGCTGTTGCAGATCATTCTCATTCTCATCAACGCCTTTTTCGCCAGTTCCGAGCTCGCGGTTCTTTCGCTGAACGAAAACAAAACCCGCAAACAGGCCGAAGACGGGGATAAAAAAGCCGCCATGCTTTTGCGCATGGTCGAGGCGCCTTCGTCTTTTTTGTCGACCATTCAGATCGGTATCACGCTGGCCGGGTTTCTGGCGAGCGCCTTCGCGGCGAGCAACTTTGCGGCGCGCCTTTCCGCGCTCCTGCGCGGATGGGGTCTGACGCTTCTGTCTCCCGGCGCGCTCTACAGCGTGTGCGTCGTGCTCATCACGCTGATTCTATCCTATTTCACGCTGATTTTCGGCGAGCTTGTGCCCAAGCGCGTCGCGATGAAAAGCCCCGAAAAGGTGGCCAAATTCGCCGGCCCCGTCATTCTCGGCCTGGCGACGGTGATGAAGCCGGTCGTCGCCCTCCTGGCGGCGTCGACGAACCTCGTTCTGCGCCTGATCGGCATCGACCCGAAGGCCGAAAACGAACAGGTGACGGAAGAAGAAATCCGCATGATGGTCGATATCGGCGAGGAAAAGGGCGTAATCGAAGGCAGCGAAGCAGAACTGATCGAAAACGTTTTCGAATTTAACAATATTACCGCCGCCGACGTCATGGTACACCGCACGGACATGACGGCGCTCTGCATCCGCGACAGCGCGGAGGAGATTCTCGCCGTCATTCGCGAGTCGGGCTTCTCCCGCTTCCCCGTTTATGACGAGGATGCGGACGATATCGTCGGCGTGCTTTCCACGCGCGAGTTTCTGCTCAACGCGCAGTCGGCTTCTCCGCTGCCGCTGGGCAAGCTGCTGCGCGCGCCGTATCTCGTTCCCGAGACGATTCGCGCGGACGTCCTTCTGCGCGAGATGCAGAAAAAGAAGGCGCACATGGCCGTCGTTCTCGACGAATACGGCGGCACGAGCGGCTTGATCACGATGGAAGACCTGCTCGAGGAAATCGTCGGCGATATTTACGACGAATTCGACGAGCAGGAGGAGCAGGATATTATGCCGCTCGAGGAAAACCTCTGGCGGATTCAGGGCGGCGCGCCGCTGGATGAAATCAACGAAGCGCTGCACGTCTCCCTGCCCGAGGACGAAGAATTCGACACCCTCGGCGGCCTGATCTACAGCCGTCTCACCACCATTCCCGAAGACGGCGCGACTCCGTGCGTCGACGCGTTCGGCCTGCACATTCAGGTCGAAAAGGTGGAAGACCGCCGCGTGGTTTCCGCGCTCGTGCGCAAAACGGAAGCGGAAAGCGCCCCGGCGCTGCCCTGCTGATCACGAAAGGAACAGATCATGGACGAACAAAACCTTCGCGCCCTGCAGCGCAAGCGCTTTCTGATCTCTCTGGCCTATGTGCTGGCCATCGTCGCGCTCGCGGCACTTATCTGCCGCTACGCCCTGGGCACGCTTCTGCCGTTTCTGATCGCCTGGGCCGTGGCGGCCCTCCTTCGGCCGCTTCTGCGGCTGATACAAAGCCGTCAACGCCGCCCGCGCCGTGCGTTGGGAGTTGCGCTGACGGTCGCGTTTTACCTCGTCGTCGCCTTTCTGGGGACGATTCTGGTCAGCCGCCTGTTCGACACGGCCGTCGCGGTATTGACGGCCATTCCCGAGCTCTGGACGGAGACGGTCATGCCCGCACTGCAGACGGCGGGCGAAAAGCTGGAAGAGCTCTTCGCGCATTTTGACGTAACGCTCAACCTCTCCGTCGCGGAAATCGTCTCCTCCATCGGCAGGACCGTTACGTCGTATTCCGCGCGGCTGCTCGGCAAAATCGGCAATCTTGCCATCTCCATCCCCGGCATGCTTGTCAATATGATCATCTGCGTGATTTCCACCGTTTATATCCTGCTCGACTGGAACGCCATCCGTGATTTTCTCTATCGCCAGCTTTCCGCCCGCGCCTCGGACGTGCTCGCCAAGGCGAGCGGACAGACGGCGAAAACGCTCTGGCAGTACGCCCGCTCCTACGGGCTGATTATGCTCATCACCTTCGCGGAGATTTCCATCGGTCTGCTGCTCATTGGGATCGACGGCGCGCTTTTAATCGGCGCGCTGATCGCGCTGGTCGATATTTTCCCCGTCGTCGGCAGCGGCACGGTGCTTCTGCCCTGGACGATTCTCAGCCTTATCGGCGGAGACGTCCGCACCGGCGTGTGCCTGCTGCTGCTTTACGCCGTCGTTACCGTCATCCGCAATATCATCGAGCCGAAAATCGTCGGCCAGCAGGTCGGCCTGCATCCGCTGGTTACGCTGTTGGCGATGGTCGTGGGCGTGTCCGTTTTCGGCGGCGTGGGCATGCTGGGGCTGCCCGTCGCAGTGGCCGTCGTCAAGCAGCTGAACGACGACGGTGCGATTCACCTTTTCAAATAATCGATTCAATCGTGAAAATTTATTTTGAAAACCACTGGCGGTTTGACGCATAAAATGATATACTGAGTTTGGCGCATGTTATCCTCCCCATCAATCCGACGGACATCCCCCCTCACGTCCGTTTACAGGGATGACACGCGCCCCCCTTTTTTTCAGGCCGTCGAAAACTAACGTTTTTCGACAGATGAAAATGATTAAATTTGAAAGGGCCTCGGCCCTCTCAATCTCTCCCAGAAGTTGTTTATTTTCCCGGCTTTCGCCGGAAAGGAAGGACCGGCCCTCATGCTCTACGACAGGGAACTGATTGTACACAAGCTTGCCCGCTGGGAGAACTTTATTTCCAACTACAGCCTGCCCGCCTGGGACGCCATTCCGGACTTTGGGCTGTATATGGAACAGGTCGTCACGTTCCTGTCGGATTCGCTCTCGTTCGTGCCCGTCCCCGAAGAACCCAAGGACAGTCTCATCACCGCCGCGGCCATCAACAACTACGTTCGCCTCAAGCTGATGCCCGCGCCCGTTAAAAAGCGCTATTACCGCATTCATATCGCTTACCTGATCATGATTTTTACGCTCAAGCAGAGCCTGAGCATTCAGGACGTGCAGCGCGCTGTCCCCATGAACATGTCCGAGGACGAAATGCGCGCGTTTTATCAGGATTACGTCGCCAAGTTCCATTCCGTCGCGCTGCTGTTCGTCGACCTGGCGCGCGAAGCGACGCGCAACGTTCTCTCCCCCGAGTCGAACGACGACTCCGCCATCCCCAACATGGTCATGCAGGGCGCGCTCGTCAGCGGGTTCTCCCGCATCCTCGTCGAAAAAATCCTCCGCCTCCAGGGCGCCGACGCCCAGGCCGTGCTCGAGAAGGAGAACAGAGGGAAGAAGTGAGAGGGGAGGTTTTTTCGGGGGAAAACCCTTCCTTTCAGGAGAAAGGAAGAGTTTTCCCCCGAACCCCCTTTCCGAAGGAAAGCCGCTTTATCATTACGCCGTCCGCCCCTCTCAACGAGGTGCGGGCGGCGTTGCTGCTTTTCCCATGAAAAACGCCGGGCGCAGCCCGGCGAAACGGCTTTCTTAGGAGGGGGTGCGGGGGAACCCTTCTTTCTCCAGAAAGAAGGGTTCCCCCGCAAAAACCGTCCCCCCGTTCCCCGTACTCAATACACCGAAATTCCGACGTCCTCAACGCGGTCTCTCGCCATTGTGATCAGGAGTTTCAGCGCGTCGGTGCGGACAGGCTTTCCGCCCTCGGCCATCTCGATGATCTGCTTGTGGCCGATTGTCGTGCCGTACTTTTCGCCGCTCCAGTAGCCGTCCGCGTCGCGCCAGGAGAGCCGGTATTCGCACACCCGCTGGCCCTTCTCGATCTGCTCGCGCAGCGCGATGTAGCGGATATCCACAGGCTGTCCCAGCTCGAGCGCAAACTCGCACTGGTTTCCCACGGGGCGGTCGGTGCGGACGATGGGCCGCCCTGCGGCCATATCCTTCCCGAAAGCCTCCCGCAGCGCGCTGCCAAACTCGGCCAGCCGCTTCACGTCGCGCGGGTCGAACCGGCCGCTGGGCATGGGCGGGATATTGAGGTTGAAGCACGCGTTATGGCCGACGGAGCTCAGATACGCCCGCATCAGCCGCTCGACGGAGTACGGCTCCTCGTTCTCATGATAGAACCAGCCGGGGCGGATGGACATATCCACCTCCGCGCCGCAGAAGTTCAGGCCCTCGCTGCGCGCAATCTGCTCCGCGCCGCCGATGTCCTCCTGCGTGTTGTACAGGTAATCCAGCTGGTTTACGCCGGGGACGTACCACGGGCCGGGGCCCGTCTGCGCCCGGTCGCTCAGCTTGCACAGTTCGTGCGGCACGACGGCCCATTCGCTCTGCCGGGCCTTGCCCGATTCGTTCCCGATCCACCGCACGTCCGGCCCGCCGTCCTGGAAGATCGTCGCGTTGGGCTGATATTTGCGGACGAGCTCGATGATGCCGGGAAAATCATAAACCTGCTTGCGGCCGTTCGGCCCCTCGCCGCACGCGCCGTCGAGCCAGACGCAGAAGATTTCGCCGTAGCCGGTCAGCAGCTCGGTAAGCTGGTTTTTATAGTATTCGTTGTAAGCGTCGGTGCCGTAGAGCCTGCTGTTGCGGTCCCACGGAGAGAGATAGAACCCGAACTCGATCCCGCCGCGGCGGCATGCGTCGGACGCTTCCTTCACCACATCGATCGCCAGCGGGCAGTTTTTCACCGAATGCTCGGTGTATTTGCTCGGCCAGAGGCAGAAGCCGTCGTGGTGCTTCGCCGTCAGGATCATTCCCTTCATCCCGGCCGATTTTATCGCCTCCACCCACTGGTCGCAGTCCAGCTCCGTGGGGTTGAAGATCTTCTCGTCCTCGCTGCCAAGGCCCCATTCCAGCCCGGTATACGTGTTCGGCGAAAAATGAACGAACGCGTAGAACTCGCGGTCGAACCATCTTCTCTGCCGCTCCGAAGGGACGACGTGCGCGGCTGTGCGCAGGAATTCTTTCATTGCTTCGGCTCCTTTGTTCAGCGTTCAAAGCCCGTCGCGGCCAGGAACTGTTTGGCGATATACATGCAGCCGGTCTGGTTGGGGTGAATGCGGTCCCACGCAATGCTGCACGGGTGCATATGCTCGAACAGCTTATCCCACCCGGCCTGCAGATCGACGCAGACAAGGCCGTACTTCGCCGCCAGCTTTTTCACAATCGCGCCGTATTCGTCCATCCGGGCGCGCATGGGGTCGCTGCGGTTGGGCTCCATAAAGTACGGCGTCATCAGCACCATGCCCTTCACGCGGGGCAGGGTTCGGGCGATCAGCCCGTCGTAACAGGCCTCGTAGGCCTCGGGAGAGACGTGGCCTTCCCTGATTTCAGGCGTATCAAACTGCCGCCACACGTCGTTGATGCCGATCAGCACGCACACCCAGTCCGGGTTCTGATCGAACACATCGGTCTGCCAGCGGGCCTCGAGGTCGCGCGCCTGGTTGCCGCTTACGCCCATGTTGACCACGCGGTAATGCATTTCCGGATACATGCAGCCCAGCAGCGCGCCCACGTCGCTCACATAACTCGTACCCCAGGCGTTAAACAGCCCCTCGCCGACGGGACGCTTGCGTTCATAGTCCGAGATCGAATCGCCGATAAACAGGATTTTGCTGCCTTTTTCGAAGATCATCGTGATTGCTTCCTTTGTGCGGGTTTATTTTTTGCCGCGCTGGGCGCGGCGGGGGAACGGGGGAAAATGATAATTTTTGGGACGGTGCAGCAGGTTTTTTGGGGCGGTTTCATGCGGCGGGGTTAGCTCGTCCGCGCTTCGCGCGAACATTGCGCGTTTCTTTATGCGGCCACGGGCCGCTCAGAGTGGGGGGGAACGTTAGGGGCGCTGCCCCTAAAACCCCGGCAGGAACCTGAGGTTCCTGCACCTCCCACTTTTTGGCCGTCTGGTTTTGCCGCACTTCTTTGTGCGGCCACGGGCCGCTCGGGGTGGGGGACGTTAGGGGCGCCGCCCCGGGGAAATCACGGGGATCGGCGCGACAAGGCGGCGCAGTTTTTTCGTGCAAGGCAAGGAGTCAAGGCGAAGGCGTACTGGAGGTACGTCGAGCCGCAGACGACGCAGCATTGCGCGAAAAGGCAAGCCGTTCTGGCGCGAAGATTCCCGCGATTTCCCCGACCCTGCCAGGGAACTGAGTTCCCTGGACCTCCCACTTTTGGCCGTCTTCTTGCGTTAGAAATCCTTTTCCTCAAAACGCCGGCAAAGCACATACTTCGACACGGCCATCCGCTGCGCCGAAATTCCCGTCAACAGATTCTTGATAAAATCCGGCAGCACCCGCTGGAATTTCACTTCCAGCACCACTACGTTCTCATCCATCACCGGCAATGTCGGTATATGCGGGTCGAACATATCCAGATTATTCATCCCCGTCCGGATTTCCTTATCGAACGTAATCCGCACGTCCTCCGGCTCGTAGATATACGCCTCCCGGATATAATCGACAATCACCACCGGGTGCAGCAGCCGCGTCCGCATCTCGCGATACATATCGTGCAGAAGCGGCGCGCTCGTCTTCTCCAGCCCGCTCGGGTCGCACGCAATCAGCTGATCGGCCAGATCGCGCGGGATGAGAAGGCTCCGCTTGCTGATCAGATCGCCGTATTTCGCCTTGCACTCCAGCTTGATATCCTTATCCGAATAGCGGTAAATACGCAGCCGGTATTTCTGCCGGTTTTCCACGCCCATCAGCTTTTCGTTCAGAAAATCGTCGAACGCGGTATCGAAGTACAGCGAGCGAATGGCGTATTCGTTATACTGATCGCCGCCCGGGTCGCGCTGAAGGCAATAGTCCATCGTGCGGCTCAGGTGCATATACTCGCCGTAGTTCATCACAAATTTCAGTTCATGCCGTACCGGCGGGCGATTGCGTTCCATTTACGCGCCCGCCTCGCTCTGGCAGGAAACGAGCGTCGCGTCGTACACGCCCGGGATATCCAGCAGCTGACCCACCAGATCCTGCCGTTCGGAAATACGCACTTCGACGGTCATTTCGGTTCCGTTCTGCGTCACGGTCTTGGAGCGCATGCGGCGATATTTAATCCGGGCGAGCACGCCCTGAACGGCCTGCATCGCGCTGTCGTCGCAATGGAGCACCAGCAGATAGCTCGTCGCGGAAGGCACCTTCACGAACGTCATCAGCAGCACGAACACCGAAATGCCCAGCACCACCACCAGCGCGATCACGTACAGCCCCGCGCCCAGCAGGATGCCCATCGTCAGCGCCCAGAACATATACGCCGTATCCATCGGATCCTTCACGGCCGTGCGGAAGCGGACGATCGACAGCGCGCCGACCATGCCCATCGACAGCGCGATGTTCGACTTGATGCACATTACGACCGGGGTCGTAATCAGCGTCATCATCACCAGCGTCGAGGCGAACGAGGGCGAATACAGCACGCCCCGGTACGTTCTGCGGTAAACCAGCGCGATGATCAGCCCCACGACGAAGCCCATCACCAGCGCGATAATCACGGACAGCGGCGTCAACGCCGCAAACTGCTCCGTAAAGGTATCGACTACGCTGCCTTTTACAATGTCGGTTACGCTCAGGGATGTGGTGTTCATATGGGTGTTCCTCCTTGGTTTTTGTTTCTTCTTTCAAAATCCCCTGAAGAGCTCGAGAGGACCGCAGTTCTCTCGACTTTCATCAGTTTTCGATGGGAGGGGTTATTGAACGTCGTCGGGCATCACCGGCTGCGGGCCGAAGTAGCGTTCCATCTCCGCGTCCGTCATGCCGAACCAGTCGCGGATATAGCCCCAGCACAGGTTCGGCCGCTTCTTGAGCACGTTGTTCAGCCGCTTCATACGGGCTTCCCAGTAGGTGTAGTTCGCCTCCGGCGAGGTCGGCTCTTCGGTGATCCACTTGTTGTTCTCGCTCGACCAGCGGTTGTAGTGGAACAGCAGCTCCGGCTGGATAACGGCGGCCATCTTCTGCGCCTCCGCCCAGATGCGATCGGTATCGGAAAGCGTTTCCTGGAAAAGCTGACCGAAGCGGGTGAGGAATTTCTCCTTCATCTCCGGCACTTCCAGCAGCGCGAGGATAAGCCAGTTGTCAAAGTCCTTATCGCCCGCGCCCTTGGGGTCGAGCCAGACCTTGCAGCCGTTCGTGTTGGACATGAAGTAGCCCCAGTCCATATCGAACAGGCACCAGCGCCATTTCTCTCCCTCGGCCTGCCGGCGGTAGAATTTGATATTGCCCGCGTCGGTGTTGCCGAAGTAGATTTCGAAAATCATGAAATCGAAGTAGTTATCGACGTCCACCCAGTCCAGCACCGTCTGCAGCGCTTCCGGATCTTCCGCCAGATCATGGCTCCTGACGAACTCCTTCAGCGCCTTGTAATTATCGTACGTGCCGCTGATGACCTGGTTGTTGCCCTTGATCAGGTCGACCTTTTCCGGATCGCTCCAGCCCTCGTAATCGGCGATGGAGTATTTGTTGATGCGCTCGCGCAGGTTGTACTGACCCCAGTACTCGCCGTTGAGGTAGACGATCACCGGCTCGTAGGCCATGGTGAACAGCGTCGAATCGGTCCAGCCGACAATGCGCGCCTGCAGCGCGTCGATGATGCGCGTATACTTGCCGTCCTGCCCGCCGTTTCGAAGAACGAGCGAATGGTACGACGTATACGGCCTGTCGCTGAAGAACGGATAATCGAGCGTCGCGCCGCCGTATTTGGCTTTAGCGGTAACGCGCCAGCTCTTCTGCGCCTGGTCCATGCTGTACTGGCCGTTGAGCTGCAGCTCCACGCCCTGGTTCAGCTGGCTCTTGCCGTCCGCGGTAAAGTATTCGAAGTTGCCCGCGTGCGGCGTCTTTTTCCAGTAGGTCGCCTTTTTGAACGGCGGGTTATGGTCGAACGTCTCCGCCGTGCCCGCGGCGAGGATGCCGTCCTCGTCGTTGTACAAATCGTCCGGGTCGCACGTCAGGCAGAGAATCGGCAGGGAATGGTACACGTTCAAAAGGAACGTCGCGGTCGTGATATTGGAGGGGCGCAGCCCCTCTTTGAATCCCCTTGCCCGCAGCGCCGCGCTCTTTGTCAGCGTGATGGGCCCGGCGTATTCCTGGCCGTTCTCCTCCGTCGGCTCGGAACCGTCGGTCGTATAGCGGATGGTCACGCCCTCCGGCGCGGAAAGCGTCACCGTCACCTGCTGGGAGTACGTGCCGCCGGCCTTGTCCATCGTCGGCTGCGCGGCGTAGCCCGAGAAGCCCGCGCCGTTTTTCGTTCCGGCCGTTGTTTCCGTATAATAAAAAAGGCCGCCGTGGTCAAAATCGCGCCCGTAGGAAACGTCCGTTTCCAGCTGCGGGACGACGAGCTTATCGACCAGCGCGCCGGACGGATCGCTCAGAAGCACCGTATCGCCCAGCGCGCTCAGGCGCATCGGCACGTGCGTGATTTCTCTCCGCCCGGACGGCGACGCGGTAAGCCCGCTGGCGAATACCACGAGGTATCCGCCGGCGGGAACGGTCACGTTGCTCAGTTGACATTTGCGCGGGTGGTTCGGGTTGTCGCTCAGCCACCAGCCGTCGAGCGAGACGGGCACCGTGGCCGCGTTGTACAGTTCAATCCAGTCGTAGCTGCTTTTGCCGTAGGGCGTGTCCACGCCCGTCGAGCTGGACATCACCTCGCTGATGAACACGCCGCGCGTGTTGGACGCGCGCAGCTGCAGGTCGAGCTGAATTTGCGAGGAGCGGTTGTTGGGCAGCCCGGGCGTGGGGGCGTCGCACTCCTGCCACTGATAGTTAAGCCCTTCGATGCGCGCCCAGCTCTTATCCTTGGGCAGATTGTCGTACGTCACCGTATCGACCACCTGGCCGAGAATATCGCACAGAAGAATCGTCTCCCCCTCCGCCCTCAGGCGGAAGTTGGTATGCAGCCTGTTGCCGCTCGTCGGATCGGTGCGGTTCTTGCCCGACGCAAACACGACGAGATATTCGCCCGGCTGCATCGAAACGCCCTTGGGGAAGCGCCACTGCACGCGGTCGTTCGGATCGTCGGAAAGCGCGTAGTTGGACAGGTCGACCACGCGGCCCGTGCCGTTATACAGTTCGATCCAGTCCGGATGATCGCCGTCCTCGTCGGTCAGGCTCGTCAGGTTCGAGGCCAGCACCTCGTTGATAACCAGACCGTCCGCCGCCGTCAGGCTGATGCTGCGCGACTGTTCCCAGCCGGCCTGCGTGTTTTCATAGCCGGGGGTATACTGGTCGGTCGTCTGCCAGCCGTTCGCCATCAGCGCGTAGGACTGGTTGCCCTGCAGCGCCGGCACCTCGACCGAGTCGATCGCCTCGCCCGCGCCGTCGAAAAGATATACCGTCTCGCCCAGCGAGGAAATCTTGAACCGCGCGTGCAGCGCTTCGCCCGCCTGCGATTTGTTCGTTCCGTCGCAGAAGACGACGACGCGCGCCCCGGCCTCCAGCGTCATCTCGGGGAAGATGAACAGCACCCGGTCGTCCCGGTCGGACAGGCCGACGCCGCGCAGGCTCTGCGCCGCCATGCCGGTGTTGGTGATTTCAACCCAGTCCGGGTACGCGCCGGTCTCGTCGGGGTAGGCGCTCTTGTTCGAGCTCATTACCTCGGTAATCGCCAGCGTCGGCTTTTCCAGCGCGGAAACCGTCGCGGTCTCTCCGCCGTCGGCAAGAATCGCGGCTTTTTTCGTCACCGGCTGCTTGGGCAGCAGCGCGACCAGCGCCGCCACGGCCGCCAGCAGGATCAAAAGCAGCAGCCCGTTGCGCACGGGCGTGCCGCGCCTGGCGGACGCGCCGCGCCGTTCGGACGCGCGGGAATTCTTTCTTTTTTCCGTTCTCGGCACCAATCTCTTTAATATCCTTTCGTCGCCGGGGTTTGCCCCGGAACGACTGCATTATAACATATGCAAAACTATCCTTCAACCATCAAAAACTGGCTTGCGCGCCCGCGCCGAAGCGGCGCACGAGCCCCCGCGGCAGGCGTTTTTCGGCGCGCTCGGTCACGCGGCGATAGAACATGGACTGGCTGTCCTCCCCGTCTCCGGTAAGATGATAGACGTAAACGGTTTCCGGCGCGAGGCGTTCGATCAGCGCGGGCATGGCGCGGCTGTTGAGGAAAAGCGGGTTGACGAAAATCGCGTTCACTCGCCCGGCGGACAGGTACCAGTCCGCTTCATAGCCGCCGTCGCCGGCGATCAGCACGCGCGTCCCCGCGCAGTCCAGCGCGTACGCGTGGTTGCGGATAGCCGCGAACTGCTCGCCCGCGTGCGCCGTGCCGATCGCGCGCAGGGTTATCTCCCCTCCGAGCGAAAAATCGCGGGCCGCGCCGTTCGCAAGGGGGAAGGCGGTAATTTTTGCCGCGCCCTGCGCGGCGAAAGGCGCTTGCGGCGCGATCATTTCCCGCACGCGGTTCGCGGCGAGATACGCCCGCACCGCGTCCGCGTCGAAGTGATCCGGGTGCAGGTGAGTGAAGAGAAGAAAATCGATATTGCGCCAGCGGGAGGTTTCCGGGCCGGTCAGCATTTCGGCAAGGATCTCCGGTGGGGTTGGCAGAAACGGAGGGAACGGCGCGCGGCGAATACCGTCCACCAGCAGGCGGACGGAGCCGGTTTCGATGAGAAGACCCGCGTTGGCGGTTGAAGTGATGGTGAGCATGAATCAATGCGCTTTCTGATAAGAGGGAGGTTTTTGGAGGATGTTCAGGGGAAAACGGGAGGACTTTTCGGCGCTGGCGCGCGGGGGTAGGAAACGTTAGGGGGACGCTGTCCCCCTAAAACCCCTGCCAGGGAACTGAGTTCCCTGGACCTTCCGGTTTTTACTCAAAACCATGCAGCCGCGTCAGCTCGTCCGCGCTTCGCGCGAACATTGCGCGGTTCTTTGTGCGGCCACAGGCCGCACGGGAGTAGGGAACGTTAGGGGGACGCTGTCCCCCTAAAACCCCCTGCCAGGGAACTGAGTTCCCTGGACCTTCCACTTTTGCCTGCTACTTCAGCCTTTTCCCTGTCCGTAATAGGCGTTCGGCCCATGTTTACGCAGGAAATGCTTCTCCAGCACATACGCCTCCATCGGCCCGCGCGGCGCAGCCGCCGGCAGCGCCTCCGTATGCCACGCCATCATTGCGACTTCTTCCAGCACCGCGGCGTTCTCCACAGCCTTCATCGCGTCCTTTCCCCAGCTGAACGGCCCATGCGAATGCACCAGCACCGCGGGCACATGCTCCGGGTTCAATCCGTTCTCCTCGAAATGGCTCGCGATTACTTTCCCCGTTTCCAGCTCATACGCGCGCTCCACCTCTTCCTTCGTCAGCGGCCGCGTGCAGGGCACCGCGCCGTGGAAATAGTCCGCGTGCGTCGTGCCATAGGCGGGAATCGCGCGCCCCGCCTGCGCCCAGATCGTCGCCCAGCGGCTATGCGTATGCACCACGCCGCCGATATTGGCGAACCGGCGATACAGTTCCGCATGCGTCGGCGTATCGGACGAGGGGTTCATCTTCCCCTCAACCTTCTTTCCTTCGATATCGACGACGACCATATCCTCCGGCTTCATTTCCTCGTAAGGCACGCCCGAGGGCTTAATCACAAACATTCCTTTCTCCCGGTCGATGCCGGAAACGTTGCCCCAGGTGAACACGACAAGGCCGTATTTCGGCAGGAGCATGTTGGCTTCATAGACTTGCTGTTTCAGGGTTTCGAGCATGGTGGTTCCTCCTTTGCCTATTCCATGGTGATCAGGCGATTCTTCTTTTTCCAGTAAACGATCAGGCCGATTTCCCATACGATCATCAGCACCCAGCCGGCAATGCAGGCGATCGGCACCGCGTCCAGCTTCATGGAGCCGATGAGCAGCCAGGTACACAGGGCGCGCAGCGCCATCTGCCCATACGTCACGTACATCGTCAGGCTGACCTTGCCGATGCCGCGCATATAGCCCTGCAGGCCGTTGGTGATGCCGGGCATGAAATAGAAGAACGCCATAATCCGCAGATAACGCGCGCCCAGCGCGATAACCTCCGTCTCCTCCGCGCCGACGAACAGGCGCATCATCGGCCCGGCCAGCACGAACACGGCGACCGACACGGCCACGCCGTACAGCGATTCCATCAGCAGGCCGACGCGCAGGCCTTTCATCATCCGTTCGGGCTTTTTCGCGCCGCGGTTCTGCGCGGTCATGACCATGATGCCGCTGGACAGATCGCGCTCGGGGATGAGCGCGTAATCGTCGATGCGGTTGCAGGCGTTGAACGCGGCGATCGCGTGCACGCCCAGCGGGTTGACCATCGACTGCACGAGCAGCTTGCCGACATAAATGCCTGCCTGCTGCAGAGCGCTGGCGTAGCTGTAATGAACGGTCTTTTTCAGCAGCGTCTTTTCCACGCAGATATCCTCGCGGGCGATGCGCAGCGGCTCCGCGCTGCGCCAGAGCAGGCGCGCGCACAGCACGGCCGAAACGGCCTGCGAGATCACCGTCGCCGTCGCCGCGCCGGAAACGCCCATCTGCAGCCCGGAAACGAACCAGATATCGAGCGCGACGTTCATCAGCGATCCGAGCACAAGGCAGACGAGCGGCGTGCGGGTATCGCCAATCGAACGCAGGGCGGCGGAAAGCATGTTGTAAATGCAGGTGAATACCATTCCGCCCGCGACGATGCGCAGATACGCGGCCACATCGTCGAAGATTTCGACGGGGGTGTTGCACAGGCGCAGCAGGGGATTAACGAGGAAGAAAAACGCTGCCGCCACGAGAAAGCTGAAGGCGAGCGCGGCAAGCGTCGCGGTTGAAAATTCGCGCCGCAGGCGGCGATAATCGCGCGCGCCGTAAAATTCGCTCATGAGGACGGACGCGCCGATGCCCATGCCGATGAGGAAGAAGGTGGCGATGTTCATCAGCGGGTTGGCGACGCCGACGGCGGCGAGCGCGTTCGCGCCGACGTATTTGCCGACGATTACGGAATCGACGGTGTTGTAGGTGACCTGAAAGAGGTTGCCGAGGATGGAGGGGATTGCGTAGCGGATAAGGTGGCGGGGGATGCTGCCTTCGGTCATTGGCGTGCGTGGCTGTCGCATGATGTGCCTTCTTTCGATAAGGATAAAGGGGAGGGGAGAGGGCGAAGCCCAGGCGGAAGGTCCAGGGAACTCAGTTCCCTGGCAGGGGGGGTTAGGGTGTATCTGAAAAATTCCCTGAGACTCCATCACGGCGTCTTTTCCGCCATTTCAGCGTCGGAAAACCTCGATT
>CAKTTL010000049.1 GCA_934615235.1 uncultured Clostridia bacterium
CAGGCGCGGTGAAAAGCGCGAGGTGGAGCTGACGCTTGCGCCTTCCACGCTCTGCGTTTATGACGATGCGGGTAACCGGATTGCCCATAAAGGCGCTGTGCGCCTTTGGGTCGGCGGACACCAGCCCGACGCGCGCAGCCTGGAGCTGACCGGCGCGGAAGTGCTGGAAACCGTGTTTGAAGCGTAATCATTCAAGAAGCTGAATCCCCCTTGCTCCAAACGGAGAAGGGGGATTCGGTTTCCCTAGGGTGTATCTGAAAAAGGAAGAGACGACAGCGCGAGTGGATTTTTCGTCAGTTCAAGGAGGAAAATCGAAGGTTTAGTGGGGCTAAATCGAGATTTTCCGACGCTGAAATGGCGGAAAAGACGCCGTGATGGAGTCTCAGGGAATTTTTCAGATACACCCTAACAGAAAAAGCCTGAGCGGATTTTAACCGCCCAGGCTTTTTAGCTTGTTCTGTTTGCAGGCTTAGAACACGAAGAAATCGTCCGCCTCGTCGCCTTCGCCTTCGCTGCCGGCGTCGGTTCCGGGCGTGCCGCCGATAACGCCGCCGTTCTGCTCGACGATCTGCTCAAGCGTGAGCGCTTCTTCGTTCTCCGGGAAGCCGAAGAGCTGCTCACCGGTGCTGCGGTCGAAGACGTAAACGCTGGTGGGCATCATCGTGCTGGCAAAGGTGAAAGTGCGCTGGCCGTAACCAAAGATGAGCACCTTGCTGTTATCCTGCGACTGGGCGAGGCTGCACCAGATCTGGTTGGCCGTGCTGATGTCGAAATCAAACAGGCGCGTCATGCTGGACAGATCGCCGCTGAAGGCGTACACGCCGCCATCGTTGAGCAGCAGCACTTCGTCGGCGTAACCGCCGATGATGAAGCGGCTGAGCGAATCGCCGTCCAGCGCCTTCTTGGTTTCCTCGGAGCCGTCGATCGGCACGCGGGTGATGGAGTGGCTGTTGCCGTCGTAGCAGTAGAACGCGGTGCCGAAGCGCGGGGTGGAGAGGGTCATGCCGTAATCCTTGCCCAGCTGCTTGCCCTTTTTCTGGCCGAGCTTGACGGTGTACACGTTGTTGCCGACGGAAGAGGTGGAGTAGAGGCGATAGCCTTCGTAGAGCATGCTGGTGGCAAGCGTCGGGGAAGGCGCATCGAGGTTGTTGGCTTTGCCGTTCTTGTTGAGGATGTAGCCGTTTTCGGTGCCGGACTCGGTCTGCGTGAGGAAATACGTGGTGCCGTCAAAACTGAGCGCGTCGTAGATTTCCTTCTTGCTGGAGCTCATGTCCTTGATTTTCTTGCTTTCTTCCTTCGTCAGGTCGTACTGCATCAGCACGCAGGGCTCGTCCTTGGTGGAATAGAAGAAAGTGTTGCCTTCGGCCACAAAGCAGCTCTTGATGCCGCTGAGCATCTTCTTGGCGGAGCCGTTGTCCACATCCACGCGGTACAGATCGTGTACCGTGCGGGCGGAGTCGGCGTAGGCCAGGAAGTACACCGAGGTCTTATTGGCGTAAACCAGGCGCGCCGGGTAGCCGTTGGAGATCTCGATGATCGGGCCGTTCTGGCAGGTGTTGACGGAATACAGTCCCCAATGGCCGGTCACGCCTTCCTCCATGGGGCAGAAAAAATAGGTGTCCTGCGAGCTGACAGCGGCGATACCGCCGTTAAGCTGCAGGTCGCGGTTGCTGATTTCCGCGCTTGCGCAGGAAGCGATCATCAGCAGGGCGAGCAAAAGCACAAGTATTTTTTTGAACATGCATTTCTCCTTTTCCGGCGCGGAGCGCCAAAGATCAGTCGTCTTCCTCTTCTTCCTCGGGCAGGTCGCCGTTGTGGTAGACGTTCTGAACGTCGTCCATATCGTCCAGCGCTTCCAGAAGCTTGCCGATTTTTTCGAGCGTTTCCGGATCGGTGACGGTGGTGGTGTTCTGCGGCACGCGGGTCAGTTCCGCGGAGAGGAACGTGCAGCCGGCCTTCTCCAGCGCTTCGCGCACGGAGGAGAAATCGGCCACTTCGGTGTAAACCTCGAACGCGTCCTCGCTCGGCTTCATATCGGACGCGCCGGCGTCGAGCGCCATCATCATCATTTCGTCCTCGTCCATGCCGGGCTTGCGGTCGACGACGATGAGGCCCTTGCGGTCAAACATCCAGGAAACGGAACCGGAAGCGCCAAGATTGCCGCCGAACTTGTCGAAGTAATGGCGGATATCGGAAGCGGTGCGGTTGCGGTTATCCGTCAGGCACTCCACCATGATGGCGAGACCGCCGGCCGAATAGCCTTCGTAGTTGATTTCTTCGTAATTGATGCTGCCCATTTCGCCGGCAGCCTTTTTGATGGAACGGCTGATGTTATCGTTGGGCATGTTGTTGGCCTTCGCCTTGGCGATAACGTCGCGCAGCTTGCTGTTGGAATCCGGGTTGGAACCGCCCTCTTTCACAGCGATTGCGATTTCGCGGCCGATTTTCGTATAGATCTTGCCGCGCGCGGCGTCGGCCTTGTCCTTTTTATGTTTGATGTTTGCCCATTTAGAATGTCCCGACATTGTTGTAACCTCCGAAACGGTATGGATTCAGTTCCACGCTGTATCGTATCACAAATGCCCGATTCCGTCAATCCAATGCCGAAAAATGGCAGGGGGAAACGGCCGAAAAGCATGAAAAAAACCGCGCGGCGGGCTTTTTTGCCGCCGCGCGGAGGAGAAAAATGAAGAGTTACAGATTTTTTACGCGCAGCGCGCGAATGGCGTTGAGCACGGCCAGCACCATCACGCCGACGTCGGCGAAGATGGCCATCCACATATTGGCGACGCCCACGGCGCCCAGAATCAGGCACACGGCTTTCACGCCGAGCGCGAAGACGATGTTCTGATAGACGATGCGGATGCACTTGCGCGAAATCTTGATCGCCTTGGCGATTTTCATCGGGTCGTCGTCCATCAGCACCACGTCGGCCGCTTCGATCGCCGCGTCGGATCCCATCGCGCCCATGGCGATGCCGATATCGGCGCGGGAGAGCACCGGTGCGTCGTTGATGCCGTCGCCGACGAAGGCGAGCTTGCCGTTGCGGCCCGTCTGCTGAAGCAGCTTCTCGACCTGCTCGACCTTCCCGGCGGGCAGCAGCTCGCTGCATACTTCGTCCACGCCCAGCTTCCTGGCGACGTATTCGGCAACCTTGCGGATATCGCCGGTGAGCATGACGGTCTTTTCAACGCCCGCCGCCTTCAGCGCGGCGATGGCTTCCTTCGCGTCTTCCTTCTCCACGTCGGAGATAACGATGTGGCCGGCGTATTCGCCGTTGAGCGCGATGTGGATGATCGTGCCGACGCTGTGGCACTCATGGAACGGCACGTCGATGCGCTGCATCAGCTTGTCGTTGCCCGCGGCGACTTCCACGCCGTCGACCTTGGCGATCACGCCGCAGCCGCTGATTTCCTGAATGTCCGTCACGCGGCTGCGATCGATTTCCTGTCCGTAGGCGCGCTGAAGGCTTTTGCTGATCGGGTGCGAAGACGCGCACTCGGCAAGCGCCGCGTATTCGAGCAGCTTTTCCTGCTCGAGCGTGTTATGATGCACGCCGCTGACCTCGAACACGCCGCGCGTGAGCGTGCCGGTCTTGTCGAAGACGACGATTTTCGTCTGCGAAAGCGCCTCAAGATAGTTGGAACCCTTGATGAGCACGCCTTCCTTGCTTGCGCCGCCGAGACCGGCGAAGAAGCTGAGCGGGATGCTGATTACCAGCGCGCACGGGCAGCTGATCACCAGGAACGTCAGCGCACGGTAAAGCCAGTCGCCCCACTGGGCGCTTGCGCCCGTCAGCAAACGAACCAGGGGAGGAAGCACCGCGAGCGCCAGCGCGCTGTAGCAGACGGCGGGCGTGTACACGCGGGCAAATTTCGAAATGAAGTTTTCCGAACGGGATTTGTGCGAGCTGGAATTCTCGACGAGCTCAAGAATCTTCGAAACGGTCGATTCTCCGAACGCCTTCGTCGTTCTGATTTTCAAAACGCCCGTCATGTTAATACAGCCGCTGATGATTTCTTCGCCGCAGGCGGCTTCACGGGGCTGGCTTTCGCCCGTGAGCGCGCTCGTGTTCAGCGCGGAGGAGCCTTCGACGATCACGCCGTCGATCGGCACCTTTTCGCCCGGCTGCACGACGATGATCGAACCGACCGGCACATCGTCCGGATCAACCTGCTCGAGCCGGCCGTCCTTTTCGATGTTGGCGTAGTCGGGACGGATATCCATCAGCGCGGTGATGCTGCGGCGGCTCTTGCCCACGGCGTAGCTCTGGAAAAGCTCGCCGATCTGGTAAAAGAGCATAACCGCCACGGCCTCGCTGAAATCGAAGCTCTTCTCGTAAACGGCAAGCCCGATCGCGCCGAGCGTCGCAACGGCCATCAGGAAGTTTTCATCGAAAACCTTGCGGTTGAGAATGCCGTGGCCCGCCTTGCGCAGAATGTCCCAGCCGATCACGATATAGCTCGCCGCGTAAAGCGGCAGGCTTGCTAAGACCGGCAGCGGGATCAATTTGGCCGCGAGCAGCAGCGCGGCGGAGACGATGATGCGCACGAGCATTTTCTTTTGCTTTTTCGTCATGACTTCCAGCTCCCTTCGGAATCGGGGGATTTTATTTTACAGATAAATCTCGCAATCCTCTTCCACGGCCTTGCAGCGCTTGAGGACGTTCTTCATCACGGCCTTGGGATCCTGTCCCTCTTCGAATTCGACGATCATTTTCTGCGTCATGAAGTTTACGACGGCGTTCTGCACGCCCGCGACTTTCTTCGCTTCTTCTTCCATGAGGTTGGCGCAGTTGGCGCAGTCCACTTCGATCTGATAGCTTTTCTTCATTGCCATTTCCTCCCGAACTGTTTTGCTGTTTTTCATTAAACGATTAAGCACTTGTTTAATCGTTCTGGTCGTAGTATAATAACGCCGTACGGAATTGTCAACGGATTTGATCGATTCTCTTCCGTTTGGGCGAAAAGATTTTCCGAATGGAACACAAGGGCGCGAAGGAGGAAGGAAAAATGGCGGAAACACATCTCCCGCATCATCATGAAGAAGAGGGAAAACTGGATTCCCTGCGACAGTGCCTGCAAAAGGTGGATAATTTTCAGACGGTGGCCGACGTGTTCCGACAGCTTTCCGACAGCAGCCGCATTCGCATTTTCTGGCTTTTGTGCCATTGCGAGGAGTGCGTGGTGAATATCTCCGCGATGATGGAAATGACGAGTCCGGCCGTTTCGCATCATCTGCGCCAGCTCAAGGGCAGCGGGCTGATCGTCAGCCGCCGCGACGGCAAGGAGGTTTACTATAAGGCCGCCGATACCGAGCAGGCGAGGCTGTTGCATGTGATGATCGAAAAAACGATTGAGATTTCCTGCCCGGAGGAAGGCGGGGACGAGCTGACCGCCGACGCGCCTGCGCGTCTGGATCTGGATGCGCACGCGGAATCGAGCGCGGGAGATTACCCGGCCGAGCAGATGGAAACGATTCGCCGGGTGCACGATCTGCTCACGAAGGATCTTTCCAGCCGGATCACCATCGACGAGCTTTCCCGACGCTTTCACATGAACCCCTCGAGCATGAAAGCGCTTTTTAAGGCCGTGTACGGCCAGTCGATCGCCGCGCATATCAAGGAGCACCGAATGGAAAAGGCGGCGGCGCTTCTGCGGGAAACGGACGCGAGCATGGGGGAAATCGCCCGCGCGGTCGGGTATGAAAGCCAGAGCAAGTTTACCGCGGAATTTCGCAAAACGTTTGAAACGCTGCCGACGGAATACCGCAGGGCGGCGAAAAAATAAAGCCCCTGCGCGCGGCAGGGGCGGGATGATTGCGATAAAAAGGGGTTATTCCGCGGGCTTGTAGCCCTTCATTGTCCGGGGCTTGCCCCAGAAGAAGACGGCCATCAGGCCGGGGCCGCAGTGCGAGCCGATCGTCGGCCCGATGTAGGTGTAGCGCATTTCCTTGAAACCAAACTCTTCGCGAATGCCTTCGCCGAATTCGCGCGCCTTTTCCGGAATATCAGAGTGGCACACATACGCGACGGTCTCTTCCGGCTTTACGGCGAGTTCGCCGACGATCGCATGAATGCGGCGGATGGTCGGCTTCAGGCCGCGCACTTTTTCCTGCACGAGCAGATGGCCTTCCAGGTCGAGGTTGAGAATGGGGCAGATGTTCAGCGTCGTGCCGAGAATCGCGCCGAACCTGCTGACGCGGCCGCTGCGGTAGAGGTATTTCAGTTCGTCCGTCGTGTACCAGGTGTTGACTTCGCATTTGTGCGCGTTGAGCCAGTCGGCGCATTCCTGCGCGGTGCAGCCCGCGTCGCGCATTTCGGCCGCTTTGAGCGCAAGCATGCCGTAGCCGACGGAGCAGAGCGTGGAATCAATCAGGAAAATCTCGCTCTGCGGGTTTTCTTCCTTGAGCGCTTCCACGGCGAGGCAGCCGTTGCGATAGGTGCCGCTTACGCCGCTGCCCAGGCTGATATGCACGATGGGCAGATTTTGCGCAAGCAGCGGCCGCCAGAAATCGATGAACTGCTGCGCGTTGATCTGGCTGGTTTTGGGCACGGCACCCGCGCGCATCTGCTCGTAGAATTTGTGGCAGTCCTCGTGCAGCATCGTGTCGGCGTAGCATACGCCGTCGATTTCGTACTGCAGGCGGAAGGGAACGACGCCGTGTTCTTCGAGCACATGAAGGGGCAGGTCGCATCCGGAATCGGTGCAGACAATAAAGCTATTCATGGCGATACTCTCCTTGGCGGGTAATTAACGCCTATATTATATCACATGCCTCAAGGCAATTTCAATTCTGCCGCGCCGGGCGCGGCTTGACGGCGCGGGCCGCGCGGCGTATACTCAATGTAAGATTTTTGCAAAGGAGTAACCGTTATGGCGCTGCTTTTGATGTACAACCTTTCTCCCGCGCGGCAGGGCGCGGTTCGCATGCTCTGCGCGCGGCTGAAGATTCGCGCCCGCGCGGTGGAAGCGTCCGAATACAAGGAGAAACTGGGCGCGCTGGCCGGCATGGAGGAAAAGCGGAACGAGCCGTTTTCGGGCGAGCCGTTCGCGGATGAAATGCTGCTGATGGCGGGCTTTGCGCCGCAGACGCTGGACGCGCTTCTGCGCGCTTTCCACAGCTATCGCGTAGCGCCCGTGGCGCTCAAGGCGGTTTTGACGCCTGTGAACGCAGAATGGGACTCTGTGCGGCTGCATGAAGAACTTTTGCGCGAACACGAAGCGGCGGCGAAGGGCGGAAAGGCGCACGGGGCATGATGGTTCGCGCGATCGGGAATTTCGATCCGCTGCTGATCGCGCGCAGCGGGCAGCTGTTCCGCTGGGAGGAGCTGGACGGCGGCGCGGTGCGGTTCACAGCAGGGGACAGGCGCGTGACGGTGCGGCCGGCGGGGGAGGGGGCGTTCGCCTTTTCCTGCGAAGAGGCGGCGTTTGAAACCCTCTGGCGCGGCTATTTCGATTTCGACGCGGACTATGCCGCCATCGGCGCGCGCATCCCGCGGGAGGACGCGTTCCTGACCGCGGCGTACCGCTACGGCCGCGGCCTGCGCATTCTGCGTCAGGACGCATGGGAGGCGCTCGCGTCGTTTATCGTTTCGCAGAATAACAACATTCCGCGCATTCGCGCGTCGGTGCAGGCGCTGAGCGAGCGCTTCGGCGAACGGCGCGAGGACGGAGAAGGCGCGTTTTTCACGTTTCCGACGCCGGCGGGGCTTGCGCGCGCCACGGAGGACGCGCTGCGCGCCTGCGGGTTGGGCTACCGGGCCGCGTATATCGCGGCGCTGGCGCGGGAGACGGCGGAGGGGCGGCTCGATTTGGGCGCGCTGTGCGCGCTGGAAGACGAAAGCCTGCGCGCGGCGCTTTGCGCGCTGAACGGCGTGGGGCCGAAGGTGGCGCAGTGCGCGATGCTGTTCGGGTTCCACAGGCTGGCGGCGTTTCCGGTCGATACATGGATACGCCGCGCGCTGGCGGCGCGCTATCCCGGCGGCTTCCCGCTGGAGCGGTACGCGGGCTGCGGCGGCGTGATTCAGCAGTATATGTTCATCTATGAGCGCCATCTGGCGCAGGTTGAAAATCAGAAGAAAAGAAGGAAAGAAGCATGACGGAAGTATCGGCGGCAATCATCGAGCAGGATAACAGATTTCTCATCTGCAGACGCGCGGGAAAGGGATCGTGCGCGCATCAGTGGGAGTTCCCCGGCGGCAAGCGGGAATACCATGAAAGCCCCGAAACCTGCGCCATGCGCGAATGCCGCGAGGAGCTGGGCGTTGAAATTAACGTCTATATTCTCTACGACGAATTCGAATGGGAATACCCGGAACGGAAAATCCGGTTTTACTTCTTTACGGCCGATATCGCCAAGGGTACGCCGCAGGCGCTTGAACACGAGGAAATTCGGTGGGTGACGGCTGCGGAGCTGGCTGAAATCCCGATGTGCCCGGCCGACGAGCAGGTAAAAGCGCGGTTGATCAAATAAAAAACATTCAAAAAAATTTTTTTATCCGTCTATTGCAACAAAATGTCCGCGATAGACGGATTTTTGTCGTTCTGAGAAGGAATAAACGGAGCCAAAATTGCCGCGATACGCACAAAATGCAGGAACAAACGAATGAAACTGTCAATTACATGTCCGTGAATCACGGAAAAAATGACTTAGATTAGTGAAAACGAATTTTTGAAAAAATATCTTGCAATTTTGGAATAATGCGAGTATAATGCGGCACATAAATTTTCAAGGAGGGAATCATTTATGAAGAAAGTGCTCGCATTGGTTCTTGCGCTCGCGCTGCTGCTGCCGGCTTGCGCGCTGGGCGAAAACGTTGTTAAGATTGGTATTTATGAGCCCGCTTCCGGCGATAACGGCGCAGGCGGCAAGCAGGAAACCCTCGGCATGTATTATGCCAATTCCGTGGTGCCTACGGTTGAAATCGACGGCGAAGAATACAAGATTGAACTGGTCGAAGTCGATAACCAGTCCTCCACCGATAAGGCGCCTTCCGCAGCGCAGTCGCTGGTGAGCGCGGGCGTGTCGATCGTCCTGGGCACCTACGGTTCCAGCTGCGCCATCGCCGCCGCCGATATTTTTGACGCGGCCGGCATCGTGGCCATCGGCGCTTCCTGCACCAACCCGCAGGTTACGCTGGGCAACCCGCTGTACTACCGCATCTGCTACCTCGATCCGTTCCAGGGTACGGTAAACGCGAACTACGCTGCCGAACAGTACGGCGCGAAGACCGCCTACGTTCTGACCCAGCTGGGCAACGACTACGACGCGGGCCTTGGCAACTACTTCACCGAGGCGTTTGAAGCGCTCGGCGGCAAGGTTGTGGCCGAAACGTTCCTCGAGGGCAACAGCGATTTCTCCGCCTACATCACCAACGCGGTGAACGCGGGCGCGGACGTCATCTTCATGCCCACCTCCACCACCTATGCTTCTCTGATGCTCGGTCAGGCCGCCGCAGCGGATCTGAAGATTCCGATCCTTGCGGGCGACACCTGGGCTTCCTCGGTTATCCTTGAAGCCGTGCAGGGCTCGAACCTGACCGTCTGCGTGACCGACTTCTTCGACGAGCACGATGCTTCCGCGGCCGAATTCGTCGACGGTTTCAAGGCGTGGCTCAACGCCGACAGCCAGAACCTGACCAACAACGGCGGCAACGACGTCATCGCGGCCGTCTCCGCGCTGGGCTATGACGATTACATGGTCGCCGTCGAGGCAATCAAAGCCGCCGGCAGCATCGATCCCGAAGACATCGCCGACGTGATGGCCGACGTCACCTACAGCGGCGTGACCGGCGCCATCGCCTTTGATGAGAACGGCGACGCCATCCGCGATCAGGCCTTCATCAAGCAGGCCAGGGTCGACGAGCTCGCCTGGGAATTCGTCAAGGTTCAGGGCATTGCCGAGTAACGAAAACCAAGGGAACGTTGTTCGTAAGGGCTGCGCTTGCAGCCCTTACGGTTATAAGGGGGACGCGAGTATGGGATTTTTCGGCAGGAACCTGCCGTATCTGCTGGCCGGCATTTCCGTCGGCGGACAGTATGCGCTGATCGCAATCGGATATACGATGGTTTACGGCATTCTGCGGCTGATTAACTTTGCGCATGGCGATATTTTCACTGCGGCGGGTTTTTTTATGGTGTATCTTGCCGCCGCGATGCCGCTTTCCGTTTCGATTCCGATGGTGATCGCGCTGACTGTGCTGCTGGGCTTTACCGTGGAGCGCGTGGCGTATAAGCCGCTCCGGTCCGCGCCGCGCATGTCGATCATGATTTCTGCAATCGGCGTGAGTTATCTTTTGCAAAATCTCATGTGGTATGTGACGGGCGGCCTTGCCAAGCAGTATCCGAGCATCCCCTGGATTTCCAATTCGATCACCATCGGCACGGCGATGACGAAAGTGGTGACGATCGTCACGCCTTTCCTGACCGTCGCGCTGGTGATCGCGCTGGTGCAGCTGATCAACCATACGAAAATCGGCATGGCTATGCGCGCTGTCTCGAAGGATTTTGAGACGGCCAAGCTCATGGGTATCCGGATCAATTCGGTCATTTCCATGACGTTTATCATCGGCTCGTTCCTCGCGGCCGTCGGCTCGCTTCTTTATTTCACCAACTACAGCACCGTCACGCCGACCGTCGGCGCGATGCCGGGCCTGAAGGCGTTCGTTGCGGCTGTTTTCGGCGGCATCGGGTCGATTCCCGGCGCGGTAATCGGCGCGTTCGTTATCGGGATCTGCGAGAATATCATCAAGGCCGTCGGATTGACGACGTTCTCCGACGCGTTTACGTTTGCGCTTTTGATCGTAATTCTGCTGTTTAAGCCCACGGGCCTGTTCGGCGAGAAGACGAGCGAGAAAGTATAAAAAGGAGGGCGAGGAAAAATGAAAACGGTAAAAGCGATTCTTGCCCTGCTGCTCGTAATCGCCGGATGCGCGATGTTCGCCGTCTGCAAGGGGGCGGACAGCGGCATTGCAGGGCTGGTGGAGCGTATCGGCGCGAGCGAATTCGTCAAGGAAAGCCACCTGGCGGAGAATAACCGAGCGAAGATTCTCAAAAACATCGACAAGCATATCGACGAATTGACGATTGAAGGCTCCGACGCGACGGAACTGTTCCTCTACCGCAACGCGCATTATGGCGTCGCGCTCGGGGCGTTCCTGGCGGCGCTGGGGGCTGCGCTTTTGATTTGCGCGCTGTGCGCGCAGGAAAAAATCCGCCGCGCGGCGCTGGGCGGTATGCTCGTGGCGGCGCTGTTTGCGGGGCTTTACGCGCTGGAGACGGCGCTGGGCGACAGCTCGATGCTCATCACAGTGCTCGAAAAGGGCGTGATTTACGCGCTCATCGCGGTTTCGATGAACCTGCTCAACGGCTTTACCGGGCTTTTCTCGCTCGGTCAGGCCGGGTTCATGCTCATCGGCGCGTATACCTACGCCATTTTCACCATCCCCGTCGAGGCGCGCGCGCAGGTGTATCAATATTTTAACGGCGGCCTGATTCAGTTCACGCTGCCGGTGCCGGCCGCCATTATTCTGGCGGGGCTGCTGGCCGCGGCGTTCGCGTTTTTGATCGGTCTGCCGGTGCTGCGTCTCAAGGGCGATTACCTCGCGATTGCGACGCTCGGTTTTGCCGAAATTATCCGCGCGCTGTTCCAGTACGATAAGCTCGGGCCTATCACCAACGGCTCGAACCTGCTGCGCAAATTCCCGACCTATTCCTCGATTCTTTTCCCGTTTGCCGTCGTTGCAGCGTGTATCGCGATCATTCTGCTGCTGATCAATTCGTCGTACGGCCGCGCGTTCAAGGCCATTCGTGACGATGAAATCGCCGCCGAGGCGATGGGCGTGAACCTCTTCCTGCACAAGCAGCTGGCGTTTGTAATCAGCTCGTTCTTTGCGGGCGTGGGCGGCGCGCTGCTGGCGATGTATCAGACGACGGTGCAGGCGAACGCGTTCAAATCCTCGATGACGTACGAGATTCTGCTGATCGTCGTCATTGGCGGCATGGGCTCGGTGACGGGCTCGGTGATTGCGAGCTTCCTGTTTATTGCCTGCAGCGAATGGCTGCTGCGTTTCCTAGACGTCGAGCAGTTCATCGGCACGTTCCAGGTGCCGATGCTGCGCTCGGGCTTCCGCATGGTCGTGTTCTCGATCGTGATCATGATCGTGGTGCTGTTCTTCCGTAAGGGCATTATGGGCGATAAGGAGCTGAGCCTTTCGTGGCTGACGGGAGCGAAAAAGCGGAAGGAGGCCGAGAGCAAATGAGCGCGAACGTGCTGAAGGTAAACGATGTAACGATGCAGTTCGGCGGCGTCGTCGCCGTGAATAATCTGTCAATGGAGGCCAACGAGGGCGAAATCGTCGCGCTGATCGGCCCGAACGGCGCGGGCAAAACGACCATCTTCAACTGCATTACCGGCGTGTATGAGCCGACGAACGGCGAAGTGGTCTTCTGCGGCGAAACCATCGCGGCGAACCATCCGCAGGGGAAAATGCGCAAGCTCTACGCGGGCGAGAACAACGGCAAGTATACCCGCGTCGTGCGGCTGACGCCGGATAAAATTACCAGACGCGGCATCGCGCGTACATTCCAGAATATTCGCCTGTTCAAGACGCAGACGGTGTTCGACAACGTGCTCATCGCCATGCACCTGCGCCGCACGAGCAACGTGTTTACCGCAACTTTCCGCCTGAACTGGAAAGAGGAGCGCGCCATGCGCGAGGAAACGCTGCGGCTGCTGGAAATCGTGGGACTTGCGCAGGAGAAGGACGAACTGGCGACTTCGCTGCCATACGGCAAACAGCGCCGGCTGGAAATCGCCCGCGCGCTGGCGACGAAGCCGAAGCTGCTCATGCTCGACGAACCCGCCGCCGGCATGAACCCGCAGGAGACGGTGGAGCTTGCGCAGTTTATTGTGGATATCAAAAATCGGTTCGGGCTGACCGTTTTCCTGATCGAGCATCATATGGATCTGGTGATGGACATTTCCGATCGCATCTACGTGATCGACTTTGGCAGAAAAATCGCCGAGGGCACGCCGGCCGAAATTCAGGATAACCCGGACGTGATTACGGCCTATCTGGGGGTGGATGAAGAATGAGCCTGCTGGTTGTGAAAGATTTGAAGGTCAGCTACGGCGGCATCGAAGCCCTCAAGGGCATTTCCTTCTCGGTGGATAAAGGGCAGATCGTTACGCTGATCGGCGCGAACGGCGCCGGAAAATCGACCACGCTGCGCGCAATCAGCGGCCTTGTGCCTTCGCAGAGCGGCTCGATCAACTTTGAGGGGCGCGAAATCCGCACGCTCGATACGCAGCAGATCGTTTCGGGCGGCATCGCCCTCGTGCCGGAGGGACGGCGCGTTTTCCCGAACCTGACGGTGCTGGAAAACCTGCGCATCGGCGCGTATCTTAGAAAGGATACGGAAGGCATCGAGCGGGCGATTGAATACGTGTATGAGATCTTCCCGCGGCTGAAGGAGCGGCACTGGCAGCAGGCGGGGACGCTCTCGGGCGGCGAGCAGCAGATGCTGGCCGTCGGCCGCGCGCTGATGGCCAGACCCAAGCTGATGATGATGGACGAACCGTCGCTGGGGCTTGCGCCGCTGGTGGTGAAGGATATTTTCGCCATCATCCGCCGGCTTAAGGACGAGGGAATGACCATCCTGCTCATCGAGCAGAACGCCAACACCGCTCTGCGCTGCGCCGATTACGCCTACGTGCTGCAGACGGGCAGCATCACCATGCAGGGCACCGGCGAGCAGCTGCTGGCCGACCCGCGCGTGCGCGAGGCGTATCTGGGAGGAGCGAAAAAGTAAAAGGCAGAAAGCTGAAAAGCCTTTCCCTGCGGAGAAACAGGGAAAGGCTTTGATTGCTTTATGACGGTTTATTTTGCCGTATCGCCGTGCTGGCGGATCTGCTCGTTGAGGACGTTGATGTTTCCGCAGCCCATCGTCAGGACGAGATCGCCGGGCTGCCAGTGCGCGCGCAGATAGCGCTCGGTATCGTCGAAGGTGGGGGTGAGATGAACGTGCTGGCCGGTGGCGGCGATGGCGTCGACGAGCATCTGGCTGTTGATATCGCCCGGATCGACCTCGCGCGCGGCGCAGATATCCGTGATGAGGATCTCGTCCGCCGCGTCGCAGCAGTGGATGTAATCCTGAAACAGGCGCTTGACGCGCGAATAGGTATGCGGCTGCATCACGGCCCAGATGCGGTTGGCATGCTGCAGTTTGGCGACGGACAGCGCTCCGGCCATCTCGACCGGATTGTGGCCGTAGTCGTGATAAACCTTTACGCCGTCGGTTACGCTTGTCAGTTCGAACCGGCGATGCACGTTTTCAAAGGTGGAAAGCGCGGCGGCGGCCTTTTGCATATCCGCGCCCAGCGCGTGCGCGGCGGCCATCGCCGCCATGGCGTTCATGATGTTGAACTGGCCGGCGACGCGCAGCGTCATCTCGCATACGGGTTCGCCATGGAAGGTCAGCGTAAAGGAAGGACGGCCTTCGCTGTCGAGCGTAAGCCCGTGCGGCCGCCAGTCGCAGTTTTCGGCAAAACCGAACGTTTCGCCGCGGCAGGCTGCATCTTTCATGATGGCCAGCACGTTTTCATCCTCGCCGTTGCCGATGAACACGCCTTCCGGCGGCACCTTGCCGACGAATTTGCGGAAGGCGTTGGCGATATCGGCCAGGTCTTTGTAATAGTCGAGGTGATCCTCCTGAATGTTCAGCACGATCGCGACGGTCGGGTGCATTTCCAGAAAGCTGGAATGGAACTCGCACGCTTCGGCCACAAAGACGTTCTTCGCGCCCAGTCGCGTGCTGCCGCCGATATAATCGTAATCGCCGCCGATATGGATGGCAGGATCCAGTCCGCAATCGACGAGAATTTTCGAGAGCATGGCCGTGGTGGTCGTCTTGCCGTGCGTGCCGGAAACGCCGACGGCCTGCGTATAGCCGCGCATCAGCTGCCCGAGCAGCGTCGAGCGCTCCATCTGCGGGATGCCCAGACGTTCGGCTTCGCGGCGCTCCGGGTTTTCCGGGGAGATGGCCGCGGAGAAGATAACCAGATCCGCGCCGTGGACGTTCTCCGGCTTGTGGCCGATGACGACGTTGATTCCGTTTTCGCGCACTGCGCGCACGTGATAGCTGTCGTAATTATCCGAACCGGAAACAAGATAGCCGCGCTGCTTGAGCAGCCCCGCAAGACCCGACATCGAGCTGCCGCCGATGCCGATCATATGCACGCGCTTGCCCCGGAAAGATTCGATATTCAGATCCATTTGCAGCCTCCAGGATGATTTATGGCTTATTATACGCCAATAAACCGGATTCTATCAATAGAAATTTGGGAAAAAACAGGCGAAAAGTGAATTTCATGCTGGAAAAATACGAACATTTTTGCTATAATAGGCGGAGAACCTTCGAACAATCCCGATTTTAGAACGCTTGCAGGAGGGAAATATGGATCGTATCCGTCGGACAGAACGATTGGCAGCCATGACGCAGATGCTCATCAACGCACCGAACAGGAGTCTTGCGCTTTCGACCTTCTGCGAAACGTTTGACACGGCGAAATCTTCCGCCAGCGAAGATCTGGATATCATTCGCACGGCGCTGAAGCGCTTCCATCTGGGAACGCTGGAAACGCTGCCGGGCGCGGCGGGCGGCGTGCGGTATCGTCCGTATGTGGAAAAGGAAGACGCGTTCGCGGCCGTGAACGCGCTGTGCAAGCGGATGAGCGCGCCGGGGCGCGTGTTGCCGGGCGCGCTGCTGTACATCGCCGATCTGGTGGGCGATCCAGCTACGCTGGAGCGCATGGGCGAAATCCTCGCGACCGAATATTACGACGTCGAACCGGATTTCGTGCTGACGATGGAAATGCAGGGGATCCCGCTTGCGATGATGACGGCGCGCGCGCTGGACGTGCCGGTCGTGATCGCACGGCGCAGCGTCAAGGCGTACGAGGGAGCGGCGGTGCATATCACGTACCCCGTCGGCTCGTCGTTCAAGACGATGTCGCTGCCCAAGCGGCTGGTGAAGGAAGGGCAGAAAACGGTAATCGTCGACGACGTGCTGCGCACGGGCGGAACGCTTTCCGGCATGCGCAGTCTGATGGATGAATTCCGCGTGACCGTCGCAGGCGAGGCCGTGCTGATCGCGACGGAAGAAGCGTATCAGGCGGACCCGGACGTGCGTCCGCTGATGGTCATGGAAGGCGTGGACGCGGCGACGGGCGCGGCGAAGATCCGCCCCGGCGACTGGCTGCGGGGCTGAATACTTTTTTTCGCGCAGGGCGCGGAAAAATAAAACCGAAAGGTACTGCAAGAAAATGGATACATTCCTGATCGTCGGGTTGGGAAACCCGGGCGAACAGTATAAGCATACGCGCCATAACGTCGGCTTCGACGTGGTGGAGATTCTCGCGCAGAAGCTGGGCATCAAAATGAACAGGCACCGCTTTCGCGCCGAGGTGGGCGAGGGGACGTACGAGGGGATGAAGCTTGTGCTCGCCCGTCCGCAGACGTTTATGAACCTCAGCGGCGAAAGCGTCGTGCCGCTGGTGCAGTGGTATAAACCCAGGGCGAACTGTCTCGCGCTCGTTTACGACGACTGCGACCTGCCGGTGGGCGCGCTGCGCGTGCGGCCTTCCGGTTCGCCGGGCACGCATAACGGCATGAAGTCCGTCATCGGCCTGCTCGGGCGGGAGGATTTTCCGCGCGTGCGCGTGGGCATCGGCCGCCAGCCGGAAGGCTGGGATCTGGCCGACTGGGTGCTTGCGGGCTATAAAACCGAGGAAGAGCGCAAAGCTGCGTTCGAGGCGTACAGCGCCGCGGCGGACGCGCTGCTGTGCATCGCGCGCGAGGGCTGCGAGGCGGCGATGCAGAAATATAATCATAAACCGAAAGGGGTTTAACGAATGATTACATATCAGGAGAAAAACAGGGTTTTTCACCTGCAGGGCAGGACGTACAGCTATTTTATCGGCGTACAGGACGGCGTGCTGACGCACCTGTACTGGGGCGCGCGCGTGCCCGACGGCGACGTGACGGGGCTGACCTGGAAGAGCCGCGAGGGCGCGTCCTTCGATACGTCCGTTAACCGTCACTGGGCGGAGCTGCCCACGCAGGAGCGCGGTTATTTCGGCCTGCGCGCGCTGGATATCGCCAACGCCGAGGGCGACGACGTGCTCTCGCTGCGATATGAAGGCCATCGCATTTTCAAGGGCAAGGCGCCGCTTGCGGGGCTGCCGTCCGCCTATACGGAAAGCGAAGATGAAGCGGAAACGCTGGAGATCGACCTGCGCGACGCGCTGACCGGCGCGCTGGTTACGCTGAGCTATACGGTTTATCGTGATTTCGACGTGCTCGCCCGCAGCATGCGCGTGCGCAACGAAGGCGGCAAGCCGTTTGAAATCAAGGGGCTGCAGGCCGCGGCCGTCCGTCTCCCAAAGGCGGAATACGACGTGCTGAACCTTAAAGGCGCGTGGGCGCGCGAGCGCGAAGTGATGCGCACCGGCATGCCGCAGGGAACGTTCGCCATTGAAAGCCGGCGCGGCGCGTCGGGGCACGAGAACAATCCCTTCCTGGCCGTTCTCTCCCGCAGCGCGAACGAGACGGCGGGCGAGGTATACGCGGCGACGTGGGTGTATTCGGGCAGTTTCCGCGCGGCCGTGGATGTGAACGTCGACGTCGCGCCGATGCTCTCCATCGGCTTTTCGCCCGATGTGTTCCGCTGGCGGCTTGAGGCGGGCGAGACGTTCCAGTCGCCCGAGGCGCTGCTGGTCTATTCGCCTTCCGGGCTGAACGGCATGTCCGAGCGGTTCCACCGCTTTATCCGGCTGCGCATCTGCCGCGGCGCGTGGCGCGACCGCGAACGGCCGATTCTCATCAATAACTGGGAAGCGACGTATTTTGGCTTCACCGAGGAAAAGCTGATGGCCATCGCCAGGCGCGGCGCGGAAATCGGCTGCGAACTGTTTGTGCTGGACGACGGCTGGTTTGGCAAGCGCAACAGCGATAACTGTTCCCTGGGCGACTGGGTGGTGAACCCGGAAAAGATGCCGGGCGGCATGGGGGCGTTCGCGCGGCAGATCAACGATCTGGGAATGCGCTTCGGCCTGTGGTTTGAGCCGGAAATGATTTCGCCCGATAGCGACCTGTACCGTGCGCACCCCGAATGGTGCCTGCACGTGGATGGCCGCGACCGCACCGAGGCGCGCCAGCAGCTGATTCTCGACTACTGCCGCCCGGAGGTGCAGGATTATATCATCGAGGCGGTTTCGTCCGTGCTGCGCTCGGCGCATATTGAATACGTCAAATGGGACATGAACCGCAACATGACGGAGGGCTTCAGCGAGACGCTGCCCCCGCAGCGGCGTATGGAATCGCAGCATCGCTACATGCTCGGCCTGTACCGCGTGCTGGAGGCCGTGACCGCGGCGTTCCCGGAAGTGCTGTTTGAAAGCTGCTCGGGCGGCGGCGGCCGCTTTGACTGCGGCATGCTCTGCTATATGCCGCAGACCTGGACAAGCGACGATACCGACGCGTATGAACGCATCCGCATTCAGTACGGTACGTCGATGGTGTATCCGTGCAGTGCGATGGGCGCGCATGTGAGCGCCGTGCCGAATCACCAGACGGGCCGCGTGACGCCGTTCAAAACCCGCTGCGAAGTGGCGCTGGGCGGAAATTTCGGCTTCGAGCTGGATCTGAGCCGCATCTCGCAGGAGGATATGGCGACGGCGCGCGAGGCGGTTGCCCGCGTGAAGCGCCTGCGCGGCGTGCTGCAGCGGGGCAGTTATTCGCGCCTGGTCAGCCCGTTTGAGAATCGCAACTTTGCGGCGTGGCAGTATGTGTCCGAAGACGGCGCGCGGGCGGTGCTGTGCATGTATCAGCCCCATGTCGAGCCGAACGGCCGTCCCTTCAGCGTGCGGATGACGGCGCTTGAACCGGAGACGTTCTATCGCCGCGTCGATACGGGCGAAGTCTGGTCGGGCGCGGCGCTGATGAATATGGGCGTGCCGGTCGAGTTCCCGCGGTATGATTTTGCCTCCTCGGTGCTGGAATTCGAGCGGGTATAAGGGATAGAATCGTACAGATGAGCGGCGCGCAAGAGCGCGCCGCTCATTTTTAACGGTTTCTTTTCACAAGTAACATGTTAGTTGTGTTGACAGCGAAATTAGCAGATGCTACACTATACACCGTTTGAAAAAAAGATTCGGGAGTGATGAAGATATGCGCAAGACGAAAATCATCTGTACCATCGGTCCCGCCTCCGAAAGCGAGGAAACGCTGCGGCAGCTGTGCCTTGCGGGCATGAACGTGGCAAGACTGAACTTTTCCCACGGCGCGCATGATGAACAGCTGGTGCGCATCGAGCGCATCCGCAAGCTGCGCACGGAGCTGAACCTGCCCATCGCGATCATGCTCGATACCAAGGGGCCGGAGTATCGCATCCGCACGTTCAAAACCGGCAAAATTTTCCTTCGGGAGGGCGATCCGTTCACCTTCACCACGGACGAGGTGGAGGGCGACGAGCATATCGTTTCCGTCAGCTATAAGGGGTTGATGAAGGACCTGCAGGCCGGAGACGTCATTCTGCTCAGCAACGGAATGCTCCGGTTCCGCGTGGACGAGGTAGCGGGCAGCGAGGCGCATTGCACGGTTGAAATCGGCGGCGAACTGAGCGACAAAAAGAGCATGAGCTTCCCGGGCAAGGTGCTCAGCCAGCCGTACCTCAGCGAGCAGGATCGCGACGATATCATCTTCGGCATCGAGCACGGCGTTGATTTTATCGCCTGCTCGTTCGTTTCCTGCAAACAGGATCTGCTGGACATCAAGGAAATTTTAAGCGCGCACGGCGCGCCTGATATCGAGCTGATCGCCAAGATTGAAAACAGCACCGGCATCGCCAACATTGAGGAAATCTGCCAGGAATGTTCGGGCATCATGATCGGCCGCGGCGATCTGGGCGTGGAAATTCCGCTTGAAGAGCTGCCCGCCGTGCAGAAGCGGATCATCACCAAGTGCCGCATGCTTGGCAAACGCGTGATTACCGCAACCGAGATGCTCGAATCGATGATTCACAACCCGCGCCCCACGCGCGCGGAAGCGTCCGACGTGGCCAACGCCGTTTACGACGGCACGAGCGCCATCATGCTTTCCGGTGAAACCGCTGCGGGCGATCATCCCGTGCTGGTTCTGAAAACTATGGCGCGCATCGCGGAGTATACCGAAACGAACATCCATTACGCCAAGCGCTTCCGCCGCTCGGGCTTTGAAATTCGCAATCTTGTCGACGCGATTTCTCATGCCGTGGCCGGAATGTCGATCGACATCGACGCAAAGGCGATGTGCGTCTGCACCCGCTCCGGCATGACCGCGCGCATGGTCTCGCGCTTCCGTTCGCCCGTGGATATCCTCGGCGTGACGAAC
>CAKTTL010000050.1 GCA_934615235.1 uncultured Clostridia bacterium
CAGCCCGCCGCGGCGCTGTACGTCAAGGGCGTTTCCTTCCCCGAGGATTTCGCCGCGCTTGCGCGCGATGAGCTGAATGTGAAGGCCGTCCGTTTCGTGGACGATGCGCGGGAGTTCACCACGTATTCGCTCAAGCCGCAGCTGCGCACGCTGGGCAAGAAGTACGGCAAGCTGCTCAACGGCATCCGTGAAGCGCTGGCCGCGATGGACGGCAACGAGGTTGTCGACGCGTTCGCCCGCGGCGAGCTGGTGAAGTTCGACGTGGACGGCAGCGAGGTTGTGCTCGAGGAGGTCGACGTGCTGACCAGCCCGGCGCAGAAGCCCGGCTTTGTTGCGCAGACCGACGGCGGCGTGACCGTCGTGCTCGATACGAACCTGACCGGCGATTTGATCCGCGAGGGCTATGCCCGCGAGATCATCAGCAAAGTGCAGACGATGCGCAAGGATAGCGGCTTTGACGTGACCGACCGCGTGCATATCGCGATCGAGTGCGGCGAGACGCTGAAGAACGCCGTCGACGAGGCGAAGGAGGATATCCTCCGCGCAACGCTGGGCGTGGATATCGCGGATATCGCGGCCGAGGGCGTCGAGTGGAAGGATTGGAATATTAACGGCGAGGACGCGAAGATCGCGGTCTGGCGGGCCTGAAGCAAAAAGGCGCAGGGCGCGCAGAAAAGCGTCGCTCGTATCGTCGTGTAACAAGAACGGGCTGTTTCATCGCAGCCCGTTCCGTTTAGAAAAGGTTTTTGTTTTTTTATGGCGGCTTCGCCGCTGGGGCGCAAGGCGGAGAAGGAGCGGTTGTGCGGCGTTCCACACCATGCGGCCGTGCCAGCTCGTCCGCGCGTTGCGCGAACATTGCGCGATTCTTTGTGCGGCTGCGGCCGCACCTATGGGGTTACGTGTGGGGGCGCTGCCCCCACGCCCCTGGCAGGGAACTGAGTTCCCTGCACCCTTCCCCTTTTACTCAAAACCATGCGACCTTTCAGGAGGCACACATGTACCTACCCACCTCATGGAAAGACTTTGCCGTTCTTGACACCGGCGATGGCGAAAAGCTCGAACGCTGGGGCGATATCATCCTCCGCCGCCCCGATCCGCAAACCATCTGGCCCAAGCGAAATCCCGCGCTTTGGGAACGCGCAGATGCGTGCTATTTCCGCAGCGAACGCGGCGGCGGTGAGTGGAAATTCACTCGCAAACTCCCCGAACAGTGGACGCTCGCCTATCGCGATCTCCGCTTCAAGGTCCACCCCACCGGTTTTAAGCACACCGGCCTTTTTCCCGAGCAGGCGGTCAACTGGGACTGGATGAGCGGCATCGTTTCAGCGCGCACAGCGCGCCATGAATCCACGGCCGTCCTCAACCTCTTCGCCTACACCGGCGGCGCGACGATGGCCTGCGCCAAGGCCGGCGCGACGGTCTGCCACGTGGATGCGGCCAAGGGCATGACGCAGTGGGCGCGTGAGAACGCCGCGCTCTGCAAGCTGCCGGAAACCAGCGTCCGCTGGATTGTCGACGATTGTCTCAAGTTTGTGCGCCGCGAGATCAAGCGCGGTAACAAGTACGACGGCATCGTCATGGATCCGCCGAGTTACGGCCGCGGCCCGGGCGGCGAGGTCTGGAAGCTGGAAGACTGCGCGTTCGATCTCGTCAACGAGGCGGCGCAGCTTTTGAGCGATCATCCCGCCTTTTTCCTCTTCAACGGCTACACGACGGGGCTGCAGCCTGCGGTGCTGAAGAATCTGCTCGATTTCGCCGTTTGCAGCCGCTTTGGCGGCCATGCCGAGGCGGAGGAAGTCTGTCTCCCTGCGCAGGCGGGCGGCGTTCTGCCCTGCGGCGCGAGCGGCCGGTGGACGCCGTGACCGGCGCTGACACCTGGCGCGGCATTTCCATCGTTTATTGCGACAACCATGTGCTGATCGCCGTCAAGCCGCCGAACATGCCTTCGCAGGAGGATGAGTCCGGCGACCAGGACATGTTCACGGAAATGAAGGCATACGTCAAGGAGCGGTTTCAGAAGCCGGGCGAGGTTTATCTTGGCCTTTTACACCGGCTGGACAGGCCGGTCGGCGGGCTGATGGCGTTTGCCCGCACGTCGAAGGCCGCGGCGCGGCTTTCTGAGCAGCTGCGCGTGCATGACATGCGTCGCGGATATTTATGCGTCGCGCAGGGGGAAGCGCGCGCGCAGGCGCGCCTGGAAAACGTCCTTGAATATGATGACGGCAGCAAAAAAAAGGCCGCGCTGACGTATGAGCGGCTCGGCTTTGCGCAGGGGCTTTCGCTTTTGCGCGTTGCGCTGGAAACGGGGCGCAAGCATCAGATTCGCCGTCAGCTGCAGCTGGCGGGGCTGCCCCTTTGGGGCGATGCGCGCTATGGCGGCGGCAGGCCGGGGCAGCAGATCGCCCTCTGGGGCGCGACGCTCGAACTGACGCACCCCACTACGAAGGAGCGCCTGCGGTTCGTCTCTTCCCCGCCGGATGCGTATCCCTGGAATTTGTTCACAAACCGTTCATCGGAAACGG
This sequence comes from uncultured Clostridia bacterium, assembly GCA_934615235.1. Taxonomy (GTDB): domain Bacteria; phylum Bacillota; class Clostridia; order Christensenellales; family Aristaeellaceae; genus Aphodomonas. The sequence continues at coordinate 2,523 of CAKTTL010000050.1, forward strand.
ATTGATTTTCTCTTTCGACAGGCGTACCATAAGGGCACAAACCGGAAGAGGAGGATTGTCATGAAAAAGTTCTTGTGTTTGATGCTGACGCTCGCGCTGCTTGTGCCCGCGTTCGCTTTTGCTGAAACCGATGCGGAAAGGATCGCCGCGCTGGAAGAGCGCGTCGCGAAGCTGGAAGCCCTCGTTGAATCGCTGACGGGCAAAACGCTTGAAGCGGAGCAGGAAGTCGAATCTCCCGCGCCGGCCGATGAGGGCAGCGTGGAAACGCTGAGCGTCGGCGATGCGTTTACGCTCTCCGACGGCGTAAAGCTGACCGTTACCGATTTTGAACTGACGAATTATTTCAGCTATTATGTGCCGCAGAGCGGCTACAGCAATTATTTCGGCTTTTCGCAGTTCTTCGGCCGCAGCGGCGGCTATGGCCAGCGCACGATTCGCTCCGGCGGCGACAACGTTTATCTCGCCCTCAAGATTCGCCTTGAGAACAGCACGCAGCAGGATATTTCCGTTGGCGATGCGATGAACGCGCTTGCGCGCTGCGACGGCGAGCCGATCGAGCCGGAACAGAGCTTCCTCTACTATAATCGCAACTATGACGGCTATATCGCCGGTGAAACCACGTTGCAGCTTGGACCGCGCTCGTCTGTGGACGGCATTCTGCTCTTCGTCATGCCTTCCAGCGCCAGCGACGAAACCAAAGCCCTGACTGTGGCCTTCACCGGTTCGGACGCGACCGTCCGCTATTCCCTGCGCGGCGGCGAAACCGGTCTGCTGATGGATCAGTTTGGCGATGGGGAGAAGAATTAACGGAGGGCTTTGCGGGGGGAACTCTCTTTCAGGAGAAAGAGAGTTCCCCCGCGCCCCCTTCAGAGAAAGCCGCTTTTCGCCGTCTGCCCCTCGGAGGGAGGGGCAGACGGCGTTTTTGCGTTTAATGGGCGATCAGGGTATAGATGTGGCCGGTAGAAAGGCAGAGAACGAAGAGGATGAAAAATGCGGCGACGAGGATATCGCGGGAGGACCTGGTTTTCAGGGCTTTCAGGGTGTAGTTCGTTGCGGGCATAACGATAATGATGGCGTACAGGCCGTAATTAATGCCGCCGCCGGTGAAAATTTGCAGGCAGAAAAACAGCGTTGCCAGCGCGGCTGCGGCAATGGAGCCGGCGTTCGGGGAAAGCCTGGGCTTTTGTTCTTGATTCATAAGTTTTCTCCTTTCGTCTTTTTGACGTTTACCAGGGTTTATGGTATAATTTCTCAAAACGGAGCGAGAAGAGGGTACTATGGAAAACGTATTGCAGTGCAAGCTTTTTCCGGCGCATTTGCTGGAAAACCTGAAGTATGTCGTCGTCTGCTCGTGGTATAAAGGGCAGTGGCTTTTCAGCCGCAAGAAGGGCTTGGACGCGTGGGAAACGCAGGGCGGCCACATCGAGCCGGGCGAAACGCCGGAGCAGGCGGCGAGGCGCGAACTGTACGAAGAGAGCGGCGTACAGGACGCGGCGCTTTATTACGTCTGCGACTATATGGGCTACGACGCGTTTGGCTTTGCCAACGGCGCGGTCTTCTTTGCCGACGTCAACGCGCTGGGCGCGCTGCCCGAGAGCGAAATGGAAGAAGCGAAGCTCTTCGATTCGCTCCCGGAAAAGCTCGCGTATCCGCGCGTCACGCCCGTGCTGCTTGAAAAAATATACGAGGTTATGTATTCTCTGCCCGATAATACCTGAAGGTTTCGTCTTCGCGGCAGAAGGTAAATCCCGATTTTTCCAGCACGTGCTGGCTGCGCGTGTTTTTCAAAATTGCGTCGGCGTTCACCGCGTCGAGCTTTAATACGTCGAATGCATATCGAATCGCGAGCTTTTCGGCCTCCGTGCCGAAGCCGCGATTTTTTACTTTATCGTTCTGCATATGGATGCTCAGCGTGCAGTCGCCCCGCTCGCGGTTGATGCGTTTGAGCTGCAATTCGCCGATGGGCGCGCCGCCGTGCAAAATGGCGAAGACGACGCGCTCCGGGCCTTGCAGCGCGTCGAAGCGCCGGTCGACTGCCTGCTGATTATACACATATTTGGTATAATATTGCATATCCGCGTAAATGTCCGGATCGTTTTCAAATTCGCGGTATAACCTGTGGATAAGTTCGCGCGTCATCGGCACGAGGGCGATCTCCGCGCTCATTCGGGCTTCCTCCGTGGGCCATAGAAGGTCATAAATTCGCACTCGAGCCGGCCGTTATAGAGCCTGCGCCGCTTATCGGCGCGGCGGCCGAACGCCTTTTCAAAGCCGGTGTAGGCGGTAATTGCGCAGACGGTCTGCCCGCCGTCGCGGTTAAGCCGTCCGAGCACGCGGGCGATGCATTCGCACCCCTTGCGGTCGGAGAGGCGCTCACCGTAGGGCGGGTTTGTCAGAATGATTCCGCCGGGCGCGGCGGGCGCGTAGTCGCGCACATCTTCCTCACGCAGGAGAATGCGCCCCGAAAGCCCCGCCTGTTTGATATGCCGCTTTGCAAGCTCCAGCGCCTGGGGGTCGACGTCCGCGCCGGTAATCGCATCGATGTTTTGCGGCGTAAACGCCGCTTTTGCCTGTGCGCGCAGATCGGTGAATGCGTTTGCGTCCGCCCAGCGCCAGGCTTCGCAGGCGAATTCGCGGGTCAGCCCGGGTGCGCGGTTCGCGGCCATAAACGCGGCTTCAACGAGCAGCGTGCCCGTCCCGCACATCGGATCGTGCAGCGGACGGCCGGGCTTCCAGGGCGAAAGGCGCAGAAGCGAGGCGGCCAATGTTTCGCGGATCGGCGCTTCGCCGTTCCAGGTGCGGTAGCCGCGTCTGGAAAGACCCGCGCCGGAGGTGTCAAGCGTGAGCGTTGCGATATCGTTGTGCAGCGCCACCTGAACGGCGTAGGTTTCTTTCTGCTCGGGCAGCGTCTGTGTACGGTACTTTTGCTTCAGACGCTCCACAATGGCTTTTTTCGTGATCGACTGGCAATCGCTTACGCTCATCAGCTGCGAGCGCGCGCAGTTGCCGCTGACGGGAAATTTCGCGTCCTTCGGAATAAACTGCTCCCATGGCAGGCGCTTTACGCTCTCAAACAGCGCGTCGAACGTTTTCGCTTCCAGCCGTCCGACGACGAGCAGCACCCTGTCGGCGCAGCGGAGCCATAAATTCGCGCGAAGCGCGTCCGATAATTCGCCGAAAAACACCGCGCCGCCGGTTTGCGCCTTTACGTTGTCGAAGCCGAGTTCACGCAGTTCGTCCGCCACGACGCCCTCGAGGCCGAACGGCGCCGTCGCCAGAAATTCAAACATTTATTTGTCCTCCCCCATTCCGCTGGGCTGATAGTATTTGCGGCCGCGCAGATCCTCGGGCATGTAGTCCTGTTCGACCCAGTGACCGGGGAAATTGTGCGGGTACAGGTAGCCTTCGCCGTTCTTTTCGCCGTTTGCGTCGCCGAGCCGGTCGTGGCCCTTGTAATGCGTGTCGCGCAGATGTACGGGAACCGCGCCGAAGCCGCCCTTCGCCGCGTCCGCCATCGCCGCGTCGATCGCCGCGCTGACGCTGTTCGACTTGGGACTTTTGCAAATTGCGATAATCGCCTGCGCGATATTCAGCCGCGCCTCGGGCATGCCGTTGAATTGCAGCGCTTCCATCGCCGCGACGGCCTGCAAAAGCGCGTTCGGGTTTGCAACGCCCACGTCCTCCGACGCGTGCGCGATCATGCGGCGTACGATAATCCGCGGATCGACTCCCGCATAGCTCATTCGCGCGAACCAGGCGAGCGCCGCATCCGCGTCCGAACCGCGCAGGCTCTTGCAGAAGGCGGAAAGCATGTCGTAATAGAGCGTTTCATCGCAGCGGAGAACAGGCTTCTGGATGCTTTCCTCAGCGACGGCGAGCGTGATGTGGATGTTCGCGTCCCGGTCGGGCGGCGTGGTGAGCGCGGCAAGCTCCAGCGCGTTGAGCGCGCTGCGAAGATCTCCGTTCGCGACGGCGGCGATATGCTCGAGCGCGTCCTCGTCGGCAACCGCGCCCATGCGCCCCAGGCCGCGTTCGCGGTCTTTGAGCGCCGCGCGCATGCCGTCGAGTACGTCTTCACGCGTCAGCGGATAAAACTGGAAAATGCGGCAGCGGCTGACAATGGCCGGGGTCATCGAGATCATCGGGTTTTCCGTCGTCGAGCCGATAAAGCGGATCGTCCCTTTTTCAATCGCAGGCAGAATCGAATCGCTCTGCGCCTTGTTCCAGCGGTGACATTCGTCGAGCAGCAGATAGGTCGGCTGGCCAGTCTGCCTGCGGCGCGCTTCCGCGTCTTCGAGCACCTTGCGTACATCCGGCACGCCGCTGGTAACGGCGTTCATTTTGACGAACGCGCCGTGCGTCGTTTCCGCGATGACCGACGCAAGCGTCGTCTTCCCGCAGCCGGGCGGGCCGTAAAAAATGCAGCTTGTCAGCCGGTCGGCCTGGATGGCGCGGCGCAGCAGCCGCCCCTCCCCTACGATATGCTTTTGCCCGATGAATTCGTCGAGCGTGCGCGCCCGCATGCGGTCGGCCAGCGGTGCGGCGGCATCCGGCGTTTTTTCCATGGCCATGGTAAACAGGTCTTCCATCCGATAACTCCTATTGTTTCACGTGAAACATTTTTTTCTGGACTTCTAAATTGTTTCACGTGAAACATCGATCAGTTTTCTTTGCATCAGGAAGCAAAGCAGGCATTCTCGCACCGGCGTGCCGGTAATCGCTTCCAATGCGCGGCGGTAATAGCGCAGCTGGGCGGTATAGCGTTCCAGCGTTTCCGCGTCGACCTCGCGCCCTTCGGTTTTGTAATCGACGAGCACCCATTCGCCGTCCTCGATAAAGCAGCAGTCGATCACGCCCTGCAGCAGAATGCGTTCCGAACCTTCGCCGAGCCGGTAGTTAAACGCCCATTCGCGGCGAAGCGTTACAGCACGGCGCATGCGCGCCGCCAAAGGAGACGCGAGGAACGCGTTCAGCGCCGCAAGTGGCAGAGACGCGGCTTCCGCAGCCGTCAGACGGCCCTCGGAGAGCAGCCTGTCGCGTTCGGCGGCGGCGCTCGCCGCAGAAAAATCGACGCATTGCAGAAACGCATGTACGGCGTTGCCGCGCTCGGTTCCCGTCAGACCGGTTTCCTCAAGAAAGGCTGGGCGGCGCGGGGAATCCTGCAGGCGGGGCAGCTCGTCGGTTTCGCCGCCGCGCAGGTCGACGCGCACGCGTGCGGTTACGCCCTGCTTGAGCGGATGGCGCGGCAGCGCGGGAGGCTGCCAGAACATGCGGCGCGTTACGGCTTCCGGCGCGGGCGCGTGCATTGCGCGCAGCGAAAAGAGCGCGTCGCGGTCTGTTTTGCCGTCCGCAGGCGAAGAGAGCGAAGCAAAGCCGCGTAATTTCGTCGTCCAGTCTGCGCTTTCGAACGCAGCCGGCGCGACCCAGTCGAGCAGGCAGTTCGCGGCGCATGGAACGGGCGCGATACCGGACTGCCATTCGTCTGCCTGCGCCTGTTTTGCCGTCCCGACAACGAAAAGCCGCTTTTCCGCGCGCGTCAGCGCGACGTAGAGAATGCGCGATTCTTCCGCGACGGATTCGGCCTTTTTCTGCGCGTTGACGGCGAGTGAAGCGACGTTTTCCGAGCGCGCCCGCAGATACGGGTCAAACGACGGCGCGGCCACGCCAAGCGCGTCGTGCATCGAAAGCAGGCTTTTTTTGCGCCCACCCATGAATCTGTTTCCCGCGCCGGCAACGAACACGACCGGGTATTGCAGACCTTTGCTCTTGTGAATCGTCGTTACGCGGATCACGTCTTCGTCGTCGGCCAGGGCGCGGCTTTCAAGGCTTTCCCGCGCAGCGATGCGTTCGACCATTCGCAGAAAGCCGGACAGCCCGGCCGAGCGCTCGGATTCGTACTTTGCGGCCAGCTCGGCCAGCATGCGCAGACGGTTCTGCCGCTGCGCGCCGCCTTCGCGCGTGCCGCAGAGGGCGTACAGGCCGGTTTCGTCGTAGATGCGATAGAGAATGCGCTCCAGCGGAAGCACGCGGGCGTCTTCCGTCCAGCGCGCAAGGCGCGCATAAAATTGCCGCAGCGACTCGCCAAGCGCGTCCGTTTCCTCGCAGTAGGCGCGGGCGGCGGCTTCAAACGATCCATCCGGCGTGCGTTCGCGGATACGGGCGAGCGACGCGTCATCCAGCCCGAGCGCCGGGCCGCGCAGCGCCCCCAATAGCGGGATATCCTGCCGCGCGTTGTCCATCACGCGCAGAATCGCCAGCACGGACAGCACCTCGGGCTGCGCGAGCAGATCCTCGCCCAGCTCGGTCACCGCAGTCAGCCCATGCGCGCGCAGCACGTCGATCATCTGCGGCGCGCGGCCGCGGACGGATCGCATCAGAATCGCGATATCGCGCAGTCGAAGCGAGGGGTTCTCTTCGCGCAGCGCCTCGATGCGCCGGGCGATGGCCTCGGCTTCCTGCCGCGCCTTTTCCCGTTCAATTGGTGAAAGCTCATCGCCGTCGCCGTCCGTTTCGTCGTCCGAATCGCTGCAGAGCAGGAGCAGCTCGGGCTTCACGCCTGCGGGCCGGTCGGAGACGCCCACGGCGAGCCGTTCTTCGGCGGGATATTCGAGCTCCATCGCGCCGCCGCAGAAAACGCGGTCAAACACGTCGTTTACGGCATACAGCACAGCCGGATCGGAACGGAAATTGGCGTTGAGCGAGAGTTTGCGGTTTTCCGCGCCCGGCGCGAAAGAAAACGTGCGGAGTTTATCGAGAAACAGTCCCGGTTCGGCCAGGCGGAAACGGTAAATGCTCTGCTTCACGTCGCCCACCAGAAACAGGTTCCGCTCGCCGCGCACGCGCGACAGAAGCGCCTCCTGCAGCAGGCTGCTGTCCTGATATTCGTCGATGAAGACGTACTGATATTTTTCGCGGACGCTTTTCTGCACGTCCGGATGATCGAGCGCGCGCAGGGCGCGGCTTTCGAGGTCGGAAAAATCGAGAACGTTGCGCGCGGCTTTTTTATCGGCGAACACGCGGTCGAACCGGCGCGCCGCGTCCGCGATACCGCTGAGGAGGATTTTGCTTTCGCGCAGCTTGAGCAGCGCGTCCCTGGGCGAACGCAGGGGGGCGAGGGAATCGAACGCGCTGTCGACGGCCTTTTTTGCGGCGTTGCGCAGGTCGCTGAACGTCTTTTCGATTTCGGGGTCGCTGTCCTTGGGTTTCGGCGGTTTGCGGGCGAACGTGGGCTTCTGTGCGTCAAGCAGGGTGCGGGGGGAGCGTTCTGCTTCGGCGCAAAGCGCCGAAAGACAATCGTAATCCTTCTGCGCGAGCGCTTCGTACACGCCGTGCAGCTCGCAGAAGGAAAGCACGCGGCGGAAAGCGGTCCGCGCGCTGCAGAGCTCCTGCGCGGCCTGTGCGCAGAGCGCATCCGCCCAGGGCGAATCGAGCAGAGCGGTTTCGTCGCAATCATACCGCTTCAGCGACGCAGCAAGCCATTCCCACGGATCGGGGCGCGAGAGCAGAAAATCGTACAGTGCGTCGACGGCCGTTTCAAGCTGCTCGCGCGGCATGCACAGCGCGGCGTATGCAAAGCCGGGCGTGGGTTCATCGTAGAGCGATTCGAGCGCATCGGACAACGCCGCCTCTTTCAGCAGCGAAATTTCCGGCCCTTCGCCCACGCGGTACATCGGGTCGACCTGCGCGGCCTCGAAATACCGGCGGCAGATCTGTCCGCAGAAGCCGTGCAGCGTGGTAATGTCGGCGCGCTCGACGCGCAGTGCCTGTTCGCGCAGCCCTTCCTGATAAAGGCTGTCGAGGATACGGGCGCGCATTTCCGCAGCCGCCGCGCGCGTGAAGGTCATGACGAGCATGCGGTCGAGCGGAACGCCTTCCTTTGCGAGGGAGACGATGCGGGCGGCGAGAACAGCGGTTTTGCCGCTGCCTGCTGCGGCAGAGACGAGCAGGTTGCTTCCGCGGGCGGAGATCGCTTCCTGTTGAGCGGGAGTGTAGTTCATAGAGACTCCTGAAACAAGAACATACGTTCTGATTATATGAGGGTTTATTGTGTATATTATACCGTGAAACGGGGAATTTGGAAAGGGCGGCAAGGGAGCGGAGCAGGAGAATGGCGCTAAGAAATCGTGAGAAGTACAGAAAAAACCGGGAGAAAGAATGTTTCTCCCGGTTGGTTGAGGATGTGTGAGGTGGGGGTTACGTTAGGGGCTCTGCCCCGGGATTTTCCCGACACCGGCAAGGAAGGTGAGGTTCCTGCACCTTCTGGTTTTTTACGCAGAACCCTGCAACCGTGCCAGCTCGTCCGCGCTCCGCGCAAACATTGCGCGATTCTTTTATGCGGCCACGGGCCGCGTGGGTTAGGGGTTACGTTAGGGGCTCCGCCCCTAAAACCCCGGCAGGAGCCTGAGGTTCCTGCGCGGTGCTCAATCGTCGCGCTTCGCCCTGTTGGGCGCATCGCTCGTTTCGCACCGCACCTCCAGGTCGCTGTTTCGGCCATTGGCCGCGCTCCCTTCCGGTGCCTCCCATTATCAACTCAAAACCATGCGGCCTTGCCAGCTCGTCCGCGCTCCGCGCGAACATTGCGCGATTCTTTTGTGCGCTGCGGCGCATGGGTTAGGGGGTTACGTTAGGGGCTCTGCCCCTAGGACCCCGGCAGGAACCTGAGGTTCCTGCGCGGTGCTCAATCGTCGCGCTTCGCCCTGTTGGGCGCATCGCTCGTTTCGCACCGCACCTCCAGGTCGCTGTTTCGGCCACTGGCCGCGCTCCCTTCCGGTGCCTCCCGGTTTTTACTCGGAGCCATGTCTCCGCCAGGGAACGAAGTTCCCTGAACCTTCCGCTTTATTCCCCTCTCGTCAGCAACACCAGCACCGCATGCGGCGGGTTATTCACCCGCGGTACCGGCGCATGATTCCCAATCCCCCGGCACACTACGAGCTTTCCCCTATCCTTCATTTCATACAGTCCGCTCGTATACTTCGGCAGCACGCCCTGTCCCGGCGCGTACATCCCTCGCCCGAACAGCCGCATCTGTCCTCCATGCGCGTGACCGCTGATAATCAGCTTCGGCCCGAGCGGCGCCATTTCCTTCACGCGCTCCGGCCGGTGTACCAGCACGATATTCACCTCTTCTCCGCTGTCGGCTGGCAGCAGCCCGCGCAGCTGCATCTCCGGCTCCGTCAGCTTCACTTCCCCCTCCTGCGGAAAAACCGTATAAAACTCCGGATCCTGTACGCCGATAATATGAATTGACGCGTCGTCCACCGTGTAATCCCGCGCCTCATTTTCCAGCAGCGTAATATCGCACTTGCGGTACAGTGCGTGCAGCGCGGCCGTCAGTCCCGGCTGCGCATCGTTATTGCCGTTGATGGCGACGACGGGCGCAACTGCGCGCAGCGCAGTAAAAACCGGCTCCAGAATCGCAGCGTCGGGCGTGTGCTCGTCGATCAGGTCGCCGCAGAGAAAGATCAGGTGCGGCTTCGCCGCGCGAGCGGCGGAAATCATGCCGTCGTACAGCGGTCCGGGCGCGTGCATGTGCAGATCGGACAGCACAAAAAAGCGCTGCCCCTCCATTGCGGCGGGCAGTCCTTGCAGCGCGACGGGGATTGCCTGCAGCTCGATTCTCATGTTCACGCGGTTCTCTCCCCGCGCAGCACGGAATACAGCGCCACATCCACAAATTTGCCCTTATTGCGCAGCCGCTGGCGCAGTACGCCTTCCTTTTTCATCCCGACCTTTTCCATCACGCGGCCGGAGGCGGGGTTCGTCGTCTCGTGCTGCGCTTCAATGCGGTTGAGGTTCATCTCTTCGAAGCCGAACTTGATCACGGCGCGCAGCGCCTCGGTCATCAGGCCCTGATTCCAGTAGGCGCGGGAGAGCGAGTATCCCACCTCCGCGCTCCTGTATTCCTGATTCCACCACATAAAACCGATCGTCCCGATCAGTCTGCCCGTGGCTTTCAGCTCGATTCCCCAGCTGGCGGGTTCGTTGAGCCGGTATTGCCGCTGCACATATTTCAGATACGCGCGCGCTTCGCCCACGTTGCGGTACGCGTCCCAGAGCACGTGCCGGCTCACTTCCGGGTCGCGCCCGTATTCGTAGATATCCTCTGCGTCGGCCATCGTCATCCGCCGAATGACGAGACGCGGCGTTTCCAGCCGCGGCAGCCGTACAAACAGCCCTTCCTGAAAGAACATCGAGATTTTCAACCCCTCACAGCGTATTTTCTGTTCTGCGCGCATTCTTTTCTATTCTCGTCCGGTTCGCATATTCCTGCGCGCCCACGCTGATTGCAGCCGCGCCCAGCGCGGCCAGAAGCAGCATCAGCACAATGAAAACAGCCAGCCCTTTCGTGCCTTTTTTCATCTCGGCTCCTTATAATTTAGGTTCAAGGTTCAGGCCGGAAACGCGCGCTTCGTCGCGCACGGCGCGGCTTTCGCCGGGCAGCAGCGCGCCCCAGCCGGGCCAGGCGGCGTTGAGATACCCGTCGCAGCAAACCCCGTAGGCCGTGCGCGCGCAGGCGTTCTTGACTTCTCCGTTTTCCAGCCGCACGGCGGCGAACGGTGCATGCGCCAGTGGCCAGAGCGGCGCGTTCAGCGCCGTGCAGAGCGCGTAATCGTTCACGTCGAGCGTTTCGCCCAGCGCTTCCAGCTTCAGCCGCAGCGTCATCGCGCAGGGCGCGTCCGGCAGAACGGCCTTCATCCGCCCAACGGGCCCGGTTTCGGCCTTCGCGTCGTAAATTTCACGGGCAAGGAGGCGGCCGCTCGCATCGTAGAGCGTCGCGGTTACGCGCAGCGCGCCGGGCGCGGGCGCGTCCAGCAGCAGGTCGATCTCCGCGTTCAGCGTTTCGCCGCAGGCGAACGCCGTCTTTTCCAGCCGCGCGCAGATATGAACCGGCCGCAGCGCGCTTTGCAGCGCGTAATATGCGGGCCGCGGCGTTTCGCCGTCGAACAGCGCGCAGGAAAAAGGACTTTCCACCGCCTCAAACGGCGCGCCGACGAACAGCCCGGCGATGGTTTTCTCGCGCAGGCGCGCGCGTTCGGCGAGATAGCGCAGCGTTTCCGCCTGTACAAGGCGCGTCAGGGGCGCGGACTTTGTTTCCGCTTCGTCGCCTTCCAGCCCGAACCATGCGCGCATCATGCCGGGATCGAGCGGTTTTTCACAGCGGTGCAGCCACAGCGGCGCGCTCGGCGGCCAGGCGGCTTCACCGCCCGCCAGTGCGGAGAGATTTTCGCACATCGCCGGGCAGCGAACGGTGCGGATGAGCGCGTCGTCGTCGTTTCCAAGGCGGCAGAGGGCTTCGGGGCCTGGGTATGCGTCCGGTCCGAGCGTATCGGCGAGAACGCCTTTGCCCAGCTCCTCGCGGCCGGAGCGCGCGACGGCGCCGTTCGGCACGGGGCCGAAGAACGGCCTTGCGCCGTCGAGCGTTTCGCACAGCGCGCGCAGCGTGGCGACTTGCGGATGATTCGCCCCGGCGGGACGGTTGAATCCTTCATACACGCTTTCGCAGCTGTAAGCGATCACGCAGGCATGTTCTCTTGTGCGGCGAACGGCCTGTGCAGCCTGTTCAGCGTCGAGCGGCAGCACGGGCCAGCACAGAAAGCCGCGCGCGTCAAGCAGCTCGAGCAGCGTTTCGTCGGGCAAGCCGTACATGCGCAGGCAGTTCAGCCCGCACGCGCGCAGCGCGTCCAAACGCCGCACGAGCGCGGCAAGCCCGACGGGCGCGTCGCAGCGCCATTCCGCGCCGCGCAGGAACACCCGCTGCCCGTTCACGTAAGGCTGCATCGCCGGGCTTGCGGCGAATTCGACCTCGCGAAAGCCTGCTTTGACCACGCGGTCGTCGCAGACAAGCCCCGCGCGCAGCACGGTCAGCCGCAGCAGAACGGGGGCGTTTTCCTCTCCCGGCCGCCAACTCTGCGGCACGGGGACGATAACCCGCCGCACGACTTCCATCGGCGCGCAGCGCAGTGCGAGCGTCTCCTCCTCGCAGGCGAGCACCTCGCCCTCATATACGGCGGCGAGCCGCAGCGTATACCGCCCAGGCACGTACGGCGCAAGCGTCGCGCGGAACTCGGCAAGCCCGCAGCCGTCCTGCATCGCCGCGCAGGCGTAGCAATCGGTGATTTTCAGCTCGTTCACGCCCTGCGCGGACAGCCCGCCGTATACGCCGATCAGCGAGCGCCGCGGCGTGCCTTCAGGCGCATGCGCGCAAAAGCGCAGACGAATCTCCGCGCTTTTATCATTATCCGCAAAAGCGGTGATTTCCTTTTCCCAGTCGCCCTGCCCGAAACGCCCCGCGTCCGCGCCGTTGACAAAAAGCGTTCCTTCGCCGCGCACGCCGCGCGCGCGCAGAAAAACGCGCTCGCTCTCGGCAGGCAGCGAAATGCGGCCGCAAAGCGCCCATTCGCGCCCCGCCGTCCATTCGCCGCGCAGCGCGTTCAGCCCCGTTTGGGGCGGTTCAATTATTTTTGCCGCGCAAAGCGCGGAGGAGAGGCACCCCGGCACCTGCGCGGGCGCTTCAAACCCCGCGCCGCGCCAGACAAAGGCCTCCGTCTGTTCGGGCATGGCGATACTCCTTTTTTGTACATACATATGCCGGAAGATATGCGGATATGCGTGGGGGAACGTTAGGGGGACGCTGTCCCCCTAAGACCCCCTGGCAGGAACCTGAGGTTCCTGCACCTCCCACATGGGAAACGCATAAAAGCGGCTTTCTTAGAAGAGGGGGGCGTGGGGGGAGGAACCTTCTTTCTCCAGAAAGAAGGTTCCTCCCCCCACAGAAAAAACGTTACCCTTCGATGTTGTTTTCGTGATTCGCGGCGCGGCGGCGGCGCGGAACGGGCGTGCCGTCGTTTTCCGTCGTCGGAGGCGGAGCGACGGGCATCGTCCGGGCACGATAGGTTTCGCTTTCCGGGGCCGTGCGTGCGTCGCCGACCGAGCGGCCGTCTACCGTTGCGCGCGGCATCGTCGAGTTCACGTTCTGCACCGGGCGCTCATAACCGGTCGGGCTTTCGGGGCGGGCGTAGGGGCTGCGCTGCTGCGCCTGACGGCCGGCTTCCATTTCCTGCCGGTACATGGCGCTGGCGGAGTTCGCAGTCGGGCGAGCGTCGCCGGGCTGCTGCGGCCGCGGGCGCTGTGCGGCGGGGGCTTCGGTGGGCGGGGCGGGCCGGCGCACGGCGGGACGCGCCTGTTCCTGCTCGCGGCGTTTTTCCGCCGCTATGCGGCGCGCGCGCTCCTCAGCCTGCTTGCGGCGGGCCTTGTTGTACACGGAGTAGCCGTAGAAACCGCCCGCTGCGAGCAGCAGCAGCACGACCAGCGCGATGATCAGCCCGCTGGCGGAGAAGCCCTTGCTTTCCTCCGTCGGGAAAGCTGCAGGCGCGGTCGCCGTCGGGGATACGCTGGGCGAGGCGGTAATCACCACGCCGAAGCCGGGCATGCCCGCCGTGGCCGAGGCGCTCGGATCGGGCGTATTCAGCGGCGCGAAGGTCGGGGTCAGGGTTGCGGTCGCGGTAGGCGAAGCCGTCGGCATGGGCGTGGGAATCGTCCTCTCCGTCGCCGTCGGGGTGCTGAACTTGATATCCATCGGCGTGCCCTGCGTCGCCGTGGGGCGCGGGGTCTGCCATTTGGTCGAGGAGACGGAGCTGGCCGTGGCCGTTACCTTGACGGTTGCGGTATTGGTGGTGTAGGAGCCCGTCTGAAGGATGTAGGTGTAATCCGCAACGCTCAACAGGTTCAGGAAGTCGCCGCGGACGTAGCCGGCCTTGCCATTGGATTCGCACTGATACCAGGTGTACCCGTCGCTGGTGCTGGTTTCGCCCATCACGCGGACCAGCGAGCGGTTGTTCAGGCGCGAGATTACGCTGCTGCCGCTCATCGACGGCGCGGTGCGGAAATTGACGGTGCCGCCGCTTTGCGTCGAAACCTGCGCGTAGCCGCTGAAGTTGCTCGTCGGCGGAATCGTCGGCGCGGCGGTGGGGATGATTTGCTGACGGCCGTTGAGATAGCTTGCGATTTCCTGCTGGGTCATCGCGGTCGCGTAGTTGCTGCTGATATAGCCGGTGCTGCCGTCGCTGAGGCGGACGAAATCGAGCTTGTTCTTGCCGCTCTGGTCGTAGACCTGATCGTAGGAATACACGACCGTGCCGGACGCGAGCAGCTTCACATACGGCGCGCCGTAATCGGCCCAGGAAAGCAGCGGCAGCGACGAGCCGGCGGGCGCGGTGATCTTCTTGTAGCCGGTCACCGGGTTCTGCACGGTCTGCTGCTGGCGCAGGTACGCCTCCACCTCGTCGGCGGACATCATCCGCGCCGTGCCGGCCGAGATCCAGCCGTACTGTGTATCGGACACCTTGCAGTAATACCAGACGTTGTTGTAAATATCCAGCTGCGCGTACTGGACGTAAACCACGTCCGTTGCGTTGAGCTGCATGAAGCTCGCGCCCGCGGGCTGGCTGTACACGCCCGTGCGGTTCTGCGTAATGGCGGCGTAACCCTGCACGGCGGGAGCGGTCGGCGCGGCGGTGGGAACCTGCGTGGGCACTGTCGTCGGCACGGCCGTGGGGACCTGCGTGGGAACCTGCGTCGGAACGAGCGTGGGTTCCGGGGTCGGAATGAGCGTCGGTTCCGGGGTCGGAACAAGCGTCGGTTCCGCGGTCGGCACGAGCGTCGGCTCCGGCGTGGGGACGGGCGTAGGCGTGGCCTTGCTTTCGACGTAGCGCTGGTATTCGGCGCTCGTCATGAAGCTCATCGCCGCCATCGGCACGTAACCGATCTGGCCGTTTTCCGTGCGAACCTGGCACCAGAGCGCGCCGTTTTCGTCGTTTTTATACGCGCCGGTATACTGCACGACGCTGTCCTGCGCGAGGCCGTAGGTCTGGCTTCCGCCGGGCTCGGTGTAGAGCGCCGTGCCGGTGGAGACGCGCAGGTAATCGGTTTCGTGGTCGGGCAGCTTTTCCTTCAGGCTTTCGAGGTATTCGTTGTAGGACTGCTGCGTCATGAAGCTCACGCCGTACGCGCTGACGTAGCCGCTCTGCCCGTCCTGCGTGACGCGGATATACGGGTTGCCCTCCGCGTCGTAGACCGGGTCGGAGCCGTCGTATTCAAGGGGCTTCGCCCCGCTGAGGGACGCGCCCGTCGGCTGCAGGCTGCCGTCGAGCAGCGCGGTGCCGTTGGCGGCCCAGGCGAAATTGGTTTCGCGCGCCGGGAGCGGCTTTTTCTGGCTGTCGAGGTATTGCTGATACTCGGCGCCGGTCATGAACTGCACGTCGTCGACGCGAACGAAGCCGGACTGCTCGCCCTGCAAGACGCGAATCCACAGCTTGCCTTCGCCGTCGTACAGCGTGGTCTGGCCGTCGAATTCGACGGGCGCGGAGCCGGAAAGCTGGCCGATGACGTTGCCGCTGTTGTCGTACAGCGCCGCGCCGTCGCCGACGCGGGCGAAGTTGGTCTCATGCGCGGGCATCTGCTGGCGCTGGCTTTCGAGATACTGCTGATATTCGGCGCCGGTCATGAAGTCCACGTCGTGCAGCGCGCGGACGTAACCGATACCGCCCTCGTAGCGCACGGGAATCCACAGATAGCCGCCCTCGTTGATCTGCGAATCGCCGTCATATTCAAGCACGGCGTTCGCGTCGAGCGCGATGGCGGTCTGCCCGTCGGGGCTGGTGTAGACCGCGCCGCCCTGGCGCAGGCGGACGAAGTTCGTCTCGTGCGCGGGCATCTGCTCCTGCGGCGCGAGCGTCGGCTGCGAGATGCTTTGCTGCCAGGCGTCGTAGTCGCCCTGCGTCATGAACGTGATTTCGTCCACGGCGACATAGCCGGTCTGATCGCCCAGCTTCACGCTCACCCATGTCCGCCCGTCCGGGCCGACGACGGGATCGCTGCCGTCGTACTGAATTACGTCTTCGTCGGTCACCTGCACGGTCTGCGCGCCGCCGGGGGCGGAGTACAGATAGCCGCCGTCGAGCAGGAAGCCGTAGTCCGTCTCGCGGTCGGGCATCGTCGGCGTAAGCGACGGGCCGATGACTTCCACGCCGCCGCCAATGCCGGAGTCTCCGCTGACGATGAGGTCGGGGTTGTTATTATCCGCGCCCTGCGCGGATGAAACCGCAAGCGTCGCGCCGTCGACATAGGCCAGCGTGTCCGCGTCGACGAGCGAGAACGAAGCCTGCTCGCCCTGCGCGGCGCGGCTCATATCGACCCAGTCGCTGCCGTTGAGCGTATCGAAGAAGGCGTATTTCCGGCCGCTGCCATCGTCAATTACGACGCGCAGCTGGCTCAGGTTCGCCTGACTGCTCTGCGGAAACTGCAGTGCAATGCCGGACTGCGCCGCGTCCGTGTAGGTCCAGGTGAAATCGACGCCCTCCGTCAGTTCAAACGGCTCGGCGCTCGCGTCCCATCGCGTGTACACCTTCACTGTCGCGGCGTTGACCACGGCAAAAGCCGCGAAAGGTACCGCCAACAGGACGGCAAGCAGAATGCAGAAAATCCGTCGCGCCATATTCAATCCCTCCTGACGCCAATCACTACGAAATTACGTCTACATTGTAACATAACGTAACAGAAAGTCAATTTCTTGCGTGAAAATGTTAAGAGGAAAAACCAAAATTTCCGGTGAACCATACTCAATCATAGGAAGGAGCTGAACGATTATGCCTGAAATGGACGATAAACGTTTGCACGAGGAAATCATCGGCCGCAAAGAGGTTTTCCGGGGCGCGCTGGTGCGCGTGGAGCATTGGGACGCGCGGCTGGCCAGCGGGCGCACGGCGCTTCGCGAAATTGTAAAAAATTACAACGCCGCGGCGATCGTTCCGGTGGACGCGGAGGGCCGCGTCACGCTCGTGCGGCAGTACCGCGCGGCGATGGGCGAAATCATGATGGAAATCCCCGCGGGCAAGAAGGACAGCCCGGACGAGGACGCGCTCGTCTGCGCGAAACGCGAACTGGAAGAAGAAACCGGCCTGCGGGCGGAGAACTGGCGGCTGCTGAGCGAAGCGCGGATGTCGCCGGGCTTTCTGACGGAGCGGGTATCGATTTACCTTGCGACGGAGCTTTCGCAGGGACAGGATCACCCGGACGAGGACGAATACCTCAACCTTGTGCGCGTGCCGCTGGACGAGGCCGTCGAGCGCGTGCGCCGCGGAGAAATCACGGATGCGAAAACGGTAATCGGCCTGATGATGGCGGCGGATTCTCTCAAATCGTAACACCCAGGGTGTATCTGAAAAATTCCCTGAGACTCCATCACGGCGTCTTTTCCGCCATTTCAGCGTCGAAAAACTTGGGACAATCCCGCACAATATCGCGCAAAGGCTGACGGACGCCTTTACGCCGTCTGCTGCTTGCAGCTTTCTTGACGTACCG
>CAKTTL010000051.1 GCA_934615235.1 uncultured Clostridia bacterium
GCTTTTATGTTGATTGCCGCTGTCTGTATCTCTTTCAGCAATTTGCACATCTGATTCGGGTTTTCAGATACACCCTAGGGTGTATCTGAAAAATGTTCAAACGACACCCATGGCAGGCAGGAAACCGTATAGGCGTTGGGCGGCGGCGTTTCTCCCGCGCGGGCGAGAATTCCGCGGCGGTCTCCGCATTCCGCCTGGCCGCGCAGGTATTCCGCGTGAAACGCGGAAAAATCATCGTCGTACTCCGTCCACATCAGAGAGAACGTTTACTCGCGCTGGCGGCTCAGCGTTTTTGTGACGAGCCACAGATACGCCGGAAAAAACTTATATCCCGCCGCACGCAGCGAGCGGCGTAAAAACCGCCGGCTGCTTCATCGCCGCACCTCCTGCCAGAAAAGTCCGTCGCGCGTGCAGTACCACAAAAGCATGCCGTGCGCGGCGTAGGGCAGGCGCGTTTCCAGCCCCCATTCGGGATAAAGCCTGCGGACGATCAGCGTATCCCCGTTCACCAGCGCGAGGAAGGAGATATGGTGCTCCCGCCGCATCTCGTGCGCGGAAGTGACGAACCATTCGTTCTCGACTATTTCCATCGTCAGCCGCTGGGTCTCGTCCGCTTTCTGGGGCCGCAGGGCGGCCAGCTTTTTGCCGCAGCAGATCACGTCCGCCTCATCGGTTGAAAATACGACGTTCCCGCACGCGGGGCACACGTATACGCGGATTTTTTTCATATTGCCGTTGCTCCTGCGGTTCGCGTCCAGATCGCCCTGCAAAAGCACGCCGGGTTCCACCCCGAGCGCCGCCGCCAGCGCGGGCAGCAGCGAAATATCCGGCGCGCCGCAGCCCCGCTCCCATTTGGAAACCGCCTTATCGCTGACGTTTATTTTCTCCGCCAGCTCCAGCTGCGTCATATGCTGCTTTTGCCGCAGGGAGCGAATCAAATTGCCTGTTTTTGCCTGATCCATTGCAAGCACCTCCACGGGATATGATAACCGCAGAGCGCCCGGTTTTCAATCAACGCTTCGTAGAGTCCGGCCGCGAGCGCCTGCGCAGCAGGCCCGCCATGCGCCCTTCATAGACGCGTTCCAGCCCCGGCAGCGTCAGAAAATCCTGCGGCCGCATCAGTGAAGGCGATCTGGGCAGCGTCGCCGCGCCGCACGTTTCCAGCACGTACGCCACGAAATACGAACAGAAATAGCGGGTATTGAGTTTGCTCTCCACGCCCATCCTGCAGCGGAACAGCCCGCCGATGGAAAAACGGTATTTTTCCTTTTCCGCGAGCATCTCCTCGATTTTTCGGCGCACAGCGCCGTAAACCTCGTCCGTCGCTTCCAGGCGCAGAAGCACGCACTGCATGTACGGGTGCAGCCGCAGATAGCTGCCGGGCGTGTTTTCGTGCGCGAGGCCCGCCGGCAGCGGGAAGGCGGGATAGCGCCGCGTGAAGCTGCACAGTGTGCTCAGCGCGTCGTCATAGGCGATGGACGCATGCGTGTACGCGTCGCCCGTAAACAGGTGCACCGTCTTGGAGACGAGCGTGGGCGAGCGGGTAAGCAAAACGTAAAGGTTCGGCATATCGATTCCCTCTATCTGAAGCGCAGCAGGATGCGCAGTCGGTCTCTTTCGTATTCGGCGCGAATTTCGCCGCCCATTCTCTCCGTCAGCAGCCGGGCGATCGACAGCCCCAGTCCGGTGGCGTTTCGCGCGCTTTCTACTGTATAAAAACGATCGAACAGCCGCTGAACCTGCACAGGCGAAAGATTTTTCGCCTGGTTCGCGCATTCGATCGTTCCGTCCGCGCCAAGCCGGACATACAGATCGCCGTCCGAATATTTGACGGCGTTGGCGAGAAGATTGTCGAGCACGCGGCGCAGCGCCTCCCGGTCGAGCCGGCGGACGACGGGCGTCTGCGGCATTTCGATGCGCGGCGTAATCCCCCGCGCGGTCAGCGCGCCGTAGCAGCCGGCGAGGCTTTCTTCCAGCGCGTCGTTGAGCGCAAGCGTTTCCGGGCGCATTTCGTCCGCCGCCGCCAGCAGCATCGAGTAGCGGAACAGCTCCTCCGTCAGCGCCTTCATCGCGTTGGAACGCTCCCGCACGACGGAAAGATACCGCCGCGCCGTATCCGGCAGCGCTTCGCGCTCGAGCAGATCGAGATAACCGGAAATTGCCGTCAGCGGCGTGCGCAGATCGTGCGAGATGTTCGTGACGGCCGTTTTCAGTTCCGCGTCGCCGTTTTGCAGGCGGCAGCGTTCCCTGCGCAGCGCGCGCAGCTGCACGTTCAGCTCCGCGGCGAAGCGCCGCGCCGCCCGGTCGCCGGTTGAGACGGCGATCACCGTATTCGTATCCGCCGCCATGCGCTCCGAAAGCTCCCGCGCGCATTCGCGCAGAAAATGGCGCAGGGAGAGCAGCTTGCCAAGGCATCCCGCCGCGCAAAGCGCGAGCGCGCCCGTCAGCGTCCAGTAAAGCCAGCTCTCCATGCGTCCCGCTCCTTTTTTACTTCAGGTTCTTCTTTTTGAAAACGATCACGCCCGCGCCCGTCGCGGCCAGGAGAATAAACGCGTCGCACAGCGCCATCCGCACGGGGTGCGCCGCCTCGCGCATGGCCAGCTGCACCGCCTGCCCGCCGGGCAGGAAATCGAGCAGAAACTCGAACGTCTCGCGCGTTTTGCCGGAAATGTAGTTCGGGTTTTTCTCCGGTTCTTCCGTCTGCGTCACGCCGTTCATGATCACGGTATAGCCGTCGTAGTATTCCGGCTCCTCCAGGCGGGATTTCACCGCCACGCCGCCCATCAGCAGCGCCAGCGACAAAAGCACGCACGCCACGGCCGAATACGCCCGGTTCTGGCAGAGCATGGCTGCGAGCGTGTACAGCGCCGCAAACGCCGCCAGCGCGCCCGCGCCCAGCAGCGCGCAGACGAGCATCGGTTTCAGGCCGCAGCCGAAGAAGCCGTACGTCGGAATGCCCGGCGCGAGATAGGTCAGCATGAAAGCCGCGCAGAGGATCGCAGCGGCCGCAAGGCAGACGACGAGGTTGGAAAGATACACGCTCGCGCGCCCGTGCCCCGCGATCAGCTTGTTGCGAATCGTGCCGTCGCTGTAGTCCACGCCGATAAACAGCGCGCACAGCGCGGAAAGCACAATCGCCGCCACCGGCACATAGACCATGAACGGGTCCTCGAGCGGCGCGGCGTATCCCTCGCGGAAAGACTGGAACCGCGCCCAGAAACAGAACTGCCCTGCCGCAGCCATCGCCGCCAGCGCAAGCCAGAAAATCTTATCCCGCCAAAGCCTTGCAAAATCTGCCCGCAGCAGCTTACGCACGGCGATCACCTCCAACCAGACTCATGTAATAGCTCTCCAGCGATTCGTCGCGTTCTTTCATTGAGTAAAGCTCGCAGTTTTCCCTGCGCAGCGCTTCCGCCAGCGCGGTTACGCTCGTTTCGCCGAAGATATCCGCCGTCTTGTCGGAGAGGATTTTGTATTCGATTCCCGCGCCGTCCAGCACGCGCGCCAGCGCGCCCGCGTCCGAAACCTCCGCGCGGATGCACTTGCGGCATTCGTTTTCCAGCGCTTCCGCGCTGATTTCCTTGACCATGCGGCCGCCGTCGATGAAGCCGTACCACGTTGCAAGCCGCGAAAGCTCGTCGAGGATATGGCTGGAGATGAGCACGGTGATGCCCTGCTCGCGGTTCAGCCGCAGGATGAGCTCGCGCATTTCCACGATGCCCTGCGGGTCTAGGCCGTTCACCGGCTCGTCCAGCAGCAGGAAATCCGGCTCGCCCGCCAGCGCGACGGCAATGCCGAGCCGCTGCCGCATGCCGAGGGAGAAATTGCGCGCTTTTTTCTTCGCCGTTTTCTCCAGTCCCACCAGATGCAAAAGCGCGTCGATTCCTTCCTCCGAGGGCATGCCGAGCACGCGGTACTGCTGACGCAGGTTTTCCCGCGCCGTCATATCCAGATAGATCGACGGCGTTTCCACCACGGCACCCATGCGCCTGCGCGCGCGGACGATTTTCGCGTCGCTGTTCTCCACGCCGCAAAGCCGGTACGAGCCGCTTGTCGGCTCCTGCAGGCCGCAGACGAGGCGAATCAGCGTCGTCTTGCCCGCGCCGTTTTTGCCCACGAAGCCGTAAATCGACCCGCGCGGCACATGCATGGTCAGGCTGCTGAGCGCCGCAAAGCCGCCGGCATATTCCTTTTTCAGTCCCTGCGTTTGCAGAATATAATCCAATTCCATTCAGCCTCCTTGCGTTTGGAATGGCTGAAGTATAAACGCCGCCCGTCAAGAAGGCGGTCAAGAAAAGCGTCAAGATTCGGTCAAGCTTTTCGTTCGGGCAGGTCCTTCATCTTGAACCCGATGCCCCAGACGGATTCGATGGAATCCTCCCCGCACGCTTCCTGCAGCTTGCGGCGCAGGTTGCTCACATGCTGCTTGAGCGAGCGCTCGGTGCAATCGGGCGTATCGAGGCTGATGCGGTCGAGAATGACCGACTTGGCGAGCGCCTGGCTCGGGTTTTTCATCAGCAGCTTCAAAATGGCGTATTCCGTTTTCGTCAGCGCCACGGGCTTCCCGGCGGCGGTCACGCTGTGCGAGGCGGGATCGAGCGCAAGGCAGCCGTGCGTATAGACGGCCGCGCGCCCGCCCTCCGCGGCGCGCAGCTGTACCGCCACGCGCGCAAGCAGTTCGCGCGTATCGAATGGCTTGGTGATATAATCCGCCGCGCCGCCGCGCAGAAGGCTCACCTTGTCGCTCACATCCGCCTTTGCGCTGACGACGATGACCGGAATCCCTTCGATTTTCGGCAGCAGCCCTTCGCCGGAAAGGCCGGGCAGCATCAAATCGAGCAGGATAAGATCGGGGCGCTTCGCGCCGAGCCAAAGCAGCGCCTCCGTTCCCGAATAGGCGCGCCAGACGGCGTAGCCCTCCCGGCCGAGCACCTCTTCGAGGAGATTGCCGATCTGAACGTCGTCGTCGACGACAAGAATGTTTTTCGTCATCTCAGTAGCCGATCTGTGCCAGCGCGCGATCGACCGTGCGCGCGACGCCGAGCGAAAACGCTTCCGATACCAGCGGCGCTTCGTTTTCCGTAATCACGCGGCCGAACTGTTCGATTTCGAGCGTATAGTTGTTCGGGCAGTCGACCGTTACGGTTTCGCTCGTTCCGTCCGCGCGGCGCAGCGTAAACGACTGTGCGCCGCACGCGTTGTATTCGATCGGCGCGTCGATCCACCCCGCGTCGCCCATCACGCGGAAATTGCTGAAGCGGGCGAAATGCGAGCACATGCCGCTCGTCAGCGCGGCCAGCCGCCCGTCGCCGAAATCAAGCGTTTCCGTGCTGAAATCGTCCACCCCGGAGTGCATGAAATGCGCCGTGGCCTGCACCTTTTCCGGCTCGCGGCCGAACAGATACTGCGCCAGGCTTATGTTATACACGCCGATATCGTACAGCGCGCCGCCGCAGGTTTCGCGCCTTGCGCGAATGTTGTTGGGATGATCGTAATGGCCGCGGGTGAAAAAGCTCGCTTCCACCACGCGCAGCTCGCCCAGTCCGCCCGCGTCCGTCAACCGCTTTATCTCGCGGATGACCGGGCTGTGCAGATACGCGAACGCTTCCATCAGCCGCACGCCGCGGGCGCGGCAATAGTCGAACATCTTCTTTTCTTCCGCCGCGCTCACGCCCATCGGCTTTTCGCAGAGGATATGCTTGCCCTTATCCGCTGCGCGCAGCACCCATTCGCAGTGCAGGTTGTTGGGCAGCGGGATGTATACGGCCTCGACCTCCGGATCGTCCAGCAGCGCGTCGTAGCTTGCATAGGCTTTTTCAAACCCGAAGCGCGCGGCGAAATCCGCCGCCTTTTCGGCGCTGCGCCCGGCAATCGCTGCCATGCGGCAGTTTTCCGCCTGCGTCATCGCCGCGAACGTATCGCGCACGCCGATATTGGCCGTGCCCAGCACGCCCCAGCCGATTTTCTTCCCCATCTTCATTCTCCTCACACGTTCGGTCAGTTTTCGATAAACGGGCAGCATGCACGCTTCAGTCGCGTCGTTGCGCACTTCGGCTGCGCCGCGCCATTTCACGCTGCTGTTTTCGTCGGGCTTCGCCCGGAGAAACGCGTCCTGCGGCGCTTCCAGCAGATACGTTACGTTCAGGTGAACGTGTTCCGCCACGTGTTTCCCGCGCTTTTCGTGCGCCGGCACGGGGAGGATTTCCAGCGAGAAGATTGCGTCCGTCACCGGCGCGGCGCGTACGCCTGTTTCCTCTTCCGCCTCGCGCAGCGCCACTGCGAGCAGATCCGTTTCTCCGTCCGCGTGCCCGCCCAGCCATGTCCAGGCCTGATAGATGTTATGATACGCCATGAGCACCTGGTCGCGCGCGGGATTGACAATCCAGGCGGAAGCGGTGAAATGCCCCGCCTCGTCCTCGCGCGTGAACGCGGCCGGATGCGTGTCCAGCCAGCGCAGCATCGTTTCGCGGTCGGCTTCTTCCTGCGGGCAGCCGGGACGGAACGCCGCGATCGCGCGGCGCAGCGCTTCTCGTGTCATGCGGGCTTCCTCCTTCTTTTTTACCGCTTCCAGAGCGACGGCGAGAACAGGATCAGAATCGGGAAAATTTCGAGCCGGCCGATCAGCATCGCCGCCGTCAGGACAATTTTGGAGAAGATGGAATACATCGCGAAATTGCCCATCGGCCCCACCAGCCCCAGGCCCGGGCCGACGTTGGACAGGCATGAGAGCACGGCGGTGAAATTCGTCGTCGTGTCGAAGCCGTCGAAGGAAACAAGCAGCGTCCCCACGATCAGCAGCAGAAAATACAGGAAAAAGAAAATCAGCGAGCCGCGCAGCGTTTCGTCGTCGACAGCCTTGCCGTTAATCATCACGCGGTTGACCGTGCGCGGGCGCGCCATCCGGCGGATCTCGCAGCGCGCGGCTCGGCTCATGAGCAGGATGCGGCCGATTTTGATGCCGCCGCCCGTGCTGCCGGCGCACGCGCCGCAGAACATCAGCAGCACCAGCACCCAGCGGGAAACCTCGGGCCAGAGGTTAAAATCGGCGGTGGCAAAGCCCGCCGTGCTGGTGATGGACATCACCTGGAAAAACGCGTGCCGCACCGCGCTGGAAAAGCCGTCGAACAGCGGCAGGATATCGATCGTGATAATTCCCGTGGTCAACAGAACCAGCGCGCCGAACAGATGCAGCTCCTGATCGCGCAGCGCGTCGCGAACGCCGCCGCACAGGATAAAATAATAAAGGTTGAAATTGATGGAGAACAGCACGAGGAAAATGCCGATCACCCATTCGATATACGGGCTGTTATACGCTCCCACGCTCAGCGCGCGGTTGCTGAAGCCGCCCGTGCCCGCCGTGCCGAAGGCGTGAATGAGCGCGTCGTAGAGCGGCATGCCGCCGGCCAGCAGGAAAACCGTCTCGATCACCGTCAGCGCGAAGTAGATCAGATACAGGATCCGCGCCGTATCGCGCGCGCGCGGCACGATCTTGCCGACCGTCGGGCCGGGCACCTCCGCGCGCATGATGTGCATGGCGTTGTTGTTGGCCAGCGGCAGCACGGCCAGAATAAACACCAGCACGCCCAGGCCGCCGATCCAGTGCGTCATGCTGCGCCAGAAAAGCAGCCCGCGCGACATGCCCTCCACGTCGAGCAGAATCGACGCGCCCGTCGTCGTAAAACCGGAGACGATTTCAAACATCGCGTCCGCGTAATGCGTTACCTCGCCGGAAAGCCGAAGCGGCAGCGCGCCGAAAGCGGACATCAGCAGCCATGAAAGCGCGACGCTGATAAACCCTTCGCGCGCGTACAGCACGCTTTTCTGCGGCACGGCCGCGAGCATCAGCCCGCCCACGCCCGCCGTCGCGGCGATTGAAATTCCCCACGGCGTAAGGTTTTCGCCATAGAACAGCGCCACCAGCGCGGGAACAAGCATCATCACCGCTTCAATGAGCAGCACCAGCCCCAGCACGCGGCAAATCATCCTGCGGTTCATCGTTTCGCAAATCCTTCTTTTCTTTCTTTTTTCGTATGCGGATGCAGTATACCAGAAAACGCGGAAAAAAGATAGCCCGCGCGTTCTTCCAGCCGGAAGGATTCGCGCGCCGCCCGGCGAATTATAACACAATCTTTACTTCTCCGGAGGTTTCTTTACGCTATGGCCTCGAAAACCAGAGATATGACGCAGGGCAGCCCGACGCGGCTGATCCTCTCCTTTTGCCTGCCCATCATCGCAGGCAACCTTTTTCAGCAGCTGTATAACCTCGTCGATACCCTCGTCATCGGCCGCATCGAGGGCGTAACGGCGCTGGCCGCCGTTTCAGCCGCCGGCTGGCTGGATTGGGCCGTGCTCGGCCTCGCCATCGGCATGGCGCAGGGCTTTTCCATCCAGATCGCGCAGTCCTTCGGCGCGGCGGATTACGACGAGCTGCGCCGCGCGGCGGGGCAGAGCGTGCTGCTTTCCATCGGCATCACCGTCGTGCTGACGGCGCTGTCGGAGCTTTCCCTGCGGCCGATTCTCGTCGCGCTCAACTCGCCCGAAAACACGATCGAGCTGACGTGCCTGTATCTGCGCATCATTTTCGGCGGCGCGGCGTTTGTGATGACGTTCAACCTGCTTGCGGGCTTCCTGCGCTCACTGGGCGACAGCCGCACGCCGCTTTACGCGATGGTTGCGGCCGCGCTTTGCAATATCGCGCTGGATATTCTCTTCGTGGCGGCGTTCCACTGGGGCGTCGCGGGCGTCGCTGTCGCGACGGTTGCGTCGCAGGGCGTGAGCTGCGTGATCTGTCTGGCCGCTTTGCGGCATATTCCCGTCATCCGCCTCTCCCGCGCCGATCTGCGCCCGCAGCCGGCGATGATGAAACGCCTGATGGGCCTGGGCGTGCCCATCGCGTTTCAAAACCTGATTATCTCCATTGGCGGGCTGGTGCTGCAGCGCGTGGTGAACGATTTCGGCTTCGTCTTCATGGCTGGATACAATGCCGCTACGCGGCTGACCGGCCTGCTCGAGCTGGCGGGCAGTTCGCTTGGCAGCGCCGTCGGCACGTTTGCGGGGCAGAACCTCGGCGCGCGGCGGCTAGATCGCGTGCGGCTGGGGCTGCGGCGCTCGGCGCAGATCGGCGTAATCATGGCGTTTACCGTGGGCGCGCTCGTTTCGCTTTTTGCGCGTCCGCTGCTGCTGCTCTTTGTTAACGATGAACCGGAGCTCGTCGAACAGGTGCTGCGCGTCGGCTGCCGGTATCTGTACGTGGCCAGCGCCGGGCTTTTCACGCTGAATCTGCTCTTCGTCTATCGTTCTACGCTGCAGGGGCTGGGCGATACGATGATTCCGATGATTTCCGGCTTTGTCGAGCTGGTGATGCGCATCGGCTGCGCGCTGCTTCTGCCGCGCGTCATCGGCGAATGGGGCGTGTACTGGGCGGAAGTCGCCGCGTGGGTGGGCGCAGCCGCGCTGCTCATCTGGGGATATTATTATAGGATGCGCATACTGTCCGCGCAATTTGAACGGGAAGCATCCTGACGGATTACAGGGTGTATCTGAGAAATTCCCTGAGATTCCATCATGGCGGCTTTTCCGCCGTTTCGGCGTCGAAAAATCCGCTCGAGCTGTCGTCTCTTTCTTTTTCAGATACACCCTAAACGCAAAACGCCTTCCGAAACGAACAGGTTTCGGAAGGCGTTCTTTTTTATTTTTTCGCTTCAACCAGAATTTCTTCCAGCGGCCGCTTCCAGACGTGATGCACGTCGTTCTCATCGCGGATGTAATAGTGGCCCTCGTCGACGTAACCCGCGGGCGCGTCGTGCAGGACGACCGTTTCCGCCGGCTTGCCGAGCGCCACGACGAGCAGCGGCTTGAGCCCTTCGGGCAGCGCCAGCGCCCGCGCAAGCTCCTCCGCCGAAAAGCTGCCGATCATGCAGCCGCCGAAGCCCATCTCCGTCGCCCCAAGCAGAATCGTCTGCGCGGTGATGCCCACGTCCTTGTAAAAGGGCGTTTCGTTAGGCGCAAGCTTCGTATCGAGCAAAATCACGATAAACGCGGTCGGCTCGCAGCCGGGGTGCGGCAGATGCGCCTCTTTCGCGCGCCCCGCCCAGCGGGTGCGCGACTGGATAACGGCGTTCGTTTCCGTGCCGGAGCTGATGAAAAATTTGAGCGCCTGCAGGTTCGTGGTGGAAGGCGTCAGGCGCGTAAGCGCCACAAGATGGCGCAGCTGATCGTCCGTCAGCCGCTCCGTCTGCGAGAAGCCGCGATAGCTGCGGTCGGCGCGCAAAAGCGCTTCGAGATTCATTGCCGTCCCTCCCGGTTACTCCGCGCCGCGGGAATAGTTCGGCGCTTCCTTGGTGATGTAGATATCGTGCGGATGGCTTTCGGCCAGGCCCGCGTTGGTAATGCGGATAAACTCCGCGGTATCCTGCAGGGTGGGGATATCCTTCGCGCCGCAGTAGCCCATGCCGCTGCGCAGGCCGCCGACCAGCTGGAAGATCGTCTCGGAAAGCGCGCCCTTATACGGCACGCGGCCTTCGACGCCCTCGGGCACGAATTTCTTCGCGTCCTCCTGGAAGTAGCGGTCCTTGCCGCCGGCCGCCATGGCCGCGAGCGAACCCATGCCGCGGTAAACCTTGAAGGAGCGGCCCTGATAGATTTCCATTTCGCCGGGGCTTTCGGTCGTGCCCGCGAGCAGGCTGCCCAGCATGACGGCGCTTGCGCCGGCTGCCAGCGCCTTCACGATATCGCCGGAATACTTGATGCCGCCGTCGGCGATGATGTGCACGCCGTATTTCGCTGCTTCCTCGGCGCAGTCGGCCACCGCGGTAATCTGCGGCACGCCGATGCCGCTGACCACGCGCGTGGTGCAGATGCTGCCCGGGCCGATGCCGACCTTGACGCAGCTGGCGCCCGCGGAAATCAGATCATGCACCGCCGCCTTCGTCGCGACGTTGCCGCCGATAATCGGCAGTTCGGGGTACAGTCCGCGCAGCGTTTCGACCATCTTCAAAACGCCTTCGCTGTGGCCGTGCGCCGTATCGACGACCAGTACGTCCACGCGCGCCGCGACCAGCGCCGCCGCGCGCTCGAGCGTATCGTGCGCGATGCCCACGGCCGCGCCGCAGAGGAGGCGGCCGTTTTTATCCTTGGCGCTGTTGGGATATTTGATGGCCTTTTCGATGTCCTTTGTCGTAATCAGGCCGACGAGGTTATAGTTTTCGTCCACCAGCGGCAGCTTTTCAATGCGGTATCTCGCCAGGATGCGCTTGGCTTCCTCCAGGCTCGTTCCCGCGGGCGCGGTGATGAGATGATCCTTCGTCATCACCTCGTCGATGGGCTGATCTTCGCGCACTTCAAAGCGCAGGTCGCGGTTGGTGAGAATGCCCACGAGCTTGCCGCTGCGCGTGATGGGCACGCCGGAGATGCGGTAGCGGCTCATCAGCGCCAGCGCGTCGCCGACCTTATGTTCGGGCGTGAGGAAGAAGGGATCGGTGATAACGCCGTGCTCGCTGCGTTTGACCTTGTCCACCTGCGCGGCCTGATCGGCGATGGGCATGCTCTTATGAATGATGCCCATGCCGCCCTCGCGCGCCATGGCGATGGCCAGACGGGAATCGGTGACGGTATCCATCGCGGCGCTGAGCATCGGCACGTTCAGGCAGATGCCGGGCACCAGCTCGGAATGCAGATCGATATCCTTGGGCAGCACGCTGCTGCGATGCGGCACAAGCAGCACGTCGTCAAACGTCAGCCCTTCGCGAATTTTGTCAAACTGAAACATTTGTATCTCCTCCCTCTCTCTTCACACCGTTTTGCTTTTATGGAAACAGCCGCGCAGAGCGCGGCCAGGAACCAACCGTTTTATCCGTCGATTCTCCTGAAGTAATCCAGGAAGTTTTTCCCTGCGATGCCTTCGATTTCTTCTTCGCTGAAGCCCCGCAGGCGCAGCATATCGATCAGCCGCGGCAGATCGGCCGGGCTCTCCAGCCCCTGCGGAGAGGATTCAATGCCGTCAAAATCGGAGCCGAAGCCCATGTGCTTCACGCCGCCCAGCTCCGCGATATGCACGAAGTGATCGCACAGATCGTCCAGCATGCAGCGCGGCTCGCCGTTGATGAAATACGTGTAGAAGTTCACCCCGATCCAGCCGCCGCGCTCGATGAGCGCGCAAATCTGGTCGTCCGTGAGGTTGCGCGTGGAGTTGCACAGCTTGCGGCAGCAGGAATGGCTCGCCATCGGCGGCTTTTCGGCGTGGAAGATCAGATCCCAGAAGCCGCCTTCGCCCAGGTGGCTCACGTCTACCGCCATGCCCAGCTTCGCCATCTCGCGCACGCAGTCCCAGCCGAAGGGCTTCAGGCCGCGGTGTCCATCCGCGCAGTGCGGATAAGCGAGCAGGTTTTCATAGTTCCACGTCAGGGCGCAAAGCCTTGCGCCTTTCTCCCGAAAGGCCCGCAGTTTTTCCAGCGAATCGCCGAAGACCTCCGCGCCCTCGAGCGAGAGCATGACGCAGTTTTCGCCTTCCTTCGCCTCGAAGGGACTGTCTACCTTGCGCACGCCGCGCCCGGTCAGCTGCGGCAGCGCGGCCAGCTCGGCGGCGGCGATCGCCTCCGGATTCTGCCAGCCCTTCGCGTTCGGCCCGTACGAGCCCGCGTACAGCGCGCAGACCTGCAGCGTCACGCCGCCCGCGCGCAGCGCCTCAGGCGTCACGCAGGGCGCCTGCTTCTCGCGCGGCAGATCGGCGCGTACAAGCAGCGTATCGCAATGCGTATCGACGATAAACAAAGCAGCCACCGCCTCCCGGTCCTGTTCTAAAATTGCGGATATTCTACCATATTATGTCCCCGAACGCAAGAGCTCTGCGGACGTTTTTTTGCTGCTTGCCGGAGCGGGGAATAAAAAGGAAAAATTTTTTAATAAAGCTATTGACAAAGAAAGTCAAACGTGCTATTCTGTCACCGTTGAGTTAGCACTCACAAGTTGAGAGTGCTAACAAAGCAAAGTTGCCGAAGGGAGGGTCGGATATGATGATGGACGAACGAAAGCTGCGCATCCTGCAGGCGATTATCGACGACTACATTATGACGGCCGTGCCCGTGGGTTCCCGCACGATTTCGAAAAAATACGACATCGGCGGTCTCAGCTCGGCGACCATTCGCAACGAGATGAGCGATCTGGAGGAGTTGGGCTATCTCGATCAGCCGCACACCTCCGCCGGCCGCGTCCCGTCGCTGAAAGCCTACCGGCTGTACGTTGAAAATCTGCTGCACGGCACGCCGAAGATTTCGCCGGAAATGGCCCGCCAGCTGCGTACGCATTTTGACAGTCGAACCCATCAGGTGGAAGACGTCATTCGCAGCGCGGCGCAGGCGATTTCCGATGTGACGCAATACACGGCGGTCGTTACCGCGCCGCAGTCGCGTTCGCCGCGAATCCGGCATCTGCAGTTCGTTCCCGTTTCCGAAGGCCTTGCGCTGCTGGTGATGGTAACGGACGCGGGCATCGTTCGCGACAACGTGATCCGCATCGACCCGACGCTTACGCCGGAAGATCTCTTCGAAATCGGCCGGATGCTGACGGCGCAGCTTAAAGGGCTTACGCCCGAGGAGGTTTGCCCGAAGCTGACGGAGCTGGCCACCCGCTACGAATCGTACCGGCTGATGCTCGGCGACGTGCAGGAAGCCGTGAATCGTTCGCAGCGCAAGGAAGTCATGGTCGGCGGGCGGTCGAACATCCTGCATTATCCCGAATACTCCGACACGGAGAAGGCGCGCGCCGTCCTCTCGGTACTGGAAAAGCGGGATAAGCTCATGCAGCTGATGCGCTCCAAGCCGCAGATGGTTTTCACCATCCGCATCGGCGACGAAACCGGGATGCCCGAAACGAGCGACTGCTCGGTGGTAACGATGAATTACCGCATCGGCAGCGAAACGACCGGCACCATCGGCGTGATCGGCCCCACGCGCATGCAGTACGCCCGCGTGATCCCCGTGCTCGACTACATGGGGCGCGCGATGAGCGAAATGATGACCGACAGGGATCGGGGACAGAACGCGCCGCAGGGCGGCGAGGATCCCCAGAAGATAGAAAGTAGGGAGAAACGGAATGAAGCCGAAGGAAGAGAAGAACAATAACCCCGCGCCGGAGCAGCCGGTTGACGCTCAGGCGGCTGCGCCGCAGGAGGAAGCGCCGCAGGGACCGTCCCTGGAAGAGCAGCTCAAGGCCGCCGAGCAAAAGCGCGACGAGTACCTTGATCTGGCGCAGCGCGTGCAGGCGGAGTTCGATAACTTCCGCCGCCGCAACAACGCCGCGCGGAGCGAAGCCTGGTCCGACGGCGCGCGGGAAACGGTGCTTTTGATGCTCCCCGTGATCGATAACCTCGAGCGCGCCCTTGCGGCGCAGGCTGAGAAAACGCCCTTCCGCGACGGCGTTGAAATGGTTCACCGCCAGATGCTCGAGGTGCTTTCCAAGCGCGGCGTAACCGAGATCGACTGTCTCGGCAAGCCGTTCGATCCGGAGCTTGAAAACGCCGTGGCGCAGGCCGACAGTTCCGAAGGCGAGCCCGGCACCGTCTGCACGGTGCTTCAAAAGGGCTATAAGACGGAGAACCGCGTGGTTCGCCACGCGATGGTCCGCGTCGTCGCCGCCGACTGACCGCCCGCACCGCGTTTACCATAAATCACAAAGCAGACAAACCCAAACAAGCTGGTTTCTAAATAAAAGGAGGAAACAATTATGAGCAAGATTATCGGTATCGACCTTGGTACTACCAACAGCTGCGTGGCCGTCATGGAGGGCGGCGAAGCCGTTGTTATCCCGAATGCTGAAGGCGCGCGCACTACGCCTTCCGTCGTCGCTTTCACCAAGAACGGCGAGCGTCTCGTCGGCCAGGTCGCCAAGCGTCAGGCCGTCACCAACCCGGATCGCACCATCATTTCCATCAAGCGCGATATGGGCACCTCTCGCCGCATCAGCATCGACGGTAAGGATTACACCCCGCAGGACATCTCCGCGTTCATCCTGCAGAAGCTGAAAGCGGACGCCGAAGCGTATCTGGGCCAGCCTGTCACGCAGGCGGTCATCACCGTGCCGGCGTACTTCAACGACAGCCAGCGTCAGGCCACCAAGGACGCGGGCCGCATCGCCGGTCTGGAAGTCCTGCGTATCATCAACGAGCCGACCGCTGCGTCTCTGGCTTACGGCCTTGACAAGGAAGGCAGCTCCAAGATTCTCGTTTACGACCTGGGCGGCGGCACGTTCGACGTGAGCCTGCTGGAAATCGGCGACGGTGTGTTTGAAGTGCTTGCCACCAACGGCAACACGCACCTCGGCGGCGACGACTTCGACCAGCGTATCATCAACTGGATCGCCGACGAATTCCAGAAGAGCGACGGCGTCGACCTGCGCAAGGACCGTATGGCGCTGCAGCGCCTGAAGGAAGCCGCTGAAAAGGCGAAGATCGAACTTTCCGGCGTGATGAGCGCGAACATCAACCTGCCCTTCATCACCGCGGACGCCAACGGCCCGAAGCACCTCGATCTGACGCTCACCCGCGCCAAGTTCGACGAGCTGACCCGCGACCTCGTGGAAGCCACCGTGCCCCCGATGCAGCAGGCGCTCAAGGACGCCGGCCTTACCGCGTCCCAGATCGATAAGGTCATCCTCGTCGGCGGTTCGACCCGTATCCCGGCCGTTCAGGAAGCCGTCAAGCGCATCACCGGCAAGGAGCCCTTCAAGGGCATCAACCCGGACGAGTGCGTCGCGGTTGGCGCGGCCATCCAGGGCGGCGTGCTCGGCGGCGACGTGAAGGACGTTCTGCTGCTGGACGTGACCCCGCTGTCCCTCGGCATTGAGACCATGGGCGGCGTGTTCACCCGCCTGATCGACCGCAACACCACCATCCCGACCAAGAAGAGCCAGATCTTCTCCACCGCCGCCGACGGCCAGACCTCCGTCGAGGTGCACGTCCTGCAGGGCGAGCGCGAAATGGCCGCCAACAACAAGACCCTCGGCCGCTTCCAGCTGACCGGCATCGCTCCCGCGCCGCGCGGCGTGCCGCAGATCGAAGTTACCTTCAACATCGACCGCAACGGCATCGTCAACGTCTCGGCGAAGGATCTCGCCACCGGCAACGAGCAGAAGGTCACCATCACCGCTTCCACCAACCTCAGCGAGGAAGAAATCCAGCAGCGCGTGAAGGAAGCCGAGCAGTTCGCCGCGGAGGACAAGAAGAACAAGGAGCAGGTTGAAACCGCCAACCGCGCCGACAGCCTCATCTACGACACCGAGAAGCAGCTCAAGGATCTGGGCGACAAGCTTTCCGACGCCGATAAGACCGAAGTGCAGAACGAACTCGACGCCTTCAAGAAGGTGCGCGAAACCAACGACACCGAGCAGATCAAGAGCGCGATGGATTCCTTCACGCAGAAGGTCTATCAGGTCTTCGGCAAGATTTATCAGCAGCAGCAGGCGCAGCAGCCGGGCGCGGACGCGAACCAGAACGCCGGCGGTCAGCAGCCCAACGACGACGGAACGGTTGACGCGGACTACGATGTGAAGTAAAATACTTCGCGTCCGAAAGCGTAAAATACAGATGAATTAAAGGAGGACGCCGGGGGACGATTCGTCTCCCGGCTGCTTCCGTCATAAAGACAGGCGGTGTATTACTTTGGCAAAACGGGACTATTACGAGGTGCTGGGCGTCGAGAAGACGGCGACGGAGGTGGAGATTAAATCCGCCTATCGCAGGCGCGCAAAGGAATGCCACCCGGACCTGCATCCGGACGACAAGCAGGCCGAAACCCGCTTCAAGGAGCTGAACGAGGCGTACGAGGTGCTCAACGACGCGGATAAGCGCGCGCGCTACGACCAGTTCGGCTTCGACGGCCTGAACCAGAACCAGGGCGGCTTCGACGCAAGCGGTTTCGACGGCTTCGGCGATATCTTCTCCAGCTTTTTCGGCGGCGGCGCGCGGCAGACGCGCAACGGTCCCGAGCGCGGGGACGACCTGCGCTACGACATGACCATCACCTTTGAGGAGGCCGCCTTCGGCTGCAAGAAGGAGTTCAAGTTCCAGCGCTCAGAGCCCTGCGAGGATTGCCGCGGAACCGGCGCAAAGCCGGGCACCAGCCCGGAAAAATGCTCCGTCTGCCATGGCACCGGCACGGTGCGCGGCGTGCAGAACTCGCTGTTCGGCCAGGTGGTCACGCAGCGTCCCTGCTCCGCCTGCGGCGGCACGGGTCAGATCATCCGGGAAAAATGCCCCAAGTGTTCCGGCCGCGGCCGCGTTCGCGTAACGCGCACGGCTTCGGTCAATATCCCCGCCGGCATCGACGACGGGCAGATTATGACGCTTTCCGGTCAGGGCGAAAGCGGACTGCGCGGCGGCCCGGCCGGCGATCTGTACGTTTATATCCGCGTAAAGCCCCATAAGCTGTTCAAGCGCGAGGGCTATAACCTTTATTGCGAAATGCCCCTCTCCTTCACGCAGGCCGCGCTCGGCGGCGAGATCGAAATCCCCACGCTCGAAGGGCCGATGAAGCATACCATCCCCGAGGGCACGCAGACCGATACCGAGTTCCGCTTCCGCGGCAGGGGCGTGCAGATGCTGCGCTCCAGCGGCAAGGGCGATCTGTACGTCAAGGTGCGCGTCGACGTGCCCAAACGCCTGAATGACCGCCAGAAGGAGCTCCTCCGCCAGTTCGAGGATTCCCTCAGCGGCAAGGAATACGAAACCCGTAAATCCTTCTTCGACCGGATGAAGGAATACTTCACCGATAAAGAGAAAGAAAAAGAGAAGGATAAAGAAAAAAAGTAACGCATTAGGGTGTATCTGAAAAATTCCCTGAGACTCCATCACGGCGTCTTTTCCGCCATTTCGGCGTCGGGAAACCTCGATTTAGCGCCGCTAAACCTTCGGGTTCCCTCCTTGAACTGACGAAAAATCCGCTCGTGCTGTCGCCTCTTCCTTTTTCAGATACCCCCCTAAATACCGGAAGGTCCAGGGAACTCAGTTCCCTGGCGGGGGTTTTAGGGGGCGGAGCCCCCTGACGTTCCTTCACGACATGCACGACATGATAAAGGAGAATACCGATGGATTGGCTGGAAGTTACGGTGCGCACGAATACGGCCGGCGCGGATATGATCAGCGAGCTGCTGATTTCCGCGGGCGCGAAAGGCACCAGCATTGAAGACCGCTTCGACGCATTTTCGGAGCCGACGGACGCGACGCAGTGGGATCTGATCGACCCGTCCGTGATTGAAAAGATGGACGAGGACACGCTCGTTCACGCCTATTTCCCCGCCGAAACGACCAGCCGCGAGACGATCGAATCGCTGCGCGCGCGGCTTGCGGCGCTCACGCCCGAGTGGCTGGGCTTCGACGCGGGCAAGCGCGAGCTGGAAATCGCCAACGTGCGCGAGGAAGACTGGGCCGAAAACTGGAAAAAGTATTACAAGCCCTTCCGCGTGGGCAGGCACCTCGTCGTGCGCCCGGTGTGGGAAAAATACGAGCCGCAGGCGGGCGACAAGATCATCTCCATCGACCCGGGCATGGCCTTCGGCAACGGCACGCACGAGACGACCTCGATGTGCCTCGGCCTTGTGGAGGACTATATCAAGCCCGGCTATGAGGTGCTCGACGTGGGCACCGGCAGCGGCATTCTGGCGATTGCGTCGGTGCTGATGGGGGCGCAGAGCGCCCTTGGAGTCGATCTCGACCCCGTTGCCGTCCGCGTGGCGAACGAGAACATCGAGCGCAACGGCCTGTCCGACCGCGTGCACGCGCAGGTGGGCGACCTGGTCAAGGGCATCGATACGCAGGCCGACGTGGTCTTCGCCAATATCATTGCCGATGCGGTGATTATGCTCTCGCGCGCCGTGCGCGCCCATATGAAGCCCGGCGGCGTGTTCATTTGCAGCGGCATTATCCTCGAGCGCGAGCAGGATGTGCTCGACGCGCTCTCCGAGGCCGGGTTCACCGTCGACCGCATCGAGCATCGCGGCGAGTGGTCGGCCATCGCGGCGAGGTAAGCGCCATGTCCGAATGGAACGCGCATCGGTTTTATTTTGACAAGGACGGCGTGCGCGACGGGCTCGTCCGCCTGCCGGAAGAAGAAGCGCATCACGCGCTGAAGGTGCTGCGCCTGAACGCGGGCGCGCGGGTGATCCTCACCGATGGCGCGCGCGGCGTGTACGAGGCCGTCGTCGAAGAGGCCGATCGCGGCGCGCAGACGCTCGTCGCACGGCTCGGCCGTCAGCTGCCCGACTGCGAGGCGAAGGCGCGCGTGACGCTCTTTCAGGGCGTGCCGAAGGCCGGTAAAATGGAGCTGATCGTGCAAAAATGCACCGAGCTCGGCGTGGACGCGATTCAGCCCGTGCGCATGACGCGCTGTGTCCCCGAACCGGAACGCAACCCGGAAAAGAACCTTGCGCGCCTCAATCGCGTCGCGCGCGAGGCCGCCAAACAGTGCTGCCGCGGCGCGATCCCCGAGGTGCGCCCCACGCAGCCGCTCAGGAGCCTTGAATCCGTTCTTTCTTCCTTCGACGTGCTGCTCGTCCCGTGGGAAGACGCGGGCAGCCGCAGCCAGCGCATCGCCGACGTGATCACGCCCGGTTTTGAAGGCGCGGCCGCCGTCGTCATCGGCCCCGAGGGCGGCATGACCGCCGAAGAGGTCGGTTTCCTCCGCGACTGCGGCGGCGTCCCCGTGACGCTCGGCCCGCGCATCCTGCGCACCGAAACCGCCGGCATGGCTGCGCTGACGGCCGTGCTGACGTGCTCGGGGGACGTTTAGGGAACGTGGGGAACGTGGGGGAACGCTGGGGAAAACTTCTTTTAGGAAAAAGAAGTTTTCCCCAGACCCCATTCAAGAAAACC
This sequence comes from uncultured Clostridia bacterium, assembly GCA_934615235.1. Classification (GTDB taxonomy): domain Bacteria; phylum Bacillota; class Clostridia; order Christensenellales; family Aristaeellaceae; genus Aphodomonas. The sequence goes on from CAKTTL010000051.1 coordinate 19,859, forward strand.
GCTTTTAAGCGCATCC
>CAKTTL010000052.1 GCA_934615235.1 uncultured Clostridia bacterium
GCGAAACCGCGCCGCCCGCCCCTCCCTCCGAGGGGCGGACGGCGCAAAGCGGCTTTCTTCGAAGGGGGTCCAGGGGGGAACCTTCTTTCTCCTGAAAGAAGGTTCCCCCCTGGTCACGACCCGTACTGATACGCCTCGTGATCCGCGAGGTAGCTGTTGTGTTCGGTGTAGGCGCTGTGGGGGGAGGTAGAGCCGACGTGGGTGATTTTTTCGCTGGTAGCGGTGCGGCCGTATTTGCAGTTGCGCTGTTCGTGGGGGCAGTAGCCGGTATCGGCGAGGATACCGAGCGCTTTTGCGTGCTGGATGGTAAGCATTTCGTTTGTATCGCGCTTGAGGATGAACCAGGTTCCCTGATCCTGGACGGGGAGGGTGTTGGCGGCGAACTGGCCGTCCACGTGGCCGCCGGTCCATTTGAGCCAGGCGTCGGGGAGGGGAGAATCGCTGCCGGAAGCGTAATAAGTATAAACGTATGAGCCCTGCAGCGTGCCGCCGTGGAGCGTGGCGACGAAGGAAGCCGGGCGCTCGCCGGAGAGCGAATAGCAGCAGGTGGTGGCGACGGACTCGCACATCGCCATGAGACGCTCGATGACAATGGGCTTTTCCATGAGTGGCTCCTTTCGAAAAGCAAGTGAATTGTAACCCGTCGACGATCACGGCAAGAGCGTAACACAAACGTAATATTCTGTCAACTCGTTATACAGAAATAAACAACTTGTAATTGCTGGCAGCGGAGGAAACGATTAGGGAACGATTAGGGAATGATTAAAACGATACGCCGCAGAGCGAAATATAAGGCGGCCTGCCGCCATGAAAAGAACCAAAATGCCGCAGATTATGCAGAATTGCGCCAATAAACCGTCAAAATTGCGCCCGGAGCGCATATTTTTTTAAGAAAATTCGCTTATGGGGTGGATTAGCGCTTGCTTTTTTACGCAAATTGTGCGAAAATAAACCGTGATACGCAATGTATATAGTTGCGCAAAACTAAACGGGGAGGAATTTTAAGCTATGAAGAAGATCCTTAGCTCCATCCTGGCAGTCCTGATGGCCGCGGCGCTCGTCGTGACCGGCGGATTTACCGGATTCGCTGCGGCTTCCGCCGAACAGCCTGTGCTGATCTACGGCAGCTCCACCGAAATCAGCGGCGACTTCGCGCCCGGCGCGTGGTGGACCAACAACGCCGTGGACAAGATGATCCGTGAACTGACCAACGATTACGCCACCGTCGTTTCCAACCAGGGCGGCGAGTATGTCCAGAACGAAAACACCTGCGAATCCATCGAAGGTGTAATGAACGAAGACGGCACCAAGACCTTCACCGTGAAGATCAAGGAAGGCCTGACCTACAACAACGGCGAACCGATCACCGCGAAGGACTACATCTGGTCGACCCTGTTCAGCTGCTCTCATGTGGCGACCGACCTCGGCGCGAAGCTGAGCGGTTATCTGACGATTGCCGGCGGCCAGGAATATTATGACGGCGCTGCCGAGACCGTGACCGGTCTGCGTCTGATCGACGACTACACCATCCAGCTGACCGTCGTGGCCGACAAGGTTCCTTACTTCTATGATATCACCTACGCCGGCTTCGAGCCCTTCAGCATGAAGTACTGGCTGGGCGAAGGCATCGACGTGGCCGACGACGGCAACGGCGTGTACTTCGTTGGCGATATCGCTGGCGAGTCTGTTGCCAAGCAGCTCGAGTACGCCCGCTACAACGCTGGTGAAGACCGCGTTTCCGCCGGCCCGTACAACCTCGTCGAATTCGACAAGGCCGCTCTGCAGGCGACTCTGACCATCAACCCCAACTACGCCGGCAACTTCGAGGGCCAGAAGCCTTCCATCGAAAAGATCGTCGTCGTCAAGGCCGAGGACGCCACCTGGGCCGACGCGATCAAGACCGGCGCGTTCAACTTCTACGACACCATCACCGACGGCACGCAGGTCAACACCGCCATGGACATCATCGACGCGGGCGGCTTCGACTACGTGCAGTTCGACCGCGCCGGCTACGGCAAGATCATGTTCCAGTGCGACTTCGGCCCGACCCAGTTCGCCGCCGTCCGTCACGCTGTCGCCATGCTGCTGGACCGCAACGAGTTCGCCAACACGTTCTGCAACGGCTGGGGCGGCATCGTCAACGGCCCGTACGGCACCGGCCTGTGGCAGTATCAGGAATCCGAAGAATGGCTCGAAGACAACCTGAACCCCTACACCTACAGCTATGACAACGCCGTGGCCGAACTGGTCGCCGACGGCTGGACGCTGGCTGCCGATGGTTCCGAGTATGTCGAAGGCATCCGCTACAAGAAGGTTACCGCTGAAGAAGCCGGCGACTATGCGCACAACGTGACCCTCGCCGACGGCACCATCCTGATGCCGCTGATCATCGAATGGTCCTCTTCCGACGGCAACTCCGTGTCCGAACTGCTGAAGGTTATGCTGGCTGAAAACCCGGATACCGCCAAGGCCGGTATGCAGATCAACCAGAACGTCATGACCTTCTCCGAGCTGCTCAACTACATGTACCGCGACGTCTCCCAGGGCGACAAGTACGGCGTCAAGACCTACGGCATGTACAACCTGGCGACCGGCTTCAACCCCGCCTATGACTACGCCTACAACTTCACCCTCGATCCCGACATGCTCGCGCAGGGCTGGAACACCAACTTCATCCTTGACGAACAGCTCGACAAGCTGTCCATGGATATGGTTTACACCGTTGATTCCACCGACACCGAAGGCTATCTGAAGCTCTGGCAGGAATTCATCCTCCGCTGGAACGAACTGCTTCCGGAAGTTCCGCTGTACTCCAACGTCTACGTGACCATGTTCCCGGATTGGCTCGAGAACTACACGCAGGATTCCTTCTGGAATTTCCAGAAGGCCATCCTGTACGCCAACGTGTCTGCGGACTACGTGGCTGAGTAATCCTTCCTGGTTTGGTTACCCCGGGGCGGGCGAAAGGGCCCGCCCCTTTTCCTCTATATTTCTCTTAAATTCGGAAATTCTCGCTCGGAAACGGACGAAAGATGCTTTCAGGGCGGCAGAGCCGCCGCGGAAGGCCGGCCGTTTGCGCGCAGCGTAATTTCTGCGGCGCAGCCGCCTAAAAAATCTTTCCGTGACGAGTGAATCATTATAGAAATCATTATTACGCACAGAGAGGATGTGTGAGATGGGCAAGTATATAGCCAAGCGTCTGGGCTACATGGTGCTTGTGTTTCTCATCGTATCACTGCTGATGTACGCGCTGTACAACCTCATCCCGACGGACCCCGCGCGCGCACAGCTCGAATCCATGAAGCAGGGACTCAAACCCGCCGAATACGAACAGATGTACACCCAGCTGCGCCAGCAGATGGGTCTCGACGATCCGCTGATCGTCCGCTATATGCGCTGGATGGGCTTATGGCCGGATTTGGACGGCAGGTTCAACGGCCTGCTCGAGGGCAACTTCGGCTATTCGCAGTTCTATAAAACCGACGTGGTGAACGTGGTCGGCGCTCCGATGAGCAACACCATTTTCATTAATATTTTCTCCACCATCGCGGCTCTTGCGATCACGATCCCGCTGGGCATTTTCTGCGCCGTGCATAAGGGCAAGAAGTTCGACCAGGGCGTGCAGGTCGTGACGATGCTGGGCTATAGCATTCCGATTTATATCATCGCGCTTATTTTCATGTTCCTTTTCTGCGTCGTCTGGCGCATCTTCCCCATCTCGGGCACGAAAACGCCCGGCATGTCCTACGCGACGAAGTGGGACGAGTTCGTGGATATGCTGTATCATATCGCGCTGCCCGTGATCGTCATGACTTTCGCCTCGCTCGGCGGCATGACGCGTTACGTCCGCTCCTCGATGATCGACGCGCTGAGCATGGACTATATCCGTACCGCGCGCGCCAAGGGCCTGAAGGAAAAGGTCGTCATCTATTCCCACGCGTGGCGCAACGCCCTCCTGCCGGTTATCACCTCGATTATCGGCTGGTTCCTGGGTATTTTCTCAGGTTCGGTTATCATTGAAAACACGTTTTCCTTGAACGGCATGGGCAAGCTCTACTGGCAGGGCCTGAACAACCTGGACTTTGAGCTGGTCCTTGCGATTCAGATGTTCTATACGGTCGTTTCCCTCGTCGGCTCGCTGGTGATCGATATCAGCTACGGCCTGGTCGATCCGCGCGTGCGCGTAGATAAGTAAGGAGGAAGAGAAAATGCAGAAAAAGAAAAAAGAATTCTTCCTCGTGCGCTGGTTCAAGCGCTGCTTCCTGGGCAACCGCGAGGAACTGACGCTGCAGCAGGAAGAACAGATCCAGACCCCGGGCAAGACGATGCTGAAGAATTTCCTTCATAAGCGTCTGGCGATGGTCGGCCTGATCGGCTTCCTGGTGATCTTCGTGTTCGTGCTCGTCGGGCCGCACATTTGGGTGCTCGACCTGTCCGATCAGGACAGCACGCTGACGAACATCCCGCCCACCAGCAACATGATGGACATGCCGCAGGCGCTCATTGATACGGGAATTCAGGATATTGCCAGCGGCAACACGTACGGCATGGGCGTCGATGAGAACGGCAAGCTCTACATCTGGGGCTATACGAAAATTACCGATAAGATCGATATCAAGGACATTCCGGACGAGGTGAAGGCCGCCAAGCTTGAGATGATCGCCGCGGGCGCCGACCACGCCGTCGCGCTGGCGGATGACGGTCAGGTTTACGTCTGGGGCAACACCCGCCTGAAGCAGGACAAGTTCTCCAGCGATATGACCAAGGCCATGAAGGCAGGCGGAGACGCCTGGAAGGTTGTGCAGCTTGAGGCCGGCAACCAGTTCAGCGCCATCGTGACCGAGGACGGCATGCTTTATCTCTGGGGCAACGGCAACATGGCCGACATCAAGGTGCGTTCGAAGTATCAGGGCAATATCGCGAAGGTTGCGCTGACCGATAACGAATATATCTGCCTGCTCAAGGACGGCACCGTGGCCTATACCGGCTATAAGGATAAGAACTCGCCCTTTGCGAAGATCCCCGCCGCGCTGGAAGGCAAGCAGGTCGTCGATATCGCGTCGACCGGCAAATCCGTCGCGGCCGTGACCGAGGACGGCAGGGTGTACGTCTGGGGTAACGCCACGCGCGGCGAGGCCAACGTGCCTGAAATGGCGGCGAAGCCAGTTCATATCTACGGCGGCCGCTTCCATTACACGGCGCTGCTGGAAAGCGGCGATCTCGTCTCCTGGGGCAACAACAAGTATCATCAGATCGACGTGCCCGCCGCGGCGCAGAAGGCCGATAACATCGAGGCTATCTATGTCAGCAACTATCAGAACTACGCCATCGGCAGCGACGGCAAGCTGTATACCTGGGGTCTGAAGGGCTTCCTGCTCGGCACCGACAGCCTCGGCCGCGATATGCTCACGCGTATTGTCAACGGCGGCAAGGTGACGATGACCGTCGGCGCGATTTCCGTTATCATCGCGACGATTCTGGGCGTTATCACCGGCGGGCTCGCCGGTTACTTCGGCGGCCAGGTCGATATCATCATGATGCGCGTTTCCGAAATCGTGGGCGGCCTGCCGTTCATCCCGTTCGCGATGATCCTTTCGGCCGTTATTGGCTCCAGACTCGACCCGACGCAGCGAATGTACCTGATCATGGTGGTGCTCGGCGTATTGAGCTGGGTGCCGACATGCCGCCTGGTGCGCGCGCAGATTCTTGCGCAGCGCGAGATGGAATACGTCACGGCGGCCAAGGCGATGGGTATCAAGGAAGGCAAAATCGTCTTCCGTCACATTCTGCCCAACGTTATTTCCCTGCTGATCGTCTCCATGACGCTGGACTTCGCCACCTGCATGCTGACCGAGTCCACGCTGAGCTATCTGGGCTTCGGCATCCCGTTGCCCACGCCGACGTGGGGCAACCTGCTCAACGGCGCGAACAACTCCGTCGTCATCCAGCAGTACTGGTGGCAGTGGGCGTTCCCGGCGCTGATCTTCGGTATCTGCACCATCTGCATCAACCTCATCGGCGACGGTCTGCGCGATGCGCTCGATCCCAAGGCGCTTGAAAGGTAAGGAGGGAAAGAAATGGCGCTTCTTGAAATGAAAGACCTCAAGACCTTCTTCACCACCAAGCGCGGCATCGTGAAGGCGGTCAACGGCGTTTCCTACAGCGTGGAAGCCGGCCGGACGCTGGGCGTCGTGGGCGAGAGCGGCTCGGGTAAGAGCGTTTCGGCCATGAGCATCCTGCAGCTGCTCGACGGCAACGGCTATATCGAATCCGGCAGCATCATGTTCGACGGCAAGGAGCTGACCAAGCTCAGCCGCGGCGAAATGCAGAAGATTCGAGGCAACGACATTTCCGTCATCTTCCAGGAGCCGATGACCAGCCTCAACCCGGTCTTCACCGTGGAGCGGCAGGTCAGCGAGCCGTTCATGATCCATCAGGGCATGAGCAAGGCCGAGGCGGCCAGGAAGGTCGTCGAAATGCTCAAGGATGTAAAAATCCCCAACCCGGAAACCGTGGCCAAGCAGTATCCGCACCAGCTTTCCGGCGGCATGCGCCAGCGCGTGATGATCGCCATGGCGCTTGCGTGCCAGCCGAAGCTGCTCATCGCCGACGAACCGACGACGGCGCTGGACGTGACCATTCAGGCGCAGATCCTCAAGCTGATGAACGAGCTCAAGCGCGAGCATGGCACGTCGATTCTGTTCATCACGCACGACCTCGGCGTTATCTGCCAGATGGCGGACGACGTGGCGGTCATGTATTGCGGGCAGGTCGTCGAACTCGCGCCCGCGCACACCATATTCACCAGCTCGGAATTCTCTCACCCCTACACCGAGGGGCTGATGGTTTCCATCCCGCGGTTGGACACGCCGGCCAACGAGCGCCTCGACGCCATCCCCGGCGCGGTGCCGCATCCGCTCGACCTTCCCAAGGGATGCAAGTTCGCGCCGCGCTGCAAGTATTGCACCAGGCGCTGCGAAGAGGAAGAACCGGAGCTGACGGAAGTTATGCCGGGCCAGCAGGTCCGCTGCTTCTATCCCAGGAAGGAGGAGCGTCATGCAAACATCGGCAAATGAGCGCAAGCCGCTGCTTCGCATCAGCAACCTGAAGCAGTATTTTCCGCTGAAGAAGAAGGGCCTGTACGTGAAGGCCAACGACGGCGTTACGCTGGATATTTACGAAGGCGAAACGCTGGGCCTCGTCGGTGAATCCGGCTGCGGCAAATCGACGCTGGGGCGCACGCTCCTGCAGCTTTACCGCCAGACCGACGGCCGCACGATGTATTACGGCCGCACGCTGGACGATATGGCGCCCAAATACATGGGCAGAACCATCCGCGCGCTGAGCAAGCGCCGCGAGAAGCTCCGGCAGCTGGAAGCCCGGCGCGAAGCGCTGGAAAAAGAATACGACGCCATGCCGGACGGCAAGGCGAAGTACGCGAAGCATAACGAAGTCGAGCATGCGCGCAAGGAAGCGAACGACGCGTTCCTCGATATGGCGAACCTCGTGGGCGGCTTTATGATGGTCGACAACCTCGCGCCTGTGACGGAGATTTTCACGAAGCTCTACAACCTCTCGCGCAGGCGCGTCGCCGCGGAAGAGCGCGAGGCCGATAAGAAGCTGAACCTGGAAGACGCGCGCTTCGCGCTGGAAAAAGCCCGCAAGGCCGGCGAGAACACCGCCGCGCACGAGAAGCAGGCGGCGCATTGCCAGGCCGAGGACGAGAAGGTGAAAGCTGAAATCGCCGCGATCGTCAAGGAAATCAAGCTTGTCGAGGCGCAGATCGACGATATGCGCAAGCCCTACGCCGATAACGCCGAATTCCAGCGGCTCGAAGCCTACCGCGACGACGGCATCGACCTTGCGCGCCTGGAATACAACGAGATTCGCCGCCTGCGCAGCGATCTGCAGATGATCTTCCAGGATCCGTATTCCTCGCTGAACCCCCGCATGACTGTCGGCCAGATTATCTCCGAGGGCATGCTGGCGCACAAGCAGTTCAAAAAGAGTGACGACCGCCTGCAGGAAGCCGTTCTGAAGGTGATGGACGATGCGGGCCTGGCGGCCTACTTTGTGCATCGTTACCCGCACCAGTTCTCCGGCGGTCAGCGGCAGCGCATCGGCATTGCCCGTTCGCTGGCGGTCAAGCCGAAATTCGTCGTGTGCGACGAGGCGGTTTCCGCGCTGGACGTGTCGATTCAGTCGCAGATCATCAACCTGCTCAAGGACCTTAAGGATCAGCAGAATCTGACGTACCTGTTCATCACGCACGATCTGTCGGTTGTCAAGTATATTTCCGACCGCATCGGCGTTATGTATCTGGGCAACATCGTCGAGCTGGCCGACGCGCAGGAGCTGTTCGATCATCCGTATCATCCGTACACGGAGGCGCTGATGAACGCCATCCCGACGACGGACGTCGACAGCGGCCGCGAGATCCAGATCCTCGAGGGCGACATCCCCAGCCCGGTCAACCCGCCCGCAGGCTGCAAGTTCCATACGCGCTGTAAGTACTGCACTGAAATCTGCAAGCATCAGATTCCGCAGTGGCGCGAGATCTCGCCCAACCATTTCGTCGCCTGCCACCATATTCTCGGCGGCGAAGAGGAGACGAAATGATCTTCGGCGGCAAGTTCGACCGCGCGCGAAAGCTGCAGCAGGAAAAGATGAAGGGGCGCGAGCGCGCGTATGACGATGACGATATCGGCTCCAAGCTCGAAAAGGGCGATACGGCCGCGCTGATTATCTCCGCGCTGATCACATTCCTGCCCGTCGCGCTGATTACGCTGGGCGTACTGGCGCTGGTCGGGTACCTGTTTGTGATGAGATAAGGGGGAGACGGGGGTTTCTGGGGGCGGAGCCTTCTTTCTGGAGAAAGAAGGTTCCCACGGCACTCAATCGTCGCATGCTCCCTATCGGTCGCCTGCTCGTTTCGTGCCGCGCCTCCGGCTCGCTGAATCGGCCACTGGCCGCGTTCGCCTTCGGCGCTCCAGACCCCACCCCAAAAGAAAGCCGCTTAGCCGGCAGGGAACAAAGTTCCCTGCCGGCTTATTAATTCATTCCCGCAATAGAAGACCGCCCCGTCGCTCTTTTTGAGCGACGGGGCGCGAGATTGTCTAAGCGGCTTTCCTTAGGAAAGGGGGTCTGGGGGAAAACCCTTCCTTTCTCCTGAAAGGAAGGGTTTTCCCCCAGCTTCGTCCCCTCATCACAAAATATATTTCTTCAAATCCCGCGTCTTTGCATCGGAGCTGAGGTGGGCGCGGACGTAGTCGCCGTTGATGGTGAGGATGAACTCGGGCATGCTGCCGTCGGCGTTGAAGGAGATATCGTCGAGCAGCGTTTCGAAGATCGTCACCAGGCGGCGGGCGCCGATGTCCTCGCCGTTTTCGTTGGCGAGCGCGGCAGCCTCGGCCAGCGCGTCCAGCGCGCTGTCTTCAAACTGAAGCCGCACATGATCGACGAGCAGCAGGGCGCTGTATTGCTTGGTGAGCGCGTTTTCCGGCTGCGTGAGGATGAGGCGGAAATCTTCCTTCTTCAGCGAGTTAAGGGAGACGCGAACCGGGAAGCGGCCCTGCAGCTCGGGGATCAGATCGGTCACCTTGGCCACATGGAACGCGCCGGCGGCGATGAAGAGCATGAAGTCCGTCTTGACCGGGCCGTACTTCGTGTTGACCGTGCTGCCCTCGACGATGGGCAGAATATCGCGCTGCACGCCTTCGCGGCTCACGTCCGGGCCGTGCCCGCCCGTGGAGCGGCCGGCGACCTTGTCGATTTCGTCGATGAAGACGATGCCGTCCTGCTCGGCGCGGCGCAGCGCTTCATCGGTCACCGCGTCCATGTCGATCAGCTTCGATTCCTCTTCTTCCATGAGGATTTTGCGCGCTTCGTGCACCTTCACGCGGCGCAGCTTCGTCTTCTTGGGCATCATGCCGCCCATCATCGAGCCGATGGCGATGCTCGCGCCGTTCACTTCCAGCGGCGGCGGCACATCCTCGACTTCGATCTCGATCTCGTAATCCTCCATCTCGCCGCGGCGCAGGCGTTCAAGCACTTCGTCGTGCCTGCCGCGGATGCGCTGCTGCTCCTCCTCCGGGATGGCGGGCGCTTTGGGCTTGTTGCCCAGCAGCAGGTCGATGGGATTCGTCTTTTCCTTCGGCGGGTTGACGATCAGCGTGGCCAGCCGGTCTTCGACGATTACGGAAGCGCGCGTCTTGACGCGCTCGGCGTGCTGCGCCTTGACCATGCGGATGGCCGCTTCAACCAGATCGCGAATGATCGATTCCACGTCGCGGCCGACATAACCGACTTCGGTGAATTTCGTCGCTTCAACCTTGACGAACGGCGCGTCGACCAGCTTCGCCAGGCGGCGGGCGATTTCTGTCTTACCCACGCCCGTGGGGCCGGTCATGAGGATATTCTTCGGCGCGATTTCCTCGCGCATCGCTTCGGGCAGCTGCGCGCGGCGATAGCGGCTGCGCAGGGCAATGGCCACGGCGCGCTTCGCCTCGTCCTGACCGACAATGAAGCGATCCAGCTCTTTTACAATCTCTTTTGGCGTCAGCTGCATGTTATACGTCCTCCACCGTGATATGGTCGTTGGTGTAAACGCAGATGGATGCGGCGACCTGCAGCGCCGCCTCGGCGATTTCGTGCGCGCTCATTTCCGTATGGCGCATGAGCGCCCGCGCGGCGGCCAGCGCATAGTTGCCGCCGGAACCGATGGCGCATACGCCGTCGTCCGGAGCGATGACTTCGCCCGTGCCGCTGATGATGAGCATGCCGCTCTTGTCGGCGACGATCATCATCGCCTCGAGCTTGCGCATCGCCTGATCGCGCCGCCATTCCTGCGCCAGCTCCACGGCCGCGCGCTCGAGGTTGAAACCGAACTGTTCCATCTTTTCTTCAAACCGGTTGCTCAGCGCAAACGCGTCGGCCACCGTGCCGGCAAAGCCGCTGACGACCTTGCCGCCGCAGATGCGGCGAACCTTGACCGCGCCGCCCTTGAAGATGGTATGCTCGCCCATTGTGACCTGCCCGTCGCCCGCGATGGCGCATTTGCCGTCGCGCCAGACGCCGCAGATGGTAGTGCCTTTCAAATCCATAATTATTGAAACTCCTCTTTCATCGTTTCGAGCGTTTCCAGCGAGCGCCGGGCGATGGCCTCATAGCGCTCCACCTTGTTGCGGATCCGCTCCGGATATTCGTCAATGATGCCGAAGGTGATGCTCATCGGCTGGTAATCGCGGTTCGGGCCGCATACATGGCGGCCGAGCGCCCCCAGCGCGGTGACGGTCGGGAACTCGTGCACCGCAAGGCCGCGCATTTCCCGCGCGAGCGACACGCCAGCGACAAGGCCGCTTGCGGCCGATTCGACATAGCCTTCCACGCCGGTCATCTGGCCGGCGAAATATACGCCCGGCGTATCGATCACCTCAAAGGTGCGGCTGAGGATGCCGGGAGCGTTGAGGAACGTGTTGCGGTGCATCACCCCATAGCGCGCGAACTCCGCGTGCGCAAGTCCGGGAATCATGCCGAAGACGCGCTTCTGCTCCGGGAAGGCCAGGCGCGTCTGGAAGCCGACGAGGTTGTAAAGCGTGCCCGCGGCGTCGTCCTGCCGCAGCTGCACGTTGGCGAACGGCCGCTTGCCCGTCGCCGGATCGACCAGGCCGACCGGCTTCATCGGGCCGTAGGCCAGCGCGAGCGCGCCGCGCTTTGCGAGCGTCTCCACCGGCATGCAGCCCTCAAAAACGGCGCTTTCCTCGAAGCCGTGCACCGGCGCAGTGCGCGCGGCGATCAGCTCGTTGTAAAAAGCGTAGTATTCCTCCTCGGTCATGGGGCAGTTGATGTAATCGTCGCCGCCGCGGTCGTAGCGCGAGGCGCGGAAAACACGATCCATGTCGATCGATTCGAGCGTGACGATGGGCGCGGCCGCATCGTAAAAGCTGAGGGTGTGGAAACGATTCTGAATGGCCGCGGCCATGGCGTCGCTGGTGAGCGGGCCGGTGGCGATGATCGCGGGCGCGTCGGGCATTTGCGTCTGCTCGCGCGCTTCGACGGTAACGAGGGGATGTTCGCGCAGAGCGCGGGTGATGATCTCCGAAAACGTATCGCGATCGACGGCCAGCGCGCCGCCGGCCGGCACGCGGCTTGCGTCCGCCGCGCGCATGATGAGCGAATCGAAGCGCCGCATCTCCTCCTTGAGCAGGCCACAGGCGTTGGAAAGCCTGTCCGCCTTGAGCGAGTTGGAGCAGACGAGCTCGGCAAAGCCGTCCGCGTGATGGGCGGGCGAGCGCTTTGCGGGCTTCATTTCAACAAGCGTTACGGGGATGCCGCGGCGGACAAGCTGCCACGCGGCTTCACATCCGGCGAGCCCCGCGCCGTAAACAAATGCGCGATCCATTTACTCTTCCGTATTCTCCTGCGTCTCTTCTTCGGGCGCCTTCTCGCGATGGCGGCAGGATTCGTTGCTGCAAAGATACCAGTTGCCGTTCTTGCGGCTTTCCTTGAGCGTCATATAGCTGCCGCAGACGGGGCACTTTTCGGCCACGGGCTTATCCCAGGAGACGAAGGTACACTCGGGATAGTTCTTGCAGCCATAGAACTTGCGGCCCTTGCGGCTCGTCTTTTCGAGGATGGGCGCGCCGCATTCCGGACAGGGCACGCCGATTTCGGTGAGAATCGCCTTCGTGCCGCGGCATTCGGGGAAGCGGGAGCAGGCGAGGAACTTGCCGTAGCGGCCCATCTTGTAAACCATCGGCGCGCCGCACAGTTCGCACTTTTCGTCGCTTACCTCGTCCTCGATTTTGACCTTCTCGATGCCCTGCTCGGCCTTTTCCAGCGTCTGGGCGAACGGGCCGTAGAAATCGCGGATGACCTGCTTCCAGGGAAGGTTTTCTTCTTCGATACGGTCCAGCTTATTTTCCATGTCCGCTGTAAACTGCATATCAACAATATCGGAGAAATTTTCGCACATCATCTGCGTGACCATGCGTCCGAGCAGCGTGGGGTAGAGCCGGCGCTGTTCGCGGGTGACATAGCCGCGGGCGATGATGGTGGAAATCGTCGGCGCATACGTGCTCGGGCGGCCGATGCCCTTTTCTTCCAGCGCGCGCACGAGCGAGGCTTCGGTATAGCGCGCGGGCGGCTGGGTGAAATGCTGTTCGGCGGAAGCGTCGTCCAGTTTGGCCGCGTCGCCCGCGGAAAGGAGCGGCAGCGTCGTTTCGGTGCTGACGACCTCTTCGTCCGTGCTCTCTTCGTAGACGGACGTAAAGCCCGCGAACTTTTTATGCTCGCCGTAGAAGCGCAGCACAACGCCGTCCGCGCCGGTGATTTCGGCGGTTTCGGTGTCGTAGAGCGCGGGGGTCATCTGGCTGGCGAGAAAGCGCAGATAGATCAGGCGATAGAGGTTATACTGGTCGCGCGTGAGCGAAGCCTTGACGTTTTCGGGCCGGCGGGTCACGTCGGTCGGGCGGATGGCTTCGTGCGCGTCCTGGGCGCGCGTGCGCCCCTTATAAACGTTGGGCGTTTCCGGCAGATAGGCCGGGCCGTACTGCGCGGGGATATACTCGCGCGCCGCGGCGATGGCCTCGTCGGACAGGCGAACGGAGTCGGTACGGATATAGGTGATCAGACCGACCGTGCCTTCGCCTTCGATATCCACGCCTTCGTAGAGCTGCTGCGCGATCTGCATCGTCTTGGAGGTGGTAAAGCGCAGCTTGCGCGAGGCCTCCTGCTGCAGGTTCGGCGTGGTGAAAGGCGGGGAGGGATTCTTTTTGCGCTCGGCGCGCTTGTCGGTCGCGACGGCCAGGCCGCTTTGCCGAATTTTTTCGACGGCCTCCTTCGCTTCCTGCTCGCCGTGGATTTCGGGCCGGTAAAGCCGGGCGGCGAAACGCTTGCCGTTCGCGGTCAGCTTGGTCGTCACGTCCCAGTATTCTTCGGGGATAAACGCGTCGATCTCGTCCTCGCGGTCGACGATCATGCGCGTGGCGACGGACTGCACGCGGCCCGCGCTCAGTCCCTTTTTGACCTTCACCCACAGAAGCGGGCTGATCTTATAGCCCACCAGCCGGTCGAGCACGCGCCGCGCCTGCTGGGCGTTGACCAGCGGCATCTTGACCGCGCGCGGATGCTTGATCGCTTCCTTGACGGCTTTGGACGTGATCTCGTGGAATTCCACGCGGCAGGGGGAATCCGGATCGATTTTGAGAATATGCGCCAGATGCCAGGAGATCGCTTCGCCCTCTCGGTCCGGGTCGGTTGCGAGCAGGATCTGCGAAGCGCCCTTGGCTTCCTTGCGCAGCCTGTCGAGCACGTCGCCGCGCCCGCGAATCGTGATGTACTTGGGTTCAAAATCGTTCTCCGGGCCGACGCCGATCTGCGACTTGGGCAGATCGCGCACATGGCCGTTGCAGGCCTCGACCCTGTAGCCGCGGCCGAGGAACTTGGCGATGGTGCGCGCCTTTGCCGGAGATTCGACGATGACCAGCTTATGCTTTGCTGCTGCCAATTTCAAAGTACCCCTTTATATCAAACTTGAGAATCTTCTATTTCATCCGCCCGTTCAAACATTCTGCCGGGTATCTGTTTTATTATTCCCTGAATCTCCATCGTTGTCAAGAGCGAATTCACGCGATCGACGGGCAGGCCGGTCGCTTCGACCAGCGCGTCCGCGTCGAGCGCGCCGCCGGCAAGCTGATCGTATACGCGCTGCTCGTCGGGCTGGAGGGGGAGAATTTTTGCCGCGCGGGGCGCGGCAGGGGACGAAAGCTCCGGCCGGTGCCAGCCCAGGTCGGCCGCGATATCGCGCGCGCAGGTGACAAGCCGCGCGCCGGAGCGGATGAGCGAATTCGTGCCCGCGCTGAGCAGGGCGTCCGCCTGACCGGGAACGGCGAACAGCTCGCGCCCCTGCGCGCGCGCAAAGTCTGCCGTCAGCATCGCGCCGGAACGCGGCGACGCTTCCACAACGACCGTGCCTTCGCTCATGCCGCTGATGATGCGGTTGCGCGCGGGGAAAACGCGGGGCGTGGGGGACGTGCCGGGCGGGTTGGCGGAGAGAATGCTGCCGCCCGCTTCGAGCAGCTCGTCCACCAGCTCCAGATTTTCGGGCGGATACACCACGTCCACGCCGCTGCCAAAGACGGCGACCGTGCGGCCGCCCGCGTCGATGGCGCCGCGATGGGCGAAACTGTCGATGCCGCGGGCAAAGCCCGAGACGATCGTCACGCCCGTTTCGCCCAGCTCGCGCCCGAGGCGGCGCGCCATGCGGCTGCCATAGGCCGAGCAGTTGCGCGAACCGACGATCGCTACCGCGCGCAGGTCGTTGAGCTCCGTGCGCCCGCGCACATATAAAAGCGGCGGCGCATCCGGGATTTCGGCAAGCAGAGACGGGTATTCGATGTCCTCGCGCGTGACGGCGACCGCGGCGCATTTTTCCAGCGCGGTAAGGAGTTTGTCGAGCGAGTCGTCCTCGCGCGCATCCTGCAGGAGACGATTCTGCGCCTTGCCGAGAATGGCTTCAACCTCCTCCGGCGGCGCGTCCCAGACGGCCTGCGCCGTGCCGAAACGCTCCAGGAGCGCGTTGAAGCGCTGCGTGCCGAGTTTGTGAACGTTTGCCAGCCGGATCCATGCCAGCTGTTCCTGAGAATATGCCAAGAGAAATTCCTCCGATCAGAGAAATAAGAAGCGATGGAAAGGGGCATGTCTGCATGAAAAAGCGCTTTCCGGGAGAGGTCGCCGCAAATTCCGAAAACTTTGCGTCCGCTCAGCCTGCCTTTTCGCGCAGCACCGCGTCGTTATCAGTTCGACGTACCGGAAGAAACGCCTTCGCTTCAACTCCTTGTTCCGCACGAAAAAGCGCTTTCCGGGAGGGGACGTCGCAAATTCCGAAAACCCTGCGCCCGCGCAGCTTGCCTTTTCGCGCAGCACCGCGTCGTTATCAGCTCGACGTACCGGAAGTAACGCCTTCGCTTCAACTCCTTGTTCCGCACGAAAAAGCGCTTTCCGGGAGGGGTCTGGGGAGGCGCCTTTCTCAGAAAGGCGGCCTCCCCAGCGTCATCCCCGTCCCATTCCGCCCATGCGGAATTGCAGCGCTTCGGCGACGTGCTTGGACTGGATATCGCCGCTTGCGTCCAGGTCGGCGATGGTGCGGGCGAGCTTCATGACCCGCGCGCGGCCGCGCATGGAAAGCCCCCAGCGCGTGGCGGCCATTTCCAGCAGCCGTTCGCTTTCCGCGTCCAGCCGGCAAAAGCGCGAGAGCTGCCGCGCGCCGATTTGCGCGTTGGCGTAGAGCCCCGCGCCCTCGTAGCGCCGCTGCTGGCGCGCGCGGGCTTCGCTCACCCGGCCGCGCACCTGCGCGCTCGATTCCCCAGACGCGCCCTGACGCAGCGCTTCCTGCGGCACTTCGCCTACCTCGACGCGCAGATCGATGCGATCCAGCAGCGGCCCGCTTACGCGCCCCTGATAGCGCTGTACGGCCTGCGGCGTGCAGCGGCAGGCGTGCGTGCGGCTGCCCAGATAGCCGCACGGGCAGGGGTTCATCGAGGCGACGAGCATGGCCCGCGCGGGGTAGCTTGAGCGGCTGTTCGCGCGGGAGATCGTAACGAAACCGTCTTCCAGCGGCTGACGCAGGCCGTCGAGCGTATCGCGCTGAAATTCGGGCAGTTCGTCGAGGAAGAGGATACCGTTGTGCGCGAGCGTGATTTCGCCCGGATGCGCGTCGCGCCCGCCGCCAACCAGCGCCGCCAGCGACGCGGAATGGTGCGGCGCGCGGAACGGGCGGCTCGTCAGCAGCCCCGCGCCCGGCGGGAGCAGCCCCGCCGCGCTGTGGATGCGCGTCGTCTCGAGCGATTCTTCGAGCGTCATTTCGGGCAGAAGGCCGGGCAGACAGCGCGCCAGCATCGTCTTGCCCGTGCCCGGAGGGCCGACGAGCAGCAGCGAATGCGCGCCCGCCGCCGCGATTTCCAGCGCGCGCTTGGCCACCGGCTGACCGATGACGAGCGAGAGGTCGTTTACGTCTTCGTGCGCGCGCAGCAGATCGACGAATTTTTTCGGCGGCTGCGCCGCAATGGGCTGCCCGCCCGTCAGCGCGTCCGCGACCTGGCGCAGCGTAGCGGCGGGATAGACCTGCGCGCCTTCGGCACAGGCGAGCTCCGGCGCGTTCTGCGCGGGAACGAGCAGACGCGTATACCCCTGCTGCAGCGCGGACAGCGCCATCGGCAGCGCGCCGCGCACCGGGGCCAGCTCCCCGCCGAGCGACAGCTCGCCCAATAAAACGAGCTTCTCGGGCGGATCGCCGCGCAGCTGTTCGGAGGCGTAAAGAATCGCCAGCGCGATGGGCAGATCAAACGCCGGGCCGGTCTTTTTCGTATCGGCCGGGGCGAGGTTAACGATGATGCGCGTGAAGGGGAGCGAGAAGCCGCTGTTGGCCAGCGCCGCGCGGACGCGCTCGCGCGATTCCTTTACCGCCGCGTCCGGCAGGCCGACAATATCGAAACTGGGCATGCCGCCGGAGACGTTCGCCTCGACGGTGACAGGATAACCGCTGATGCCGTCCAGCGCGAAGGAGAGAACGCGCGCAAGCATGAAATGCCCCCTTTTTCTTCGTTTGTGACAGGTTAGCTTTAATGGTACAGTCAAAACGCCGTCGATGCAAGGGTAAAATGAAAGAAAAATGAAAGAAGAGAGAAATTAAAATAGAAAGAAAACCCCTTCCCGGCAGAAGCCGGAAAGGGGCGGGCGTTACGGTTTGGGCTGATTCGGCGCCTGATCGAGAATATCCTGCAGGGTAACGGACGCGAGATAGTTGTGAATCACCTCGTCCAGCCGCTGCCAGACGGGGAGCGTCATGCAGAAATCGCAGCGCGCGCACTGATTGGGCGATGTATCGAGGCATGCGACGGGATGCATGCGCCCCTCCGTGACGCTCAAAATGCGGTCGAGCGTATAGTCCGACGGCTGGCCGACGAGACGATAACCGCCCGACTGTCCGCGCGAGGCCGTCAGAATGCCGGCCTGCGTCAGCTGCGCGGCGATCTGTTCGAGATACTTTTTCGAAATCTGCTGCCGCTCGGCAATGTCCCGCAGAGAAATCATTTCGTTTTTCTGATGTATCGCGATATCCAGCAGCATGCGGACGGCGTAGCGCCCCTTGGTGGAAATTTTCATCCTGCCCACCTCCAATACGCTTATTGTACGATAAACAAACGGGAAAAGCAAGAATTTTATATTTTGCCTATTGACATAGTGGAATTACAATGCTATGATTCCGGTAATTTTTTTGAATGATTCAGCCGCGCCCCGCGCGGCAGGATACGGGAGCCATGCGATGAAAAAACAAGCCTTCCGCCGCGCGTTCAGGGAATCTGTTCCGATTCTGTGCAGCTATCTGTTTATCTCCGTCGCCTACGGCATTATGATGAACGAAAACGGCATGCCGTGGTTCGTGTCTCTGCTTGCGAGCGTGACGGTGTATACGGGCGCGTTTCAGTTCGTGCTGATTACGTTCCTGGCAAGCGGTGCGTCGCTTGCGACGGTGGCGCTGACGGCGCTTTTGATGAGCAGCCGCCAGCTCTTTTACGGCATAACCTTTCTGGACGAGTTCCGCAGGATGGGCCGGCGCAAGCTGTATATGATCCATTCGCTGACGGACGAAACCTACGCGGTCAACTGCAGTTTGCCCGCCGATTTGCCCGACCGGCAGGACGTGATGTTCTACCTCGCCGCGCTCAGCCAGAGCTACTGGGTGATCGGTACGCTTGTGGGCGCGGTGCTCGGCCAGGTGATCCCGTGGGATCTGGAGGGTATCGATTTCTGCATGACGGCGCTGTTCGTGATTATCGTCGTCGATCAGTGGGAGCATACGAAGAATCACCTGCCCGCGCTGCTGGGCGGCGCGCTGGCCGTCGTGTGCCTGATCGTGTTCGGCCAGAGCAGCTTCATGCTGCCCGCGCTGTTGATTACGTCCGGTATCCTGCTTTGCGTCCGGACGAAGGAGGGAGAAGCATGAACGTTGGAATGGCGCTGGCCGCGGTCGCGGTTTCGGCTGTGATTGTATTCGCGCTGCGCGCGTTCCCGTTCGCGGTATTCGGCAAAAACCGGCATATGCCGCGAGCGCTCGTGCGGCTGGGACAGGTGCTGCCGTCCGCGGTGATGGCTGTGCTGGTCGTCTATTGCCTGAAGGACGCGGGAACCGACTGGCTGGGCGTTGGCCTGCCGAAGCTGATCGCCGTGGTCGTCGTCGCGGTATGCTATAAACTCACCCATAAAACGCTCCTCACAATTTGTATCGGCACCGCCGCATACATGCTCCTGATTCGCCTGCTCTGATAATCCCCGACACCCTATCCGTCCCGACGCCGTCCGCCCCGCCCTCCGCGGGGCGGACGGCGTAAAAGCGGCTTTCTTTGGAAGGGGGCCCGGGGGAAACCTTTCTTTCGCAGAAAGAAAGGTTTCCCCCGGCACAACCCCGTCCCTCCATCCGTTTCCCGCAAACTCCATCCTTCCCAGGGCAACAGCATTTAAAAAGTGGTATAATGAAGTAGTATGAAGATAGAAGAATTGCGGGAAAAGCTCCAGGAA